>JAJYJN010000009.1 GCA_021789455.1 bacterium | reverse complement strand
GAAGCGATACCGGGATCAAACCGGAGGCTTCGGGAAGCATATCCCTTTTTACCGAATTCAGGGCGGCGCTCATTACCGGCGCATTCAGGAGACCGATGCCCACGCCTCTTATCAACTGATTTACTACTATATCGTAAACGCTTGTATTTAAAGAAAGATTATCAAACATGAACATAGACGCCGCGACTATTAGCAGTCCGGCAAAAAGGGGATATCTGGGTCCTATCCTGTCGGATATTTTTCCGGAAAAAGGCGATACCAGCGCCACAGCGACGGCGGTTGGAGCCATTAAAATTCCGGCGTTCATAGCATCGTAATTAAGGACGTTTTCTATGAAGAGAGGAAGAAGAAACATGGCTCCGAAAATTCCTACGGCCCTAACCATATTAACTATAAATGCGATAACGAAATTATAGTTCTTAAAAATATCCAGATTAAGAATAGGCGTTTCCACGAATAATTCTGCTATCAGAAAAAAAACAAAAGAAAATCCGCTTATCACTTCGGACTGTATTATGACGGGCGCGTGCCAACCAAGCGTCTGCCCCTCGTTCAAAGCAAACAGCAAAGAGGCCATAGATAATGCCATAAATAAAAACCCGAGCGCATCGAACTTTTTTGTATATTTTTCTATCGGTATATCATGCGTTAAAATTGCTATAGAACCTAATATGGATATGATGCCTATAGGGACATTTACGTAAAATATCCATCTCCAGTCAACATAATCGACGAGATATCCGCCGAGAGTCGGCCCTACCGCCGGAGCCACCATCGCGCCGATAGACCATATACCCATAGCCTCGCCCCTTTCATCGGGAGGAAACACTTCCGCAAGCAGGGTAAGGCCGGTAGGCGTTAGTCCGGCGCCTCCTATAGCCTGTATGACCCGAAATATAACAAGGTCGGTGAAAGAAGGAGACAGTCCGCATAAAGCCGAGCCGATAACAAAAACGGCAATGGATACTATAAACGGATATTTTATTCCCCATTTTCTTCTGACGTAAGCCATAGGAAGTATAACGATAGAATAGGCAATAGTATAGGCTATCATTACCCATTCCACGTCCGTAACGTTAATTCCGAAATGGGACATCATCTTGGGAAGCCCGACCGTTACGATATTAACGTCGAGTATTGCCATAAACGACGATACTACGACAAGCGCAAGAACTATCCACTTGTAATTTTTGTGGGATTTTTCAACCATTTTCTTTTAAAAAATTATTTGACGGATATGCCGTGCAGAAATAGATTTAATATCTCTTCGGTATCTTTTTCTATCATCTCGGGAACAGGTTCGAATCTGTCGTTGAGGAAATTGTATATTGCGCTGGTCTTGATTAACGATACAAGCATATACCCGCCTTTTGCAGGATATAAATCGCTTCTGAACTCTCCGGAATCTATGCCTGATTTTATAATCTCTCCTATAAAATCGGTATATCTTTTTCTTCTTAAATTAAAAGATTCTTTAGATTTTTTTTTCAAAAACACGACGTTGACTTCGTCTAAAAAAATCGTTTTAAAGAAATACCTGTTTTCATAAATATGGTTTATATTCTCGCCGATAAGAGCCTTTAACTTATTGATTCCGCCGCTCTCTTTCGCAACCCTGTTTTGTATTCTTTCGAACATTCTTTCGAAACCGGAGGACAGGACTTTTTCTAAAAGTTCGTCTTTATCTTTAAAGTAAAGATAAACCGTTCCCTTGGCTATACCTGCTTTCTGCGCCACCTTATCCATTGTCAAAGCCGAAAATCCGATTTCTTCTATCAGCTTTCTCGAGGACGACAAAATCAATTCGTATTTATCTATATTTTCTACCATATATATTATTATAATGACTTAAAAGTCATAATACAATAAAAAAATAATTTATTTTAATTCTGACAGAATTGCATTAAAGGCTGTCTCAATTTTTTAATTAAAAAAGAAAGCGCCATAAGGGTTATTACGACATAAATTACAGAAAAAACAACACGGATTATACCGTAATTCTCGACATTTAATCCGTAAATTAATAAATTAGAAAAAATTAAAATCGGAAAAGACCACATCAAAATCCATCCTTCGATAAAATGAAAACAGTGGGCTTCTTTGCCGTAAAGCCCCGCGACTCCGGCAAGAACAAACCCAATAGATATAATTAAAATTTCCGGATTTTTAAAAACAAAAACATAACCCGCCGCAAATAAAATCCCAAGAATTACGCAGGATAATATAAATATTTTGATTTCTTTCTTCCATACCAAAAGGAACGACGAAGAAATCAATGAACCTGCGTAAAAAATAGAAATTCCCGAATAAAAGCCGAGTATATCCGAATAAATATAAGAAAAAGCAAATAAAGCTATTCCTATAAAGCCTATAACGTAACCAGACCTGTAAATAATATCGTAAGATTTGGGGTAATAAACATCCGTATCCATAAAAATAACGCCCGCCTGTTCTATTAATATATATTAATATATTATTTAACCTTGCCGAGAACCGAAATATTTCTATTATTTTTGTTTGAAAATAACCGGCCGGAAATTCTTTTCACGGAATGCCTGTCGACTTTTTCTATCTTTTTCAAAACCTGCGCCTTGGAGATATATCTGCCTTCGTAAATTTCATTTATTGCATTGCGGTTCATTATATTTCCGGTAGATTCCATACTAAGAAGAAAACCGTCGTATATATGTTTTTTGGCGTTTATAACTTCTTCTTCGCTAATGCCGCCGCCTACTATGCCGTCGATTATGTCGAAGATAAGTTCTTTAGAAAGCTTGAATTTTTTGGGAGAAACGCCTGCATAAATATAAAAATATCCGTCCGATTTATGAAACACGGAATTTGAATAGATAGAATAGGCAAGCCCTTTATTTTCCCTTACTTCCTGAAAAAGCTTAGAACTCACGGAAGCGCCAAGAATAGTGTTTAAAACTTCTACGGAAAAAAAATCCTCGTCCGACCTGCTTATGCCTTCAAGTCCTATTAAGAAATGGGTCTGCTCCAAATCTTTATCTTGAATAAAATCGCCGTACACTTTGTCGGTTTTAAATTTTTTTCTTATTACTCCTTTATCGAAGCTCGAAGCTATTTCGCCCATATGCCTGTTGACCGAATCCGCTATTTTACTATGCTCGAAATTGCCTGCGATAGAAATTATTATATTTTCGGGATTATAATGGCCGTAATAATAATCTAATATTTTTTTTCGGTTAAAATTTTTAATCGTATTTTCGGTTCCAAGGATAGGAAAGGCATACGATGAATTTCCGTAAAAATTTCTATGAAAAAGTTCCATCGAATAGTCCGAGGGGTCGTCCTGTACGCCGGAAATTTCCTGTAATATTACGCTTTTCTCTTTTTCTATTTCGTCTTCCGGAAACAAAGAATTAAACATCAGGTCGATTAAAAGGTTGACGGCGGCATCGTAATTTTTGTATAAGACTTTGGTATATAAACAGGTAAGCTCCGTTCCGGTAAAAGCGTTCAGCGCTCCTCCCATAAGGTCTATTTCTCTGTTTATTTCTTTATAGGTTCTATTTTTGGTTCCTTTAAAAAACAGATGCTCTATGAAATGGGATATGCCGTTTAATTCCGCAGGCTCGTAAACCGAGCCTGTTTTTACCCATAATCCTATGCTTACGGAATTAAAATACGGTTTTTTTTCCGTAATAAGCGTAATCCCGGATTCTAATACTTCTTTTTTAAAATTTTTCATAAAGTCTCTTTTATAGAGAGTTTTATTTTGCCGGCCCTGTCCACGTCTAAAACTTTAACTTTTACTTCGTCGCCTTCTTTCAGAACGTCGGAAACTTTTTCTACCCTCTTGTTATCTATCTGCGAAATATGGACCAGTCCGTCTGTTCCGGGAAATATTTCGACAAAAGCGCCGAACTCCATTATCTTTCTGACCTTTCCGAAATAAATTTTGCCTATTTCCGCTTCCTGGGTTATATCGTTTATCATAGCGACGGCAAGTTTTAAAGATTCGCCGTTTGTAGAAGAAATTGTAACCTTTCCCGAATCTTCTATATCGACCTTTGCGCCGGTCTTTTCTATTATGCCCTTTATGACTTTTCCGCCGGACCCGATAACTTCTCTGACTTTTTCCGGCTTAACCATCATAGTGACGATTCTCGGAGCATTTTTTGCCATATCCTTTCTGGGTTCGCTTATAGACTGAACCATTATGCCGAGTATATGCATTCTTCCTTCTTTTGCCTGCGAAAGAGCATTTCTTAAAATCTCTTTGGTAACTCCCGAAATTTTAATATCCATCTGCAGGGCTGTTACTCCCTTGGCGGTTCCCGCAACTTTGAAATCCATATCTCCAAGATGGTCTTCGTCCCCTAAAATATCGGAAAGTATTGCAACTTTATCTCCTTCTTTAATAAGCCCCATGGCTATTCCCGCAACCGGAGCCTTTATGGGAACTCCCGCATCCATCAAAGCCAGAGTGCCCCCGCAGATTGTAGCCTGAGAAGAAGACCCGTTAGACTCGAGTATTTCGGAAACCAATCTTATCGTATAAGGGAATTCTTCCGCGGACGGAATTATATATCTGAGCGCTTTTTCGCCCAAAGACCCGTGACCTATTTCTCTTCTGCCTGGAGACCTCAAAGGAGCGACCTCGCCTACCGAAAAAGGCGGAAAATTATAATGCAGCATAAATCTTTTTGTCGATTCTTTCTCGGGGGCGTCTATTATCTGCTCGTCGAATTTAGTCCCTAAGGTAGCGGCTACAAGAGCCTGAGTTTCGCCGCGCGTAAAAACGGCGCTTCCGTGAGCCATAGGAAGTTCGCCTACGGAACAGCTTATAGGCCTAATGTCAGCAAGTCCTCTTCCGTCTATCCTTAAACCTTCGTTGATTATGTTATTCCTTAATATGTCTTTTTGAATAGATTCCAGAATATGGCTTATAGCCGCTTCATAGCCCGGATAAGACTCGTTCAGCAGTTCGATAACCTTGGCGTTTAAATTTTCCACTCTTTCGTTTCTTTCCAGCTTAGCGGAAATTTTAAGGGCATCGGATAAATCGTCGTAAGAAAGCTCCTTAACTCTTTCATATAACCCTTCCGGTATTTTAATTTCTTCCGGCTCTGCTTTAACAATACTTATTCCCGATAAAATCTTGTTTTGAAACTCGATTAATTCTACAATTTTATTATGCCCGAACTCTATCGCCGAAACGAGTTCTTCCTCGTCTAATTCGTTAAAACTCCCTTCTACCATCGTTATGGCGTCTTTTGAGCCTGCTACTATAAGAAACGTATCGCTGGCTCCAAGTTCTTTATAAGTCGGGTTAGCGATAAAATTACCGTTTACCCTTGCAATTCTAACGCCTGCGGTTGGTCCTTTAAAAGGGGCTTCGGACAGCATCAAAGAAAATGAAACTCCTAACATTGCCGCCATATCCGGGTCGTTTTCGTTATCCATGGAAACGACTGTAGCTATTATCTGCGTGTCAAAAAAATAATTATCCGGAAAAAGAGGTCTTATCGGCCTGTCTAAAAATCTGGAGGTCAAAACCTCTTTTTCTGTCGGCCTCGCTTCTCTTTTAAAAAAACCGCCCGGTATTTTTCCGGCGGAATAATATTTTTCTACGTAATTCACGGTAAGAGGCAAAAAATCGGTTCCTTCCTTTATTTTTTTATTTATACACGTCGTAACGAGAACTTTAGTATCTCCTATAGAAATTAACGCGCTTCCGGACGCCTGCTTGGCAAGCCTCCCAGTTTCGATAGTTATTGCCTTGCCGTCAAACATTAAAGTGTTGCTTATCATCTTGTCTCCTATTAAATCCGATTAAATTGCTTTTAAGAAAAATTTATTTATCTTTTTGGTTTTATTTGCGAAGTTCAAGAGCTTCTATCAGATTTTTATATCTTGCCTCATCCTTGCTTTTTAAATAGTCCAGAAGATGCCTTCTTTTCGAAACCATTTTTAAAAGACCCCTTCTGGAATGGTGGTCTTTGGCAAACTTTTTAAAATGTTCCGATAGCAAATTAATCCGGTATGTAAGCAGTGAAACCTGCACCTCAACCGAACCGGAATCGTTATCGTGAGTCTTGAATTTCTCGATTATTGCGTTTTTTTCTTCTTTTGAAATAGGCATTTAATTGAACCCCCTTAAGGATATATTTTAGTTAGTTTATTTTTTTTGCCGGCATATATTTAATTAATGCCGCCGGTATGAATACCCGAAACTTTATCAATATGTATCAGGTTCTCTATGATAAAATCGGAACCTTTTTCAAGCGACTCCAGCGGAAGCGCTTGGGAAATATCGAAACCGCCGGCGCTCGTCCTTTTAAGGCTGTATAGATGCGCCGGAATATCGAATTTATCGATAATATCCTGCGCTATCGCCCTTACGTACGTTCCTTTCGAAACGGTGCATCTGAAATCTATGAAAGGGTTGCCGTGCGATTTTACTTCAAAATTATGGATTTTAACTACGGATGTGGGATTTTCCAGAATTACGCCGATATTTTTTCTTGCATATTTATATAAAGGGATACCTTTATGTTTTCTGGCGCTGAAAGCCGGTATCTTTTGAATAAAATCGCCCTTTAAATTTTTAAGATAAAGGATTACGCCGTCCATTTCCGAATCCAAAACGTCTCTCGCGGCATTTTGGCGGCCGTCGATATCGAGCGTATCGGTGCTTACGCCTAATTTAAGCGTCCCCTCGTACGATTTCGGAAGATTAACTAAGCTATCCTGAAGCTTTGTGGCTTTGTTTAAAAGAACGGGCAGCACTCCGGTGGCAAAGGGATCCAATGTTCCGGCATGTCCTACTTTGGAACAGTTAAGCTCCTTTTTTATTAAAGAATCTACTTTAAAAGAGGTCATATCTTGAGGTTTGTCTATAACTAAAATCCCGCTTATTAAATTATTTTTATCCTTATTCATTGCCGTACTTAAAATATTTACGTTATTTTATTATTATTTTATATTATTTCGCTGCAGTATTTATATACTTCGTTTTTAATTTCGTTTATATCGCCGTTTACTTTGCATCCCGCCGCAAATTTATGTCCGCCGCCTCCGAACTTCTCGGCAACATATGCGACGTTCGCGTAGCTTTTAGACCTGAAATTCAACCTGTACTGGTTAAATCCTGTCTCCCTGAAAAATATAGCTATTTCGACGCCCTGAATCGACCTCGGATAGTTTACGAAATTTTCGTATAAGCCGTTAATCCTGTTTCCGTCGGATTCCTTCAATACGTCTTCTATCATTTTCTTGGTTCCTACCATAGATGCGACCTTTCCGTTAGAGGAAAATTCAAGCGTGTTTAAACTTTTCCCCAGCAGATAATACATTTCGGCAGGTTTAGTTTCAAAAAGCTCCGTAGCTATTTTAGCGGGGTCTAAATTATATTCGTTTAAAACGGAACATATATAAAAAGACCTTTTATTTGCCGAAGAGTAATGAAAAGAACCGGTATCGGTCAATATGGACGTATATAAAGACAGAGCGACGCCGTCGTTTATAAAAGATAATATTTTTTTTCTTTCTTCGGTTTCGCATGGAAGGGGTTCTCCTAATTTGTCCCCTAGAAAATTATCGAAAGGAGAATAGGCAATACCGTTTACATAGGCTCCGTATGCTAAAAAAAGATAGAAAAGAACTTCGCCGGTGGAACTTGCATCGGGCAGTACGAGATTAGAATGTCCGAAAAATGTGTTTGTAAAATGGTGGTCGATATTAATTATTCTGTTTATACCGGAGAGCTGTTCGTAATTAGCACCGACGCGCGAGAATTCCCCGCAATCTACGACTATAAGCAAATCTATAGGTTCTTTCGGAAACTCGTTTAAAAATTTATCGACCTGCGGTAGAAATTTTAAATTATTCGGTATCTGGTCTTTATCGTATAAATAAACGTCTTTGTCTATGGCTTTTAAAAAAATACCGGTCGCTATTGCCGAACTTATAGCGTCGCCCTCTGGGTTTTCATGCGTCGCAATGAGAACCTTTTTTGACGTTTCTATAATTTTGAATATATCCGCGGCGGAATTATTTAAATTCTTTAAATCCGAAGCAGAGTATTCTTTTTTTATCGATACCATAATTTTAATAAATTAAAATTTATTTTATTTATCGTCTTTATTGTTTCGACGAATTATAATTGTTTATAATAGTGTTTATGTCAAAAGCCTTTTGCAGTCCGCCGTAATATTCGAACCTTATTTCCGGAACCACCCTTAAAAGCACTTTAGAAAAAACGATTTTTTTAATAAAACTCTTGGAGCTTTCGAAGCCGCTTAACGCTTTTTTGATTTCCTTCTCGGAACCTAATACGCTGAAAAATACTTTGCAGAATTTTAAGTCCTTTGAAATTTCGGCGCTTATAATAGTAACATTTTTCAATCTTGCGTCGTTTACTTCGAATTCCAAACACAAAGAAACTTCTCTTGCGATAAGTTCGGCTACTCTTTTATTTCTTTCTATCAATTTACTAAAACTCTCCTATTTTACGCATTATTTGCCGAAGATTCCAGCGTCTGCTTAATATATTCTATATCGTAAGCTTCTATAATATCCCCGACTTTTATATCGTTAAAATTTTCAAGCAGGATGCCGCATTCAAAATTAGCCTGAACTTCTTTTGCGTCTTCTTTAAATCTTTTGAGCGAGTCTATATGTCCGGTATATATTACCACGTTATCCCTTAACAGCCTGACGTTTGACGACCTTTTGACGACGCCGTTTAATACGAACGACCCTGCGACCGCTCCGGATTTAGGTACGTTAAAAACGCTTCTTACCTCCGCCTTGCCCGTAATTTTTTCTTTTTCTATAGGAGCAAGAAGCCCCTCCATCGCATCTTTAATATCTTTTACCGCATCGTAAATGATGCTGTAGTATCTTATTTCTATACCCTCGGTTTCGCTTAATGCCGAAGCCTTAGATTCGGGGCGGACGTTAAAGGCTATGATTATGGAGTTAGTCGCTTTTGCGAGCATAACGTCGCTTTCGGTAATTGCCGACGCCCCGCTGTGTATTATATTGACTTTTACCTTAGGGTTGGAAAGTTTTTTAAACGACTGTATTAAAGCTTCCATAGAACCGTAAACGTCTGTTTTAACGATTAATCTAAGTTCCTTTACGTCTCCGGATTTAATCTTTTCGTACAATCCCTCAAGAGTAAGCCTTGCATTCGAAGTCAGTTCTACTTCCCTGTGCTTCAACTGCCTCTCTAAGCTTATCCTTTTTGCCTCTTTCTCGTCCTTAAGCGCGATAAAATTGTCTCCCGGAGATGCTACGCCTTCCAAGCCGAATATTTCGACCGGAGTGGACGGACCCGCCGTTTCAATCTTATTCCCCTTGTAATCGAGCATTGCCCTGACTTTAACGTAATACAAACCGCATACCGCGCTGTCGTTCACTTTTAAAGTGCCGCTCTGTATTAAAACCGTGGCCACGGGACCCCTTCCCTTATCGAGCTTAGCTTCGATAACCGTTCCCCTTGCCGGCTTATCGGGATTAGCTTTTAATTCTAATATTTCCGATTGAAGTATGATGAGTTCTAGGAGTTCTTTTATTCCAACGCCTGTTTTGGCCGAAACCTGGGCATAAAGAGTCGTTCCGCCCAACTCCTCGGAAACAAGGCCGTATTCCAGAAGGCTGTTTTTGATTTTAGCCGGATTTGCGCCGGGCTTGTCTATTTTATTTATTGCGACTATAATCGGAACGTTGGCGGCTTTAGCATGATTAATAGCTTCTATCGTCTGAGGCATAACTCCGTCATCCGCCGCAACGACAAGGACTACTATATCGGTTATGCCGGCGCCTCTCGCCCTCATTTCCGTAAATGCTTCATGACCCGGAGTATCGAGAAAAGTAATCATAGAACCGTCTATCTCGACGCTGTATGCGCCTATGTGCTGGGTTATACCGCCGGCTTCGTTCGACGTAACGTTTGTTTTCCTTATAGCATCCAACAGCGAGGTCTTTCCGTGGTCAACGTGACCCATAACAGTAACTACGGGCGCTCTCGGCAAAAGCGAATCTTCGGCATCTACGGATTCTTCCAGCGCTATAGCTTCGTTAAAGCTTACGTTTTCTACGGTATATCCGTACTCGGAAGCAATCAGGGAAGCCGCATCTATGTCTATTATATGATTCATAGTAGCTATTATGCCGACATCCATTAATTTTTTTATAACTTCGGACGCCTTGACCCCGAGTGCCTGAGATAATTCGTTTACGGTTATGCCGCTGCTTATTTTAATCACTTTCTTGGATGCCTTTTTCTCAGGTACTATCTGCTGGACGCGCTTCGGCTGCTTATGAAATTTGCCCCCGAATTTTCTCTTATGCTTCCTAAAAATAAACGATTCCCCTTCCTCGGACGTATCTATAAATTTTTCGTTTTTAGGAAATTTAGCTTGAGGGCCTTTTTTTATTTCTTCTTTTTTTACCGGTTTTTTATGGGCGGCGGATTCGGCAGCTTCTTCGGCCATGCTCTTAACTTTAAGGGTGTCTAACGTTTTTATTACGCTGAGAACGTCCGGCTTTTGAACTTCTTCTTTTTTTCCGCCTTTTTTTAATTTGACAACGTTTTCTTTTCCCTTGGCGGACTTTTCTGCCGCGGTTGCTGAACGCGGAGATTCAGGCTTTTTATGCTCTTCGATTTCTCCGGCATTTTTAACCGGCGTTAAAACGTCGGCGGGCTCTAAGAGCCTTTCGCCGGATTCCTGTTTTCCGGCTGAAGATATATTTGCCGGTTGCGGCTCGGCTAAGATTTCTTTAGTTTCTTCCGGTTCCGTCCTGCTTGCCCTTCTCCTTATAACTCCTTTAGAAACCCTTCTTTCTTCCATTATTTTTCCTTTTTTAGGTAGCCGGATTAAATCGGCGCCCTTTCTCTTTTTATATAGTATCCTGTTCTATTTTTTCTTTAAGTTCGATATCGGATTTTACTTTTTCTAAATAAACGTTTGCCGAATTAATAATTTTCCCGGCTTTTTTTGCGTCCACGGAAATATCTTTAGCTAATTTTTCCGCATCAGCGCCGGCTATATCGTTTGCCGATGAGTAGCCGTTCTGGTACAAAAGCTTTGCCGTAATTTCCCCGACTCCGGGAATGTCCATAAGGTCTTTATATGCGTTTTTATCCTTCGAGGTAATTTTAGATTCGCTTAAAATGTCTATTTTATAACCTGTAATTTTTGTAGCAAGCCTTACGTTTTGACCCTGTTTGCCTATCGCAAGCGCAAGCTGGTCGTCGGGAACCACAACGGTAATAGACTTTAAATCCTCGTTGACGGTAATATTTGAAACTTCAACCGAACTCAGAGCGCTTACGACGAATTTCGACGGATTATCCGAATAAGGTATAATATCTATTTTTTCGCCTCTAAGCTCGTTGGTTATACTCTGTATCCTTATTCCCCTCATTCCTACGCAGGCGCCTACAGGATCTATGTCTTTATTGGTAGTAGCAACGGCAATCTTGGACCTGAATCCCGGCGCCCTTGCAACTCTCACTATCTTAACGGCTCCGTCGTATATTTCCGGAACTTCGGTCTCGAAAAGTTTGGCTAAAAACTCGTCCGAAGCGCGGGAAAGAATAAGCTTAGGGCCGCCTTTTTCCATTTTAATATTAGACAGAACGGCTCTTATCCTGTCGTGCGGCCTGTATGTTTCGCTGAATATCTGCTCCTGTCTGGGCAGAATAGCCTCTGTTTTTCCGAGATCTACTATTATCACCGACTTTTCGACCTTTCTTACGAGTCCGCTTACTATCTCTCCTTTTCTCTCGTTAAATTCGTTAAAAATGTTTTTATATTCTATTTCTTTTATTTTTTGGAAAATAATCTGCTTTGCAACCTGCGCTTCTATTCTTCCGTAAATATTTTTTTCTACTTTAAGCCCGAGGCTGTCTCCTATAATGGCATCGGGGTCAACTTTAAGGGCTTCTTCGAGGGATATTTCCATTTTGGCGTTTTTAACTTCTTCTACCACCTGTTTAAACATAAAAACCTCTATTTCGCCCGTTTCCTCCGTAAAATGCGCTTCTAAATCATAACCCTGTCCGAGGTTTTTTCTGGCTATGGCAAGAATAGCCTGCTCTAAAGCCTCCACCACCAGATATCTGTCGATATTTTTATCTTTTGATACCTGGTCTATCACCGGGTTTAAATCGTTTATAATAATTTGAGGCACCTTAAGACTCCTTAATTTTATAAATTTATATTATACTACTAATAAATTTCCTTTCTTTATATCGCGAAAACCTACCGTCCTGGGTCTATTCTCTATTTCGTCGAAAATA
The DNA here is from genome assembly GCA_021789455.1 of bacterium. Next base: position 13,199 of record JAJYJN010000009.1, on the reverse strand, counting down.
GTGATGTCCCGGTTTTCGTTTTCGCCGGACGCATCCTTTATCTCCCCTATTAGGTTAATTCTGCCTTCTATTTTATTTTTTAACGCTATCTTTACTCTTTTGCCTATAAATTTTTTATAGTCGTTAAATTTCAACAATACCCTGTTTATGCCTGGGGACGAAACTTCGAGGGTGTATTTAAATTTTATAATGTCTTTGACGTCCAGAATCATGCTCAATTCTTTAGATATTTCGGACAAAGCGGATATTCCCACTCCACCCTCGGCATCGACATATACTCTTAAAATAGCGCCGCTGTTTTTTCTTGCAGGGAAAAACACCGCCCCAACAAGATAACAACCGTAATAAGGCACTATATCCTCGATAATTTTTTCTATATCTTTTATTAAATTTTCGTGCATAAAACAAAAAAAGCGGGTATAACCCACTTTTATATAAAAACCCTGTCGTAAAATCTTTTTTATATACTATTATATAGAATTATAAATGAAACTTAATAAAATATCAACAATAAATTTTATGTCCGTATCTTACTGAATATAAAAAAAGCCCGCAAGCCGGAGCGCATATAACATTACGCGCTTGATTTTCTCCTTTAAGCATATCGGCCGGGCGGTCAATATCCATTTTTCCGGTTCCGCATAAAATTATAACCCCGACTATTCTTCTTACCATATGCCTTAAAAAACCTTCTCCCTCTATAAATATATCGAATCCGTAATTTTTCCGGCAGATTTCTATTCCGGTAATTACCCTGTGATAATTTTTGTTTTTTTCTCTTCTTTCTCTTTTCGCAAAATTAAAAAAATTATTTCTTCCCAGAAAAATATCTGCGGATTCGTTCATCAGGCCGATATTCAATTCTTCTTTAACGAACCACGACTTGTCCGATAACAACGGACTCCTGAATCCGGAATTTATTTTATAAAGATACGTTTTCGAAATAGTATCGTACGTCGCATGGAACGAATTATGGACTATTTCCACGTTCTTTACCGATATGTCGCGGGGCAGAATTCCGTTTAGCGCATTTTTAAACCTTGTTAAATCATAATAAAAAGGAAGTTTAAAATTGGCAACCTGATTTAAAGCGTGAACGCCTGCGTCCGTTCTCCCCGAAACGAATAACTTTACGTCAAATTTCGTAATAATTTTTATGGCTTTCAGTATTTCGCTTTCTACGGTTTTATTTCCCGGAGGCGCTTTAACGCTGTTTTGAGCCTGCCAGCCGTTATAATCCGTTCCGCAATATTCAAAAACCATTAAATAATTCATATATATATTATTATCCGTTATTACCGCTTTTAGAAAGTATATATCTTAAAGACCTAAGCGACAACCCTAAACTTTTTGCGGCTTCCAATTTAGAATTTTCCTTTTTTATCCTGTTTGCCGCTATATATTTTTCTACTTCTTTCATGAAATCCGGAAGCGATATATTTCTATTTCTATTAATGCGGTCGAATATATCCGCTATCTCGGCCATATAAATTTCGCCGCCTGTTTCTTTAAATTCGTAATTTTTTTCAAAAACTCCGGTTTCATTTTTTGCAGACGCCGGGCTTTTTTCTTTCTCCGCGTTATTAAATATATAATCGGGAAGACATTCAGCGCTTATTTCTTTCTGCGCATCCCCGCCGGATATATCCCCTCCTTCGCAGTAAATACAAGCTCTTTCTATGAGATTTTCAAGCTCTCTGGTGTTTCCGGGGTAATCGTAATCCATGAGGGCAGACAGCGCCTCCCTGGAAATAGAATCTATCGTCTTCGAAAACTTTTTTATAAAATAAGAAATCAGCGTAGGGATATCTTCTTTATGCTCCCTTAACGGAGGCATCTCGATATTTATGGTATTTAACCTGTAATATAAATCGTCCCTGAATTTTCCGGCGGATATTAATGAGCCCAAGTCCTTGTTCGTTGCGGCAATTATTTTAATCCCCGCAGATTCTTCCTTATTGGAGCCTAATCTTCTATATACCTTCTCCTGTAAAACCCTTAATAGTTTAACCTGAACGCTTAATGGCAAATCGCCTATTTCGTCTAAAAAAAGAATTCCTCCGTCCGCATATTTTATCAGCCCCATTTTATCGGATTCCGCACCGGTAAACGCGCCTTTAACATAACCGAACAATTCGCTTTCGATAAGATTATCGGGAATAGCGGCAAGGTTAACGGGCACGAAAGGAATATTTTTTAAACTGCCTGAATTTTTGGAATAAATTTCGTAAACCAGCCTCGCCGCAAGTTCTTTTCCGGTTCCGGACTCGCCGGTAATTAGGATATTATTAAAAGCCGAAGAAATGCGCGATATTTCGTTTACGACGTTTTTTATCGCTTTAGAAACCCCTTTTATTTCGCCTGACGGAAGACAAACCGATTTCAGGTCGTTTAATTCGTTAAAAACCGAAAAATAGTCCAATGCTCTTCTGACGGTAATTTTAAATTCTTCATTGTCGAAAGGCTTTGTCAGATAATCGAACGCTCCCAGCTTTATTGCTTCTATTCCTGTTTTAATATCGGAATAAGCCGTCATTAATATAACCGGAATCTGCTTATATTTAGAAATAAAATCCGCTTTTTCCTTCCTGAAATATTTTATGAAATCTATACCGGACATATCGGGCATTTTAATATCCGATATAATCAAATTAAAATTTTTTTCGTCGATAAGTTTTATTGCCGAACTTACGCTTTCGACGGTAAAAATATCGTATCCTTCCAGTTTAAGAAGTATTTTTAACGATTCAAGTATGGACTTTTCGTCGTCTATTATTAATATTTTAGGTTCATTTTCCATTTTAAATTAAATTAAGACGGTATGTTTATTCTTATTAAGGTTCCCCTTCCTGCCCTGCTTATTATGCTTGCTTCTCCGCCCAAACTTTCCGTTATCGAATGGACTATGGACAGTCCTAATCCGAAACCGTTTTCTTTAGTAGTAAAAAGAGGCTTGAAAGCATTTTTACGGGTAAAATCGTCCATTCCTTCCCCGTTATCCGAAACGCTTATGGAAATATAATTTTTATCCGGCCCGTTTTTTATCTTTTTTGAACCGAACCTTATAATTCCCGTCTCACGTTTGCCGTTTTTAACGCGCGGCGCCTTTCTTTCTATGGATTGTGCGGCATTTTGAATTATATTTGCAAATATCTGTCCTATCCTGCTTTTTTCCGAAAATATTTCCGCATCCTTTCCGACGCTGTTATGTATTTTGATAGAGTTAAAAGCATATCTCGACGCTGATTCTTCAAGGAATAAAAATACGTTGATTTTTTCAAAATTTACGTTTCCGCCTATAGTTTTAGACTTTATTTTTACAAAACCTAAAAAATCGTTTACCAGATTATCCAATTTACGCACTTCGGTTGATATAATGCCCATTAATCTGGCGTAATCGCCTTCTTTGCAGTCCATATTTTCGGAACTTAGAACATAAATAGACGTGTTTATAGCGGAAAGCGGGTTTCTTATTTCGTGCGCAAGCCATCCGGCAAGCTTTCCGGCGGTCGTCAGCCCTTCGTTAATCTTAGACTCCAATTCCAGCTGTTTTATATACGTTATATCCCTGAATAACAAAATATACCTGCCTATTCTATGCCCTGCCGTTTCCAGTTTGGTCATACCGAACCCTAAAACCATATTTTTATGGTTTAATTCAAAACGTTTCGGATAATTTTCGGAATATGTTTCTTTTATTTCTAATAAATCCGTCGGAAAATTTTCAAAAATATCGGTTATTTTCACGTTAAACTTATGCAGAATGCCGGATTTATGCTTAAAATCTACCTCTAGGGAATTTAAATTAAGCATGCCGGCGGCGGCGGCGTTCAAAAAAATAACAGAATAGCCTTCGTCGAGAACTATAATTCCCTGCGAAAAGCTGTTAAACAACTCCCTGTTAAAATTTTGTGAATTTTTTATAAATTCATCCCTTTCGACAATCGTGTCGCTCAGCATACCCAGTTCCCCGGAAAAACGGTACAGAAGCCAGCTGAATATTAAAACACCGAGTATATTCGTGCTTGTTATAAATAACAGCTTATCGGGATTATAAAAAAAATAGGAGTGGTATCCTATATCGAAATAATACTGTAAATCCGCAGACAGTCCGATAGCTATAGCCGATGCGATACCGGATATCATTACCCCGGTTTTTAAAAAAATAAATCCGGAAATTAATATTAATAAATAATATAAGAAAATAAATTTATCGTTTATGCCCCCGTTAAATAAAACTATAAAAGATATAAAAATAAAATCGGCAAACAGCTGGACAAAAGCAAAATATATTAAAAACCTGTAATTTTCTTTTTTTTTGAGATAAATGAGAATTGCGTAGTAAATCGAGGTCAGAAGTATAGCCGAAGCTATAAATAAATAAACGGAAGCGGAATAACGGACTATATTTTTAAAATTCGCCAGAATATAGGCGAGGATAATTACCGAAAATGCAAGGATTCTGAAAATTATCGTAAATCTTATCTTGCCGTATATGTCCCTGTAAACGCTTTTATAATCGTTCTTCATCCCTTAATAGCTTTTCCGAGATTGAATATCGGAAGATACATAGCGACGACCAGCGTTCCTACGACTACGCCGAGAAATATTATCAGCGCCGGCTCCAGCATCTGCGTCAGGTTATTGACGGCATTATCGACTTCCTCGTCGTAATAATCGGCAACTTTGGCAAGCATAGCGTCGAGATTTCCGGTTTTTTCACCGACCATAACCATCTGGATAACGAGAGGCGGGAACAGTTTGGTTTTATTCAAAGCGGCGCTTAAAGGCGAACCGGAAGAAACATCTTCTTTAGTCTGCATTAAAGACTCTTCTATGATTTTATTGCCGCTTGTTTTAGAAACTATGGCAAGTCCTGCAAGTATAGGCACTCCGCTTTCTACCATAGTAGAAAGAGTTCTTGCGAATCTTGCTATGGCGACTTTTTTAAGCAGGATTCCGATAACCGGTATTTTAAGGACGATCCTGTCGATATTTCTCTTCCCGCTTTCTTTTTTGTGATAAGCCTTGAGGGCGAATATCGCAGCGCCTAACGCAATTATTATATAAAGTATATACGACCTCATAAAATCCGAGAAACCTATAACGTCTCTGGTAAGAGCCGGTAATTTTGCTCCAACGCTTGAAAAGAGATTTGCGAATACGGGAATAACGAAAGTCATAAGAATAACGATAACTCCGATTGCGACGCTCAAAACTACTATCGGATATATCATCGCCCCTTTAATCTTTCTTTTCAGCTTTAATATTTTCTCGAAATATACCGAAAGCCTTTTGAAAACCCTGTCTAAAACTCCGCCTTTTTCGCCGGATTCCACAAGATTAACATATAAATCGTTAAAAACCTTGGGGAATTTTCTAAGGCTGTCCGACAAAGACGCTCCGCTTTCTATGCCTTCCCTTATTTTTATAAGGATGCCTTTTAATTCTTTATTTTTTTGCTGTTCTATCATTATGGTCAAGCCTTGAAGTATAGGCACTCCGGATTCTATCAAAGAAGAAAACTGCCTGGTAAAAACTATGAGATTATTGTCGCTTATTTTGGTATTCGGGCTGATTTCTTTTTGTGCGTGAAGGCTTAACGTGAAAAATTCGCTTTTTTTCTTTACGCTTATAGGATAAGCATCCTTCTTTCTTATCTCTTCAATCACCTGCTGATAATTTTCGGCGGTAATTTCCCCCTTTAAATATTCTCCCGTGTGCTTTTTGCCTTTCCATTGATAGGTCGCCATCTACCCGCCTCCGATTATAAATTACCGAAATCTATTCCCGAAAAAGGTTTATCCCCGTCCGCATCCGGCCTGCCTGCCATAGAACCCATAGCACTCTGTCCGGAGTTATTGGAAACGGATATCCCGGCATTTCCCATTAATCCGCCTTTAGACATCACTCCGGAACTTATAGCCTGCTTTAATTCTTCTATGTCGGACGATCTGTTGTATGCGTCTTCTTCGCTTATTATTCTTTTATTTACTAGCGACGCAAGCGCCTGATTCAGCGTCTGCATGCCGAACTTTTCCTGTCCGAGCTGAAGCTGCGAATAAATCTGATGAATTTTATTTTCTCTTATCAGATTTCTTATCGCGGCGTTTGGTATCATCAATTCCGCCGCCAGCACTCTGCCTGAAGTATCTACCCTCGGTATAAGGGTTTGCGACAGTACCGCAACGAGGGACAAGGAAAGCGACGACCTCACCTCCGGCTGCTGGTTAGGAGGAAATATATCTATGACCCTGCTTATAGTTTGAACGGCGGAATTAGTGTGAAGCGTTCCGAAAGTAAGGTGTCCGGTCTCGGCAATGGTAAGGGCGGCTTCCATGGTTTCCATGTCCCTTATTTCGCCGACGAGAACTACATCCGGGTCTTCTCTCAATATATGCCTTAACGCCTCCGAGAAACTGCTTGAATCCTGTCCTATCTCTCTCTGGTTAACAAGGCATCCTTTATGCGGGAATACATATTCTATAGGGTCTTCGATAGTAATTATATGTTCATGCCTTGTCTGGTTTATCGCATCTATCATGGAAGCAAGAGTGGTTGTTTTACCCGAACCCGTAGGTCCGGTAACGAGTATGAGCCCCCTCGGAGATTTGATAATTTCCCTTATCATGGGCGGGAGACCCAGCAAATCGATAGAAGGAATCTCATGGGGTATAACCCTGAACGCCCCTGCGACCGCGCCCCTGTCGTAATATAAATTGCCCCTGAACCGCGAAACCCCTTTCTGGCTGAAAGAAAAATCCAGCTCGTGCGTTTCTTCGAACTTTTTTTTCTGCAGGTCGGTAATAACGCTGTAACACAGACCCTGCGTATCGGAAGGCGAAAGCACGGGAAAATTGAGAGGAGCAAGAGAGCCCCTAAGCCTTATTTGCGGAGGCGTTCCCGCCGCTATATGAAGATCGGAAGCCCCCTGGTCCACGGTTGTTTTTAATAAATCGGCAATTGACGGCATATGCGGCTCCTTTTAATATTTTTACATAATATACAAATATAATAAAAAAACTTTTATGTCAAGTTTGAATATCTACGCTTTTTTCGTCTAAATACTGAATAATTTCTTCAAGCGAAGTAGTTCCCTCTAGGAACCTTTCTTTTGCCGATTCTTTTAACGGCTTCATTCCATGATTTACCGCAACCTTTTGTATTTCAAATTCGTTGGCGTTTTCATAAATTTTGTTCTTGACGTCGTCTCCGACGTTAAGAACTTCGTATATCGCTATTCTACCTTTATAGCCGGTTTTATTGCATGCAGGACAGCCTTTTGCTTTATAAAAACGCTTTCCGGCAATTTCGGCGTTCGTAAATCCCAATTTAGCCAGTGCGTTAACGTCTGCATAATACGGTTCTTTACATTCGGCGCATAATTTTCTTATGAGCCTCTGCGCGATAACCAAATTTAAACTCGAAGCTACGAGAAACGGCTCTACTTTCATGTTTATAAGCCTGGATATAGTGGACGACGCATTATTCGTATGAATAGTCGAAAGGACGAGATGACCTGTAAGAGCCGCCTTTATTGCAATTTCGGCCGTTTCTAAATCTCTTATTTCTCCGACCATTATAATATCGGGGTCCTGCCTAAGAAACGACCTTAAAGCGGAAGCGAAAGTCAAGCCGATTTCTTCGTTGACAAGAACCTGATTTATACCCTGAATATTATATTCGACGGGGTCTTCGGCGGTCGAAATGTTTACGTCCGGTCTGTTCACCTCCGAAAGCGCGCTGTATAAAGTAGTCGTCTTGCCCGACCCCGTAGGCCCGGTAACGAGAATCATCCCGTAGGGTCTGTGTATAGCCGTCTTAAAATCTATCAGCTGTTCTTCGGAAAACCCTAATTTTCTCATATCTAGCTGAAGGTTGGATTTGTCGAGAACCCTGATAACTATTTTTTCCCCGAAAAGGGTCGGAAGGCACGACACTCTCATATCTACTTCTTTGTTATCCATTCTTGCCTTAATGCGCCCGTCCTGCGGCAGTCTCCTTTCGGCTATGTCCATCTGCGACATTATTTTTAATCTCGAAATTATGGGATTTTTGAGCTGTCCGGGTATTTTCATCTGCTCTATTAATTTTCCGTCCATACGGTATCTCACTCTTACGATGGATTCGTAAGGCTCTATATGAATATCGCTTGCGCTCATTTTAACGGCGTCCAGAAGAACCTTATTTACGAATTTTATAATAGGCTGCTCCGAAGACGACCTCTGCAGTTCGGATATATCTACTTCCTCATTGGTTTCCTCGATAGCGATTGAGTTGAGATAATCTTTGTTTTCGGTAAGAATGCTGGATGCATTATAATATTTAGATAATGCCGAGGCGATTTCGTTTTCGGACGCAACTACTATTTCTATATTTAAACCCGTTAAGAATTTTATGTCGTCAAGCGCCTCGACTCTTGTAGGGTCGGATACGGCAAGGTACATCGTGTTGCCCTGTCTTTTAAAGGGAACCACCTGCAGTTTAACGGCAAGATCCGGCGGTATAAGCTTTATCACGCTTTCCGGAATTTCGCCTTCAAGCAGGTTTACTGTTGCGGCACCGAACTCTTTCGAAAGAAACGAGACAAGGTCGGAATCCTTAATGAAGCCGAGCTTCGTCAGCTGTCTGCCTATGCTTCCGCCCACGCGCTTCTGCTCTTCAAGCGCCGAGTTTAATTCAGCGGCAGTTATAATGCCGTTTTTTACGAGAATCTCTCCAAGTTTTAAATCTTTAAGCTTTTCGCCCTTGGCTATTCCCGACCTTATTCTTTCCTGCATCAGCAGGGCGTTAGATATGTCGTCTTTTCTTGCGACGCCGTGCTTTAACAGTATATCGCCTAACTTTTCGCCGGTATAATTAACCGATGACATGAAGTCGTTATTCATTCAAATCCCTTACGGCATATTTTTTTAAAATAAGCAAAATTGCATATTTAATTTTACCATATAATCCGAAATTTTTAAAATATACCGCTTAAAACTTCTTTGATAATATCAAAATCGGCTCTTTTACCCGTCCAGATATAAAAACTTTCGACTGCCTGAAATAAGAGCATAGACAACCCGTCTGCGCGTTTCAGCGACTTTTCCTCGAGAACGTTTAAAAAGCCTGAAGATTTTGAAGAATAAGAAATATCAAACAAAAAAAAGCCGCGCCTGAATTTTTTTAAACCCGCAAATAAATTATTAATCAACCTGCCGCTTTCGGCAGACGGCGTTACGGTATTAACTATAATATCCCATTTTTCCGATAAAATACTTTCTAACGCCGCGCCTGAATTAAAACCGTAAGATTCAATTCCGGCATTCGATTTTAGAGACTCTTTCCATAAACAGGCTTCTTTTTTAAGTTTATCGGCATTGTCCGCACTGCGGTTAATTATTAAAATATCTTTTGCTCCGTCTCTTATCGAGGCATAAAGCGCCGCTCTCGAAGCGCCTCCGGCTCCGAGAAGAATAACTCTCCTGCCGTTTAAATTTTCTTTAAATTCATAATTTACGGCGCTGGCAAATCCGTTTATATCGGTATTATATCCGCGGTAATTGCCGTCTTCTTCCAAATTTACCGTATTCACCGCTCCGACGGTTTCGGCCTCCGCGCTTAAAGAACGTATATGCTTTAAAACCTCGGTTTTATATGGCTGGGTAATATTTGCGCCTTTCATGCCGAGCGACTTAAAGCCGTTAAATGCGGCGGCAAATTTTTCAGGAGGAACGTCGAACATGCCGTAGCATAGATTTGCGTCGAGAAGTTTATTTAGAGAGCCGTGTATCAGGGGGGAAAGGGAATATTTTATATTATAACCGAAAATACCTGCCAGATACGGCGGGGCAAAAAGGCGGGCATCCTTTTGTTCTTTCATATTAAACGCCCATAAGCAATTGTTTTAACAGGTAATCTATTTTTGCCGCTTTTTTGTCGTCGACAAACATATAGACGTATCTTTCTATATCCTGAATAGCTTTCGTTAAAGACTGTTTGTCTCCCTTGCTCAAAATATTAAAATCTACCGGTACTTTATCCGCTTTATTCCCAAGCTGTTCCTTTAATATTTTTTTAACAGAATTGACCAAATCCGAGCCCTTGAACGGTTCGCTATGCGGAGGGTCGAGTTTAATATAGCCGCTTTGCAGTAAATTATAAAGCGTTTTTAATACGAAGAAATCGTTTTCTACCGTTAAGGAAAGAATCTGGTTCACATTCCTTTTGCCGTCCACTAACGAAAGAACGTTCCATATCGAAGGAGTAAGGGAAAGAGGCCTTAGATTGCCGCCCCTGTTCGTGATTACCGCCGGAATATAATTTTTTGACGGAATAACTTTAGTTATTACAGCCAGTTCGTCGCGCCTTTTTTTGCAGTCCGCCAGAATAGGAGATAAATTCATAGGAATTGCAAAATTAATAATATCGGGCAGAGGTTTTTCGTCGAATGCAAATTCTCCGTTCGTCAGGAAAAGTATATAATTCAAGGTTTCCGATATATAGCTGGATGTAAATTCATGCTCCTTAGATTTAGATACCGCTTCCGATTTAAAAAAATATATATCGAAGCCTGCGGTAGTTTTATAATACGTACGGTATTTTTCAAGCATCTGCAGATAATCCTGCTTGCTCATGTCGAGGAGTTTAACTACTAATTTTTCGAGAATGTTATTGTCGGAAATAGATAGGAAATATAACATTCCGTCCTTTATAAAAAGTTTTGCCGCGAAATTTTCGAACCGCAGGTTTAGCACTCCCGTCTTCTTTGAAATTTCTAAAAATTTCAATACGTCGAAAAGTTCTAAATTTGTTATATTTCCTTTTACGTCCATGATAAGCGCCTTATTTTTATTATCGTTTATTTGTGGATTTCTAATTCCCTGATTAAGTGAAATATAAACCTGTTAACCACGCCTACGAATACCGACCCGAAAAATAAAACCGCGCCTATCAGGAAATAAGATAAATTTATATTATTAAGGGACGAAATAAAGAAAAACGCGCCTGTTTCCGCCAAAAAGAAAAAAAACATAAACACCCACATAATAGTAAGCCATCTGCCGACGAATCCGCCGGGTATCCTGTTTTTTAGGGAAGCCGCTATAATCATATTCATAAACATTATTAATGCGCCCAGCACGACTAACAGATAAAAAATACCCTTAAACGTAAAAATAGAATTTATGTACGGCGACATCGTTTACCTCCCGATTTTTCTTATTTAAAAAATTAATATTAATTTAATAATACAAAATGGAAATATTTTTTTCAATATATTTTTTATTTAACGTTGATATTGATAATTTTTTCCGATTATTTTATAATTATTTTATGGACTCAAAAGAAAAAAATATAAACGATTTGACATTCGAGGAAGCCCTGAAAAAATTGGAAGAAAACGTTTTAAACCTTGAAAAAGGAGACCTCGGCCTTGACGAATCTATAATAATTTACGAAGAGGGGATAAAATATTCGGATTACCTCCTTAAAAAGCTGGACTCCGCAGAAAAAAAGGTCGAAGAATTAAGCGCGAAAGACGAGGGGGGCGCCCGGCCTTCTTTAAATACCGAGCCTCTAAATATATGAACGACTTTGCGCTTTATATCGAAACCGGCAAAAAACTAATCGACGAGTTCATAAAAGCCCATTTTATCAAAAAACATTACGATAAAAAATTTCCGCATAATAAATTTTCTCTTGCGGACGCTATGCTTTACACCCTGACCATGCCCGGCAAAAGAATAAGGCCAATAATTCTTTTGCTTGCCGCCGAAAGTTTGGGTTTTTCCGATAAAAAAAAACTGCTGCCTTTCGCTTCTTCGCTTGAACTTATACACTCCTATTCTTTAATACACGACGACCTTCCTTCGATGGACAACGACGATTTGAGACGGGGAAAGCCTACAAGTCACATAGTATTCGGAGAGGCCACGGCGATACTTGCCGGAGACGCGCTTCTATCCGAAGCTTTCGTTATGCTTTCGGACAAAGATTATATCGGGGAATTCGATCCGGCAAAAATTATAGAAGCGGTAAGGGAGCTTTCCTGCGCCGCCGGAGCCGGCGGACTTGTAGAAGGACAGTTTCAAGACGTCAATTCTTTCGGCGAGCATTTAGATTTCGAAAAAATTGAATATATAAACGAAAAAAAAACGGCTAGCCTTATCGGTTCGGCTTGCGCCGTAGGGGCTATATTATCCGGCAAAGACGAAACGGCGGTATCGGAATTCAGAAAATTCGGCGGCTATATAGGACTGGCTTTCCAAGCCGTCGACGATGTTCTCGGAATTACCGGAAATAAAGAAATTTTAGGAAAAACGGCCGGCATAGACCGAATAAACAATAAGCCAACTATGGCTGAAAATATAGGGCTTGAAAGTACCCGCAAATTAATTGAAGAATACAATAAAAAAGCAATGGCGCACTTAGAAAAAACCGGCGCGGAAACCGCTATGTTCATAGAATTAATAAAATATCTTACGGACAGGATAAATTAGAAATATAAATACCTATAATGTTCTTAGAAAAAATAAAAAATCCGAACGACCTTAAAACGTTGCTGCCCGAAGAGTTGGAAACGCTTGCGGCAGAACTTAGGGAGGAAATTATATCCGTCTGCTCTAAAAACGGCGGACATATCGCTTCCAGTCTGGGCGTCGTCGAACTGACGATTGCAATTTTAAAATCTTTCGATATAGAAAACGCCGATAAAATAATATGGGACGTCGGACATCAGTCATATCCCTATAAAATACTTACCGGAAGAAAAGATAGATTCCATACCATTAGAAAATTACACGGCATATCGGGTTTTCCGTCCATCGCCGAAAGCAGATACGATTTCTTCGGAACCGGACATGCCGGAACGTCTATCTCGGCCGCGCTCGGTATGAGCGCCGCAAAGGATCTAAACGGCGAAACCGGAGTTAAAGGAGACGGCAGGATTATAGCCGTTATAGGAGACGCGTCCATATCTAACGGTTTGGCGCTTGAAGGTTTAAATAACGCCGGTTCCCTTAAAAAAGACGTTATCGTTATATTAAACGACAACGAAATGTCTATATCGAAAAACGTCGGCGCAATTTCAAATTATCTCAACAGAATAATGAGCGGAAATTTTTATCAGGGACTCAGAAAAGAAGCCGAAAAAATGCTTAATTCCATCCCTTTATTCGGCTCTCAGATGGCGAGGCTCGTTTCGAAATTCGAGGAAT
>JAJYJN010000077.1 GCA_021789455.1 bacterium | reverse complement strand
GCGGAGCCGTCGGGGCCTGTCCACATTACGTCTAAGTTTGAAGCATTAGACGGGTCAACTTGAGTAGAAAGATTAAAAGAAGTATCGCTCGATACTAACGGTACATTGCCGAGTGCAATATTTGTTTTTCCGTTATTATTGGTATAATATGAAATATTTACAAGTTTGGAAAGACTGTTTATGGCGTTTGCTTGTTCGTCCTGCAGTTCGTTTGCGTTACTGCCCGCGTTAAGAGCATAAGTAATCTGCTGATTAAGACCTGCAATCTGCGTAGTAAGATTGTTTATTTGAGGAATTAAACCCTGTATCGAATTGTTAGTTGACCCTACCGTATTCATTATAGTGGTGTAAGCGTTATTTATAGAACCGGTAAGCGACTGGGCATCGGATAATAAAGCCGTTCTCTGCGAAGTATTAGAGGGATTGTTCGCGACGTTCTGAAAATCGTTGAAAAATTGCGAAATTTGGGAACTGAAACCCGAACCCGTCTGGTCGTTGAACAGATTCTGAATCTGGTCCAAACCCTGATATAACGTCGTATAATAGCTGTTTTGTCCTGTTTCGTTGTTGACTTCCGACTGTACGAAATTATCGGTGCTTCTTTGAACTTGATTGACGTTTACGCCGGTGCCGTATGTATAAGGAGCTCCTACTACCGCCGGAGCTTCGGTTTCTATCGGAGTTTCGCTGTTGTAAAACGGCGTATTGACGTTCGCGACGTTCTGCGAAACCGTGTTCATAGCCGCCGTATTTGCGTTCATTGCCGAGTCTGCAATGTCGAGTATATTATTTACGGTTATCATTTTTTATATCCTCACGCCGGATTTCATTAAAACGTTCTTTAAAGGAGAAAACGATGCATTGTTTGAGCCGGATCTGTCGTAAATAGAATTTCTTTTAAAAGCATCCGTAATAAAAGAAATGGTCAGCTGATTATAATTTATATTTTTTCTGATCAAAGAAGAAAATGCTTCGTTAATCTTGGAAAGTTCGTAAATTTCAGCTTTTATAATTTCTTTAATTTCTTCGGCTCCGTCGTCGTTTCCTTTTGAAACTTCGTCATCCTGCTTTGATAAAAATATACCGGATTCTTTTATTTTTTCGGTTATTTCCTTTAAAATAGCACCTTTTTTTTCAAATAAACTTATATTGCTTAAAGGATTAAAACTTGTTTTTAAAACGCTATAGCAATCAGAAAGCTCGCTTTTTAATTTAAGAACGATATCTAAAAGCTCTTCGTATTTTTTTAGTTTAATTTCGTTTTTCATAGTTTGAATATATATTAATTTATATTCCGTATTATGCTTAATTTTATATATAAATTACTACGTTATTATTCCCCGAAAATATTTAGCGAATTAATCAAGCCTTCGGCTATTTTTGAACTGTCCGCATACGTGCCGGAAGCTATTTTTTGAATTATATCGTTAATTTTAGACGGAGAAGACGTTTCGGAAGAATCTATCTGCCCTCTTAAATTGCTAATGAAAGTTGCGTCTCCGGATATGCTAACTTTATCAGAAGAAGACTGTACTCTGTCCGAAGAAGAAACGTCTTTTTTCTTCTGAACGTTCCCGTTTTGTATAATCTCGCCGACTACAGGCGTTACGTTTGAAATTTCGATTGCCATAATTATATACCTTCTTAAAAAATTTAAGATATTTTACTTTCTTGTATATAACAATCGACATTTTCAAACCGTAACTTTAATTTTGCCTCCTATAATATATATAGTAATAAGTTAAATAAATTATGTTATCTGGTTCTATGCTTTTTGATAATAAATTAATTTATACATTTTAATTTTATATATTTTTATATAACTTTTATTTCGGCGGAAAGCGCTCCCGCGGCTTTTATAGATTCCAGCATTGAAATAATACTTGAGGTAGAAGCCCCTACCGCATTAAGAGCTTTTACAAGATTAGCAACGGTTAAGCCTTTCTTTAAATAAAAAGCGTTTGGCGTTCTTTTCCCGTTTATTTTAAGCGTAATATTCCTGTTTGATACGGCAACCGGATTTATTTTTATATTGCCGCCCATAACTACCGTTCCAGACCTTTCGTCAATAACTATGATTGCTTTAGAATGAGTTTTTACGTTTATAGCGTTAACGACGGATACAAACTGAGATACGTTTCCTGAATAAGAAACCGGAACTGCGACTTCTACGCTTGCGGAATTTAAAGGCTTTGCGGTTCCTTTTCCAATTTTTGCGTTTATGGCGGCGGCTATTCTCGAAGAATTGGTAAAACTTGGGTTTTTAAGAATAAGCCTGACGGTTTTAAAAGTATTTAAGCCGATAGAAACTCCCTTTTCTACTATTCCGCCGTTATCTATAATGCCTGCAGTTTGAAAATTCTGCGATACAGGAACGTAACCCGGAAGAGGCATCACGTTTTGAGCCGCAACGCTTCCGCCGGTCGAAATAGAGCCTTGCGCAAGGGCGTAAACTTTTCCGTTCGGACCTTTAAGCGGCGTCATAAGCAAAACCCCTCCTTCTATGCTTTCCGCATTGCCGATGGCGCTGACGGTAACGTTTATCTTTTCGCCTGGAACGGCAAAAGGCGGAAGTTCGGCCGTTACCATGACGGCGGCTGTATCCCTTATTTCATAAAGAGAAGCCTCGTTAGTATTAATGCCGAGTTTAGACAGCATGGTAACTATTGACTGCTGGGTAACGTTAACGCCCCACTGGTCGCCGGTGCCGTCGAGACCTGTAACTAAACCGTAGCCTACTATAGGATTGCTCATCGCTCCATAAACGGAAGTAACGTTGCCTATTGTAGCGGCGTAAGAAGAATTAGGAGCAAAAAAGATATCTGCCGTTAAGCCCAAAAAAAGCAAGAACAGGAAAGCTAAGGGTATTAACAATATTTTTTTATTCATTTATTATTGCAGCCTCCAAATATTATTGCTATATATAATATATCTTATATTTTATTTATATAATCCAAATATATTATCCAAACCTTTATTTTGCAAATACTATTTATACTATTTATTTTTAAGAATTTAGCCGTTGCTCGCCAATCCTTATTCTCTTTAGAACGGCCAGATATCCTGCATAATTTTATACAGCCAGTTCGGACTCTGCGAACTGTTGACGTATCCTCTGCCGTTTATCCATATTCTTTCGTCTGCAAGCTGGGTAGACAGGACCGTGTTTGCCGGCGATATGTCTATAGGACGGGCAATGCCTTTAATTAATAGAAATCTTGTTTCTCCGTTCACCGATACTTCCCTTTCGCCTTTAAGTTCTACGTCGCCGTTTGGGAACACTTTTACCACCTGAGCCTGAATCGTCGAATTTATCTGTCCTGATTCCGCTACTCCGCCGCCGCCGTTAAAAGTTTCGTCGTTAGAACCTTCATAACCGGTAGGTTTAGAAGTAGAAAGCGTGCCGAAAGCAAACTCTCCGGTACCCGTCGAATTATGCGAAAGAGACGTCCCTGAGGAATCCGAAACCTGCGTCTGGTCGTCAACTATAATAGTTACGGTATCGTTCAGCCTAAAAGCGACGTTATCGGCATAAAGATTAGTTCCGCTTCCCGAACCTGTCCAGAGAGAACCGAGAACCGGCTTAGACTGCAGTCCTCCATTTTTTGCCGTAGGTTTTACATACGTAGGAGGAATCATAGACTTGGGAGGATTAACTCCGCAGCCGGTAAGCATTAGCGGCAATAAACCCGCAAAAAATAAAGTTAATACCAAAAATATTTTTACTTTTGATTTATATTTTATTTGCCTTTTTTTAATATTCATTTACCTTACCTCCGCAGTTTTAGGCGATTTTACCATACATTCCACTATTTCTCCCGATTCCAAATTTTTTACCCTTATTTTTGAATTTAAAGCGCCGGATTGCAGAGCCATGCCTTTTGTTTTTAAAATTAATCCGTTTTCGTCGTAAATTATATTTACCCTGTCGCCGAAGTTTATTATCCTGCGCCTTTCGGTATTTGCATTATTTAAAGCCGACCCTTCGGCAATAAAAAACTTGGCTTCCCTTCCTGCCGCTTTTTTAACGTTTAAAAAATATCCGTCGTTTAAACTCGGAATATTTTTATAAGATATTTTTATCTCGCCGCTTTTTATAATCTGAAATTTTCCGATAGTCTCGGATGCAACGGCGACGGGAGCATAAATAGACGTTTTAAAAGTAGCGGCATCCAAACCCTGCATCTCGCCGTTTTTTTCGTTTATAATTTTTATTAAAGCCGTATGATATCCGGAATATCCGGTATCGGCAATATTTATTCTTAAATTTTTTAAATTAAAATTTTTATAAGGCATATTGAAATGAAAATTACCGAAGTGAAAATACTTTTTAAATTTTAAAGGAACTTTTTTTAAGTAAGCTTTTATTATTAAACGTTTTAGTAAAATATCGCTGCTCTTATTGCCGATGACGGTTGTACCCGAATAAGCCGCCTCCGCATTTTTAATGTTAAATCCGCCGTCCGATAAAACAACTGCCGCGATTAATATCGTTAATGCAAAAATTAATTTCATTCTATCCATCTGTTTATTTTTATTATCTTATTACCTTAGTTATCATATATTATCTGCCTTTATATTTTATTTAACATATTAGTTTAATTTATTTATAATAACTGCATTAATTTATTAAAATTTATTAAGGTATTAAACCGCTCATAGTCTGAAGCATCTGATTTGCGGTCGTAATAGCCTTTGAATCTATGGTATAAGCATTTTGAGCCGTAATCATGTCAACCATCTGCCCTACAAGATTTACGTTAGACATTTCCAAAAACCCCTGCTGGAGCGTTCCAAGCCCGTTTTGATTTGGCGTGCCGACCTGCGGAACGCCTGAAGCCGAAGTTTGAAGATAAAGATTGCTGCCTATGCTGTTAAGTCCCGCCGGATTAATAAAATTTGCAAGACTGATAGTTCCGATTTGCGCAGGATTAGTCTGTCCGGATATTACCGCCGTAACCGTTCCGTTTTCGGAAATAGTTACCGACGTGGCGTTAGGCGGTATTGTAATACTTGGAACCAGAGGATATCCGTTGGCATCTACTAACTGTCCCTGCGAATTAGTATCAAAAGTTCCGTCTCTTGTATATGCCGTTTCGCCGTCTGGCATCTGCACCTGAAAAAAACCCTGACCCGAAATTGCAATATCTAAGGGATTTGAGGTCTGCTGAAGATCGCCCTGCGTAAACTCTTTTTCTATAGAAGACACTTTTGAACCTAGACCTATCTGAATTCCCGTAGGAGACTGGGTATATTCCGAAGAATAAGCTCCGG
>JAJYJN010000076.1 GCA_021789455.1 bacterium | reverse complement strand
GTTTGCGATAAGGGAAGGCGGACACACCGTCGGAGCAGGCGTTAT
This sequence comes from bacterium, assembly GCA_021789455.1. The sequence continues at coordinate 5,245 of JAJYJN010000076.1, read as the reverse complement.
AACAGAGGTCATAGAGTAATATAGAACGGAATTAACAATAGAACGGGGACGGAATTAATTCCGTCCTTAAAAAGGGGAAATATAAAATAAAGATGGAAATTCAAAAGATACGAATCAGATTGAAAGCATACGATCATCGATTATTGGATCAATCCGTGACGGAAATAGTCGAAACCGCAAAACTTACAGGTTCTAAAATTAGCGGACCTATACCGCTGCCTACTAAAATAAATAAGTATTGCGTTTTAAGGTCTCCTCATGTAGATAAGAAGTCGAGAGAAGAGTTTGAAATGAGGACTCATAAAAGAATTATTGATTTGCTCGAACCGAATCAAGCGACTATAGATGCGTTAATGAAATTAGATTTATCTTCAGGCATTGATGTCGATATAAAGCAGATTTAATTAAATCGCGGAGTATTAAAATTATGATAAAAGCAATAATAGGAAAAAAACTCGGAATGACGCAGATATTTAATGAGGACGGCATGATTGTGCCCGTTACCGTTATAAAGGCCGGACCTTGTACGGTTGTAGGAAAAAAGATTAAACAGTCTGACGGTTACGATGCATTGCAAATGGGCTTTGAAGAAGCGAAATCATTCAGATTAAATAAGCCTGCTCTAGGAAAATTTACAAAGAACAACTTAAGCCCCTTAAAAGTTTTAAAAGAATTTAGAGATTCGGAAATAGACGGCGTTAATATAGGCGATGTTATCGACATTTCAATTTTTAGCGATGTGCAATCCGTATCTATAAGCGGAATTTCAAAAGGAAAAGGCTATCAGGGAGTCGTTAAAAGATGGGGTTTCTCCGGCGGTAGAGATACCCACGGTTCAAATTTTCACAGAGCTCCTGGATCGATAGGCCAGTCGTCTTATCCGTCTAAGGTATTTAAAGGCTTAAAAATGCCGGGACATATGGGAATGGATAAGAAAACGGTTTTAAATTTAAAAGTTGTCAAGATAGATGCCGACGAAAACCTTATGTATGTTAAAGGAGCCGTTCCGGGAGCCAATAACAACATTATTTATATATATGCCGCCGACAAATCGGGAAGAAAACTGCATAAGTAAAATAATTTTTCATAGAAAGTGGACGGACTTAAGCCCGTCTCGGGAAAAGGGGATTTATTATAATGTCTGAAAGCGCAAACGTATTGAACATAGGCAATAAGAACGCAGGAAATATTTCATTAAATGAGGAAATATATTCATATCCCGTTAAGGAGCCGTTAATAAAAGAGTTCGTTTTATTGACTCTTGCAAATAAAAGGCTGGGATTAGCTTCTACAAAAAATAGAAAAATAGTTTCCGGCGGAGGAATTAAGCCATGGAAGCAGAAAGGAACAGGCAGGGCAAGGGCAGGTTCCACCAGGTCTCCTTTGTGGAAAGGCGGCGGAACTATTTTTGGGCCTACAAATGAAAGAAATTATAAAAAGGATATGCCTAAAAAAGCAAGGAAAGCGGCTGTTAAATCTGCTTTGTCGTATTTATTGAAAGAAGGGCGCCTTGTTTTCATAGAGGATTTTGAGCTTCCAAATATTAAAACGAAAGAAATGAAGTCGATATTCGATAATTTCGGTATAAAAAAGGGATTACTGATATTGCCCGCATTGAATACGGACGATAAAATACTAAAATCCACAAGAAATCTTAAGGACTACAAAGCGATCGGCGTAAATCTCTTAAATATCGTAGATCTGCTAAAATATGAAAAAATAATGATTACGGTTAAAGCTAACGAAGAATTAGAGAGGAACCTTGCGCTATGAAAGAATTAAATAATGCCGTAAAAAGAACGGTGCAGTCGGAAAAAAGTTTAAAAATTAGAGAGATAAACAATACTTATGTCTTCAACGTCGATAAAGATGCAAATAAAAAAGATATTAAGGATGCTGTAGAAAAGTACTTTAACGTTAAAGTCGACGACGTCAATACCGTCATTACCAGAGGAAAGTTCAGAAGAGTGGGTAAATATACCGGTAAATTGCCGAATATTAAAAAGGCTTACGTTAAACTTAAAGAAGGCCAGAGGATATCGGCCTTAGAAGTATAATCGGGAGAGAAGAAAGATGCCATTAAAAAAATACAAACCAACATCAAGCGCTAGAAGATTTCAAACGGTTTCGGATTTTTCAGAAATTACGCGTGACTTTCCGGAAAAGGGCCTTCTTGCAAAATATAAAAAAAATGCCGGAAGAAATAATTACGGCAGGATTACTACCAGGCACCAAGGCGGAGGACACAAGAGAAGGTATAGAATTATCGATTTTAAAAGAGATAAAAGAAATGTGCCGGCCCGCGTAATAGAAATAGAATATGATCCTAACAGGTCGGCAAGAATCGCATTATTAAGTTATATAGACGGAGAAAAAAGATATATATTATGCCCTGTCGGTTTAAAAAAAGGCGACAGCGTAGTATCGTCGGAGAATGCAGATATACAGCCCGGCAATTGCATCCCGTTGCTTAATATCCCCGTAGGAACCATGATTCATAATATTGAAATGAAGCCTAACTCCGGCGGAAAACTTGTAAGAAGCGCCGGGACTTACGCCGAACTTCTCGGAAAAGACGGCGGATATGCGCAGATTAAAATGCCTTCGGGAGAGTTTAGGATAGTGCCGGAAAAATGCTGCGCTACTATAGGCCAGATCGGAAATATCGAACATGAAAATATCAGCATCGGTAAGGCCGGAAGGTCAAGATGGCTCGGTATAAGACCTTCCGTAAGGGGCGTTGCTATGAATCCTATCGACCATCCTCACGGAGGAGGCGAAGGCAAAACTTCCGGAGGACGCCATCCGGTTACGCCGTGGGGAGTGCCTACTAAAGGATATAAAACCAGAAAAAATAAGCAAACCTCAAAATATATTATATCGAGAAGAAAGGCAAGATGAACGTTATAAAATTTTAATTATATAAATTAGGAGAAATAAAGTTGGCTAGGTCTATAAAAAAAGGTCCGTTTTCAGACAAATCGCTTTTGGAAAAAGTTGAAAAGGCATTTGATTCCAACGACAAAAAAATTATAAAGACATGGTCCAGAAGGTCAACCATAATACCTTCGATGGTAGGACTTACTTTTGCCGTCCATAACGGCAAAAAGTTTATTCCGGTATTTGTTAGCGAGAATATGGTAGGGCATAAGCTTGGCGAATTTAGCGCAACAAGAACTTTTACTATGCATTCAGGGGACAGAAAGGCTAAGGTTAAAACCGGCGGCGGCTCGTCTTCAAAATAAACAAAAAGGGGTAGAAAATGGAGTTTAAAGCAGAAGCAAAATATATTAAGGTGTCTCCTCAAAAAGCAAGGCTTGTGGTTGATTTGATTAGAGGGAAAAAAGTTTACGACGCTATAAATATATTAAAGTTTACAAAAAAGAAGTCGGCTAATCCGGTTTATAAGCTTTTAAAGTCTGCTCTTGCAAATGCATCTTCAACGGGAAGGGTTGACGTAGATAACCTGATAGTTAGAAAAATAAACGTCGATATGTCGTTGTCCTTAAAAAGGCTGATGCCGAAAGCTATGGGACGCGGTGCGACTGTTAAAAAACGTATGAGCAACATAAAAATAGTTCTTGAAGAAATTTAAAACGGAGGTAGATTTTGGGGCAGAAAGTTAATCCAATCGGGCTTAGAATCGGAATCAATAAAACTTGGGATTCCGGCTGGTACAGCGATAGAAATTATGCGAAATTTTTGCATGCCGATTTAAAGATTCGCGAATATTTAAAAAAGAAGCTTTATTCCGCGGGTATATCTAAAATAAATATCGGCAGAAAAGCGGAAAAATTAATCATAGATATATTTGCCGCAAGACCCGGAATAATATACGGTAAAAAGGGCTCGTCCGAATTCGACAACATTAAAAACGAGCTTGCAAAGATTAATAAAATAAAAACCAAGGATATAGAAATAAATATAATAGAAGTTAAAAAGCCCGAGCTGGATTCGGTTTTAGTGGCTGAAGGCATTGCATCCCAGCTTGAAAAAAGAGTTGCATTCAAAAGAGCAATGAAAAAAAGCGTTACTATGGCATTAAAGAGCGGGGCTAAAGGCATTAAAATAACATGCGGCGGAAGATTGGCGGGAGCCGAAATTGCCAGAACGGAATGGTATCGCGAGGGCAGGGTTCCGCTTCATACATTAAGGGCGGATATCGACTACGGTACGTCTGAAGCTAATACTACTTACGGCAAGATAGGCGTTAAAGTTTGGATATATAAAAGAGACGTATTATAATTAAATAATAACGGAAAGGTGAATAATTATGTTAATGCCCGCTAAAACAAAATATAGGAAGCAGATGAAGGGTAGAATGAGAGGAAAGGCTACCCGCGGCAATACTCTTGCATTTGGAGATTTCGGCTTAAAAGTAATAGAGTGCGGTTATATAACCGCCAGACAAATAGAAGCCGCAAGAATTGCGATGACCAGATTCGTAAAAAGAGGCGGCAAAGTGTGGATAAGAATTTTTCCGGACAAACCTATTACGAAAAAACCCGCCGAAACCAGAATGGGAAAAGGAAAGGGTTCTGTTGAAGAATGGGTATGCGTAGCCAGACCCGGATTAGTTTTATACGAAATGGAAGGTATTCCGAAAGAAGTAGCGCAGGAAGCTTTAAGGCTGGCGTCCCATAAATTGCCCCTTAAGACTATATTTATAGAGAGAGGAGAATTCTAAATATATGAAATTTAATGAGTTAAACGCAATGAACGATGAAGAGCTTAAAGCGAAAGAGTCTGATTTCAGAAAAGAAATATTTAATCTTGCGATCCAGAAATCGTTAGGCTCCTTAGAAAATCCTAAGAGAATTCAAGCGGTAAAAAGGTCTATAGCGAGGATAAAAACTATATTAAATAATAGGAAGCGGGAGATATAATTATGAAAAAAAAATTAACCGGTATCGTGACGTCCGACAAGATGAATAAAACAAGAGTGGTTATAGTTTCAGATATCGTAAAGCATCCTGTTTATAAAAAATACGTAAAAAAAGTTAAAAAATTTAAAATTCATGACGAAAATAATATCGCTCATGTAGGAGATAAAGTTTCATTTATTGAAACTCGCCCTTTATCTAAAGATAAAAGATGGAATCTCGAGGCGGTTCTATAATAAATTTTTTTAAAATAATTTAATTACTTGGGGCTATAACGATGATTCAAATGCAGACGGTTTTAAAATCCGCCGATAATTCCGGCGCAAAAAAGCTTATGTGTATTAAAGTTCTTGGAGGGTCCA
>JAJYJN010000075.1 GCA_021789455.1 bacterium | reverse complement strand
GCTATAGCGCAGGCAATCTATAAGCGGTGGTTTGTGGATTTAGAGTTTCCGGCAACGGAACCAAAAAACTCCGCTACTATTGAGGATGAGCAACAGCCGAAGGCTGACGGGGTGGTTTTTAACACTTTGCAACTAAAAGGTTATAAATCGAGTGGCGGAAAAATGGTCAAAAGCGAGCTTGGCGAGATTCCAGAGGGGTGGGAGGTTGGGAAAATTAAAGATTTGATTGATATTTTACCAGGATTTGCTTTTTCCTCTGCAGATTTTTCTAAAGAGGGGCAATACAAATTAGTTACTATAAAAAATGTTCAAGATAGATATTTTAATCCTAAAACAAAGGACAATTTAAAGAAGTTACCAAAAAAAATGCCTGATTATTGTATATTAGAATCAGGTGACATTTTAATTTCATTAACTGGCAATGTTGGACGTATTTGTTTGGCCAATGGCAAAGATTATCTATTAAATCAACGGGTGGCAAAATTAAGACCCAAAAATGAAAATGATCATGCTTTTACTTATTTGTTATTTTTACAAGATTCAATTTTTTCGCTTATACAAAATACTGCTTCGGGGACAGCACAACAAAATTTAAGTCCTATTCAGTTGAAAGAAATTAATATAATTATTGCTGATAGAAAAATATTAGATAAATTTGGTATAGTTGCAAATAAATTGATTAAAAAAATAAAAAACAATATTTCTCAAATCCAAACCCTATCTGCTCTTCGTGACTCACTTCTTCCCAAACTTATGTCCGGAAAAATAAGGGTGCCGGTTAAAAATGAGGCGGAAACCACTCCGGCATCCTACGGCTGCCATCCCTCCTTAAAAGGAGGGGAGTTAGAAGAATCAGGCTTAATTTCCGAAAAAGATGAGGGTAATAAATAATTATGCGTAATATAATATCTGAATCGGATGTAGAAAAATTAGCTTTAGAGAACCTTGAGGGATTGGGATATACGGTAATTTATGGACCTGATATCTCGGAGGGCGGGGATTACGAGGAAAGAAAATACGACGAGGTCGTTCTAAAATCAAGATTAACGGCGGCATTGAAAAGAATCAACGAACATATTCCGCAAGCCGTTATACAGGATGTTATAAATGAAGCAGTTAAGAAAATTATTTATTCCGAAAGTCAGGATTTAATTACAAACAACAAAACGTTTCATCGCTTCCTGACCGACGGCGTTCCGGTGGAATACAATACCGAAAACGGCATAAAAAACGATATTGTATGGCTGTTTGATTTTGAAGATGCGGAAGAGAATGAATTTTTGGCGGTAAACCAGTTTACTATCAAAGAAGGCAGGGAAAATCGAAGACCGGATATAATTTTATTTATTAACGGACTTCCTTTAGTTTTAATAGAGCTTAAAAACCCCGTCGACGAGAACGCTTCTATATGGAGCGCATATACGCAGCTGCAAACATATAAAGACCTTATACCTTCTATTTTCCGCTTTAACGAAATATTGATAGTATCGGACGGAATGGAAGCGAGAGCCGGAACCCTGACATCCCCTAAAAACAGGTTTAGCCCTTGGAAGACAACCGGTTTAAAAGACTTTAAAGATTCCGAAAATGCAAGTTCAACATCTCCAGAAAAACAAAACTCATATATATCGACACTTCAAGACGATATTTCCCAAGCTGATTCTAAGCTTAAAAATCCGCAGCTTAGAATTTTAATCGAAGGCATGCTTAAAAAAGAAGTTCTGCTTGATTTAATAAGGCATTTTATAGTTTTTGAATCTGATTTGTATATAAATAGCGGTAAAGATTACGATAAAACAAAAAAAGCCGACCAAAGCCAAACCGACGACGGAATTAAAATATCGAAAAAAATTGCGGCTTATCATCAGTATTATGCCGTAAACAATGCCGTAATATCTACAATAGAGGCTGTGAATGGCGACGATAAAAGAGCCGGTATTATCTGGCATACCACCGGTTCGGGCAAAAGCCTCATTATGGTTTTTTATGCGGGAAAATTAATTCTTGAGCCGAAACTTAACAATCCTACTTTGATACTTTTAACGGACAGGAACGATTTAGACGACCAGCTGTTCGATACTTTCGGTAAATGCAATGAACTGTTAAGACAGTTTCCTAAGCAGGCAAACTCGAGAGACGAATTAAAGGAACTTCTAAAGGTTTCTTCCGGCGGCGTAATATTTACTACGATACAAAAGTTTATGCCGACTGAGACCGGAATAAAATATCCTTTGCTCTCGGAAAGAGAAAACATAATTGTTATAGCCGACGAGGCGCACAGAAGTCAGTACGATTTTATCGATGGGTTTGCGAGAAATTTGAGAGACGCTCTTCCGAACGCTTCTTTTATAGGTTTTACCGGAACGCCCATTGAAAAATCAGATAGAAGCACTCCGGCGGTTTTTGGGAAATATGTAGATATATACGATATAGAGCAGTCTATTAAAGACGGCGCGACCGTTCCTATTTTTTACGAAAACAGATTAGCAAAACTTGAATTAAAGCCCGAGGAAATTCCGCAAATAGATAAAGAATTTGAAGAAATTACCGAAGGGGAAGAAGTCGAAAGCAAAGAAAGGCTTAAAAGCAAATGGGCAAGCATCGAAAAATTGGTAGGCAGCGAAGACAGAATCAAAAGAATAGCAAAAGATATAGTCGAACACTGGGAGTCTCGCCTTAAAGCATTGGAAGGCAAAGCAATGATAGTCTGTATGAGCAGGAGAATATGCATAGAACTGCATAACGAGATTATAAAATTAAGGCCGGACTGGCACGATAAAGACGACGACAAAGGAGTTATTAAGATTGTAATGACGGGTTCCGCTTCGGATAGCCCTTTATGGCAGGAGCATATAAGGACCAAACAGAGGCGTCAGCAATTAGGATACAGGTTTAAGGACAATTCAAGCGGTTTGGAAATGGTTATAGTTAGAGATATGTGGCTCACGGGTTTCGACGTACCGTCCCTTAATACTATGTACATCGACAAACCTATGACGGGACACAATCTTATGCAGGCAATTTCAAGGGTTAACAGGGTTTTTAAAGACAAGCCCGGCGGTTTGATAGTAGATTATATAGGATTATATTTTGAACTTGAAAAGGCTTTATCCGATTATACGGCGGGCGATAGAAAACAGGTCGGAATAGACAAGGAAGAAGCTGTTGCCGTAATGAAAGAAAAGTATGAAATAATAACGGATTTATTTCACGGCTTTGATTATAAAAAATTTAAGGACGTAAAAGTCGCCGATAAAATGCAGATTATTGTAGATGCGGAAGAGCATATACTGTCTCAAAAAGACGGAAAAGAAATATTTTTAAAAAATTTTTCGGCGTTGTCCAAAGCTTTTGCTTTAGCCGTTCCCCATGAAGAGACGGAAAAGATAAGCGACGAAATTGGGTTTTTTCAATCGGTCAGGTCGGCCATACTTAAATTTTCCGAATCCCGCGCAATAGATGAGCAGAAGAATTATGATTCGGCTATTAAGCATATTTTAGCTAAAGCCATTGTTTCCGACAGGGTTATAGATATATTTGCCGCAGCGGGACTTAAAAGGCCTGATATTTCTATACTGTCCGACGATTTTTTAAAAGAAATAAAAGAAATGCCGAGAAAAAACCTTGCTTTTGAAGCTCTAAAAAAACTTCTTAACGACGAGATAAAAATCAGGCAGAAGAAAAATCTGATTCAGGCAAGGTCTTTTTCGGAACTTTTAAACAAGGCGATTAAGGCTTATACAAACAAAAATATAGAAACAGCCGAAGTAATAGAACAGCTTTTAGAACTTGCGGTAAAAATGAGGGAGTCTTATAAGCGTAACGAAGATTTGGGGCTTACCGAAGACGAAATTGCGTTTTACGATGCGCTCGGCGTATCGGACAGCGCCGTAAAGGTTTTAGGCGATGAAACGCTTAAAGCTATCGCAAAAGAGTTAGCCGATGCAATAAGAAACAATGTAACCATCGACTGGACTAAAAAAGAAAGCGTTCAGGCAAAAATGAGATTAATGGTCAAAAGAATACTAAAAAAACACGGTTATCCGCCGGATAAACGGGAAAACGCAACCGAAACCGTTTTGGAACAGGCTAAGGTATTATGCGCCGACTGGTCCGAAAAAGCGGAAAATTTTGATGCAAACGAACAGAAATCCGGCAGTAGTTCGTTTCATCAATTAAGCTCGGAAAAGGAAAAAATTTTGAATAAAAATAAAGTCGTAGATTTCCCAGCAAAGTTTGACGTAATACCCGAAGACGACGTTCCCGAAGAGCAGAAATTCGTAGAATATCTTCCGGTGTATTCTTTGGAAGCCGCCGCTTCGAAGTTTAGCGCAGAGCAGTACGTCGAGCGGCTCGGCTGGAAAAACGTTAATAATTTAAATTATTCGCATAAATTATATCCCGATATGTTTATAGCGAAAGTCGTCGGCAAATCCATGGAGCCGACCATACCTGACGGCAGTTATTGCATATTCCGCTATGAACCGCAAGGTTCGCGCGAAGGCAAAGTAGTGCTTGCGGAAATGAAGCCTGTTTTAGACCCCGAAACTAATCAAAAGTTTACGGTAAAAAGATATCATAGCGAAAAAGAATATTCGGGAGAAGACGGACTTTGGTCGCACAAAAAAATTATTCTTTCTCCGGATAATAAAGACTTTGAAGACATCATATTAGAAAACGCTTCCGAAAACGATTTTAAAATAGTGGCGGAGTTTGTTGCTGTTATATAAATAAAAAGGCTATTTTAAATCAACGGCGGCATGATCAAACGGTTCAGAAAAAGTCAGATTGAAAAAGGTGTCGGATTTTGTTTTACGCATATGAAAAGGAACAATTAACGATAAAGATGTTGCGTAAAATTAATCCGACACCTTTTTCCTTTCAAAAGATGCGCTTAAACAATCCTTTCTTTGCAGGTTTTATTAACGGTTTGTAAGATTCCAAGTCTGCTATATCTTCAGGTTTTTCCTTGGAAACGATAATCCAGGGCGGCGGCGTCGTTAAAGAACAGCCGCCTCCCGACATTCTCGGATGGTAAATTTTTATTATAGACGGTTCGTCTTTTGTGTGGACGTAAAACCATCCGCAAATCTTATCCAGATTTTTTATTTCGTCCATTCTTTCCTTTAAAAATCGGGCTGCCGTTCCGGCGTCCATTTCGCCCTTCTCGTCGTCCGTCTGGGTATAGACGTAATGCCATTGCGAGCCGGAATTTTTAACGTCTTCTATAAGTTTTTCGACGTCCTCCCACTGCAAAAGACCTGAAAAAGCCACGGTGTCTGCTTTATAAGGCATATTCC
>JAJYJN010000074.1 GCA_021789455.1 bacterium | reverse complement strand
AATACCGCCGTAAATCCCATAATAAACATCAAAGAATGTTTAACGGCGGCAAATTTAGCTTTAGGGCTGTCCTGCATAAGTTCGTCCATAGACAAGCCGGATATATACGATAAATAAGAAGGTATTAAAGGAAACACGCAGGGGCTTATGAAAGAAAACAATCCCGCGAGAAATGCTACTAAAAATGATACGTTGGGAGCAAAAAATGAATCCATAAATAATTACCTCAATTACATTCTATAACATAGCGCCGCCGCTTGCAAATATATTTTTGTTTAAACCGCCTCATAACGGCGGATTTTTTTCGGTTATCGCCAAAATTGACAGCGCGGAGGGATTGAGTTTATAATCTTTAAATATGAATAAACGGTTTATAATTTACATTCAATTATGCTTATTGTTCCTGCCGTTATTTTCCTTTAACGCCGTAAATGTTTACGCCGCTAAAAGCCTAAAAAAAATAAAATTTAAAGCTAAAATAAAAAAAGGGATTAAACTTTCATCCGTTATGCCCGCAGAAAAATTTTACGCGGACGTATTTGGAGGATACGGGGATTTCGATACTAAAAAATACGGGTTTAATTTGAATACGGGCATATTGCAAAGCGGCGTTATGCTATATATAAAAGCTCTGGAAAGTAATTCTAACGGATGGATTCAAAATACGTCCGAAAGCAATAGAAACTATTACGCCGCTTTAAGAAAATATTACAACGGCAATAAATCCAATATTGCATTTATATACGGAAACAATGAAGGCAGGGGTTACATTCCGCAGGTATTTTCAAAATCTCTTGAAGATATTTACGGATACCAGTTTAATTTTCCGACGGGGCTGGCATATGTTTACAATAACGAATACAGATGGCATGCCGCATTAAAATGGAAGAATTATATAAATAAAAATGTTACTTTCGAAAACAAAATTTTATACAGCTATAAAAGATATTTTAGAAACAGTTACGCCAATCCTAATTTTCAACCGAACACGCTTACCCTGCTTAACGGAGGTTATCTGCCTAATTCTTCGGTAAATTGGGCGGCGCCGACCCTTCAGAATTCATATAATCCGGCGGCGGAATTTGGCTCTTCCCCGTCTGGAACGGCTTTCCATAATTTTATAGATAATATTGCCGAGATAGGCGACGCTCCTATGTTTATAGTGAAATTGCCTTTAAACGAGATTAAATTGGGCGGAGATTTTTTGTCGTATTCAACAAGGTCGGCAGAGTTTTGGTACGGAAGCTACAATATGCCGGAAGGGGATATGTATAACGATGCATGGGACGAATATGACGCAATGTCTAATTATTCGGTATATGCGCAGGATAAAATCAAAATAATTCCTGAAAAATTTTTCGTAGAGACGGCTTTAAAATACCAAACAATTAAAAAAGTCGCAGACTATAAACCGGGTTATTATTACGCTGTAGGCGGAACCCTTTCTAATTTTTACAACTACTGGCAGCCGTCTATATTGGCCGTCTATTCTCCGGCTAAGGTTGTCGAGATTTACGCCGTATGGGGCAAAACGGTCGGGGTTCCGCTGGTAGGGTCTAAGTATATTTCTAATAATTCCGAAACGGAGGAAGTTGCGGAAAGCTACGACCCGTTAATGGCCGAAAAACCTCAAAACATAACGGATTATGAACTCGGCGCAAAATATTCGCATAAAAATCTTTTTTTAAGCGCAAATATTTACAGAAAAGATTATAAAAATAAATTTAATTCCGTTTACAATCCGATTATAGGCGTTTCAGTATCTTTTAATTCGGGAAAGGCAAGGCGGGAAGGTTTTAAACTCTCGTCTAAATATAATATTAATAAAATATTCGGCGTATTTGCGGATTACTCTTATAACATAGCGCAATTCACTTCAAGTTTTACCGGAAATTACGGGTCGGTCTCGGCAGGGCAGCATATTTCTTACATCCCTAAAGACTTAGCCGATTTTGGGGGTTTTACCGAAGTTTTAGGCGCTCATCTAAAGATATGGGGGAGATATACGGGAACGCAGTATGTTCCCGTAAGCGCTCAGACCAGCGGTGTATATTATGATATAAATCAAAATTATGAAATCGGCGGTTATTTCATTTTAAACGGTTATGCGTCGCGAAAATTCAATTTAAGCAAAATATCGTTATTTGACGGGATAAATCTTAAGACCGTAAAATTGTCGCTTTCTATGACCAATATTCTAAATAGGCGTTATAATTGGTGGTCGGATTATACTTACGCCGCTTCAGGCGCCAATCCCGTTCAGGAAGTTATGCCGGGCATGCCCAGATTTATTTATGTCCAGGCATCTTTCGGATTTTAAGTATTTTGACCTCAATAAACAAACGAATTTAATATTAAAATTTTGGCGGAATAAATATGAGGTATAATTATAATATTAAACCTTAAAAATAAAAGAAATGTTATGAAAGAATACGACGCCATAGTAATAGGAACCGGAGCCGGCGGCATGCCTGCCGCATACAGATGCGCCGGCGCAGGCATGAAAGTCGCCGTAATAGACTCACATCCGTTTGGAGGGACATGCGCTCTCAGAGGATGCGATCCTAAAAAAGTTTTAATCGGCTTCTCGGAATTAGTCGATTGCTACGACAGGCTCAATGGTAAAGGAATATCTGCGGATAACCTGAAAATAAATTGGAACGCAATGATGAAATTTAAAAGGACATTTACCGGTCCGGTGCCGGAAAACCGCGATAAAGGTTTTAAAGAAGCGGGAATAGATACTTATCGCGGCAGAGCCCGCTTTACTTCTAAAGACGAGGTAGAGATAGGCGGCACAGGTCTTAAAGCCAAGTATTTTATGCTCGGGGCCGGCGCTAAACCAATGAAACTAGGAATTCCCGGCGAGGAACATGTCAAGATAAGCGACGACTTTCTTGAAATGGACGAATTAGCTGAAAAAGTCGTATTTTTAGGCGGCGGATATATATCTTTCGAATTTGCCGGTATTGCAAAAAAAGCCGGTTCCGATGTAACTATTATTCAGAGAAGCCCTAAAGCCCTTAAGCGTTTTGACAAAGATGTCGTAAAATGGGTTACGGCTTCGATAAATGACGCCGGAATAAAAATACTGCTAAATACTAATCCGTTATCCGTGGAAAAAAAGGGCGGGAATTACGTCGTGCATACATCCGGAGAAGCCGGAGACCTTCAGATTGAAGCCGGCCTCGTGGTGCACGGCGCAGGAAGAGAACCCGACATCGAAGATATGGGGCTTGATATCGCAGGAGTAAATTACGACAAAAAGGGCATTGCCGTTAACGAATATCTTCAAAGCGTTTCAAACCCTTTTGTATATGCGGCGGGAGACTGCGCCGCGACGAAGGGTTATCCCCTTACTCCGGTCGCTTATTTAGAAGGCGGCATAGCGGCGTATAATATAATAAACGGCAATAAAAAAAAGCCGGATTACGCCGGGATGCCTAATGTCGTCTTTACGCTTCCTCCCATGGCTTTTACTGGTTTAACTGAGGAACAGGCTTTGTCGGCCGGTTATAAATTCAGGGTAAATATGGAAGAAACTTCCGAATGGTATTCTTCGAAACGCATAGGAGAAAAACACTCCGGGTTTAAGATTTTAATAGAGGAAAACACCGGGCGCATAATAGGCGCGCATCTTTTTGGGGCGGGCTCCGAAGAAGTTATTAATATTTTTGCGCTTGCCGTAAGGAATAATCTTACGGTTTCGGCTTTAAAAGACGCTATTTACACATATCCTACAAAGACGTCCGATATAAGCGATATGCTTTATTAATCCGGCTGGAGTTTTTACTATATCGGGGTTATGCATCCCGAAGATTTTCAAAATACTTTAAAAATCAAAAATAGCATTAAAATCTTAAATCCGTTTAAAAATTGACGCATAAAAAAACCCGCTGCAAAAACAGCGGGTTATATATTAATTCTTTACATATTAGTATCAGGTAAACCTTAAAAAGGAATATCGTCGTCCTCGCTCGGCTGGTTTGACGCCCCGCCGGCATTTGCGGAACTGCCGCCGTTTTGCCCCGCATAGCCGTAATCGTTTGATGTCTGTCCGTAATCGGCATCGGCCGCTTCAGCGCCGCCTCCGCCGCCTTTGGCGCCGAGCAGGACGATATTAGTCGCAACTATTTCGGTTATATATTTTTTATTTCCGTCTTTGTCGTCGTAGGAACGGTTGCTAATCCTGCCTTCCACGAATACCTGTTTTCCTTTGTTTAAATAGTTTGCAAGATTCTGCGCCATTTTTCCGAACATTACGATATTGTGCCATGTCGTTTTTTCCGATTTATTGCCTGATTTATCGTTAAAATATTCCGACGTCGCAATGGAAAACTTTAGGATTGCCAGACCGTCAGGCGTGTATCTGAGTTCAGGGTCTTTACCCAGATTGCCGATTAATAATACCTTGTTAAGACTACCCATAAAACCTCCGAAATTTAATAAAAATTTAATATTTTAATAAAAGTTTCTAAAATTATGATAATTTAAGTAATTTATTTTGGCAAGTTAAATTTCCGTTAAATTTTTATTTCGTTTTTATTTCATTTCCGTTAAGTTTAGGTTACAAAGCCCGCTTAAAAGCCGTTTGCTGTTAATTAAATCCTGCGGACAGATATTCATGGTTTGAAGGTTTTTGACTTTTTTTCCGATGATGATATAATCAATATATAAAATAAAAATAGAATTTTTAAAATAAAATTTTATGATCAGTAATAACAGCCTATTGATAAAAAACCGCAGCGGTGCTTCTCTGCTGGAGGTTATGATCGCTATGGTTATTCTTACCGTCGGGTTTCTGGGCGTAATGGCGCTGGCGGTCGCTCTTACTAATAACAATGCTACGGCCGGCAAGATAAATACGGCTACGGCTATAGCGCAGGCCGAGGTGAGCCAGCTAAACTGTCTTGGGGTCAGCGGAATTAATAATAATTTAGCAAATTGGGGCATTGCCGCTCTACCAGGGACTTACACTTACACTGTTTCTCCGGTCGTATTGAATCCCGATTCTAGAAATTCGGTAAAGTCCTGTATAAATTCAGCTTTGGCAGTAGGAGGTTCGGCGCCGGATTCTCCTGCACCTACAGGACTTGGCGTTACTCTTCCTTACACCGTTACAATCAATCTTTCCAATAATCCGAATCCTGCATCTACAACCGTAATAAATGCACAGGTTGAAGTCGGCTGGCAGGATACGGGACAGCATCTTATAATAATGAACGATTTAATTTCATAACTATTTGAAAAATTAACGCCATGAGTAAAAAAATAAATTTTAATAAAAATAGGCCGGTAGGGGTTTTAAAGAATAATAAAGGTTTGACGGCGGT
>JAJYJN010000073.1 GCA_021789455.1 bacterium | reverse complement strand
ATTTTTTCGGGGTCGGCGGAACTATATTAAGCCTCTTAAAAGAAAACGAAAAAAGATTTATAGAAGTTTACCCGGCAGTCAGTTTTATGCAGGCAGGTTTTTCAAAATTAAAAATTCCTATGACCGAGGCCTTAATAATAAGCCTGCACGGGAGGGATTTCAAAAATATATACGAAGCTTTATATTCCGGAAAGCCTGCAATAGGCATATATACGGACGACGTAAATACCCCCAATAAGATATATACCGAACTTGAAGAAAGCGGTTTCTTAGAAAAATTCGATTTTTACGCGCTGACCGAATTATGCACCAAAAATGAAAAAATTTATAAAAGCTTTACAAAAGAAATTTTAGAAGATATAAGCGGTAAAAAAAATATAGTCGTATTAACCGGTAAGAATAAAAAAAGTGCCGCTCCGGCTTCCGGCGACGAGCTTAAGAGCCTTGTTTTAGGGATAGACGACGATAAATATATTCATTCGGCGGGAGAACCGACAAAAAAAGAAATCAGGGCAGTAAGCCTGTCTTTAATGGATTTGAAAGCCGATTCGGTAATTATAGATGCCGGGTGCGGCAGCGGAAGCATAAGCATAGAAGCGTCCGCGATAGCGCATAAAGGATTCGTATATTCAATAGATAAAAATAAATTTAAGATAGACAATCTTAAAAATAATATAAAGAGATTCGGAAGGCATAATATCGAGCCTATTTTAGGCGAACTTCCCGACGCATTGAAACAGGCGGTAAAAGCGGGACAGGCCGATTCGATATTTATAGGCGGAGGAGGCGGCAAGGATTTGAAAAAAATTTTAAAAGAATCCCTTCATATTTTAAAGAATAAAGGCGCGATAGTTATTAACGTTATAACGATAGATTCGTTAAACGCAGTTTTGACGTTTATTAAGGATTACGGTTTGAAAGAATATGGCAACATAGAAATAAAACACGAAATTATTTCCGTTAACGTGTCAAGGTTGAAATCCGTTAAGGAAGATTCGTATTTTCAGGCATTGAACCAGATATATATAATTAAAATTATAAAGTCTATTAAGGCGTCTAATCCGAATACGAATACGAAAACTTCCCGCTCCGTCCGCGGCAGAACCCTTACTTTCAAGATAGAACGGGAACATAATGCGGATATGCCAAGCGTGAAAATAAGAAATAAAGCGATTGAAACCGGTAAAAAAGAAAATGCGGAAAATCCGCATGACGACTTAAATGTAGAAAGTCTTGGGAAAACCGAAAATGATTAAAAAAGAATTATTTATCGTAGGAGTAGGTCCCGGAGACCCTGAACTGATAACGGTAAAAGCGGTTAACACGCTCATCAAAAGCGATTTTATATTCTATCCCGACGTTTGCGGAGGAAAAAATAGAATAGCTTACGATATTATAAAAAATGCCCTTAAATTTGCGGGCATATCGGATTTCCCCGAAAACAGGCTTATTCCGTTAGAGGTGGAAATGAAACTTTCAATGGGAAGAAATAAAGTTCTATATATGAAAAACGCCGTTAAAATAATCGAAAAACTCAGCGACGGCGTCTGTTCTTATGTTACGCTGGGCGACCCTATGTTTTACAGCACATACTGGGGACTGCACAATGCTATACAGGAAGTTTTAAATCGCGAGGAAAATGGAATTAACATAAAAATAGTAAACGGCGTTTCTTCTTTCCATTATTCTTTAGGATTAATAGGAGAACCTTATATTATTAAAAACAGTTCGGTTTTAATATCGGTTCCAGTGAAAAAAGATTTAACCGAAATAGAAAACGAAATAAAGTTCATCTCGGATAAGATTCCTAGGCCTCAGGTTATAGTCTTTATGAAAGCCGGCGGTTACGTAAAAGAGATTTTAAAAGCGTTTAACGGGCTATGCGGCAGGCAATTTGAAGACGGAAAACTAAAACTTTATTTAATAGAGAAGTCTGTCCTTATAAAAGATTTTGCGGAAAAGAAAGAACGGAACTACGATTACTTTTCGATTCTTATAGGGGTTTTCTCATAATATGGGCAAATCAATCGGAACTAAAATATATTTTGTATCGGCGGGTCCAGGCGACCCGGAACTTTTGACGGTAAAAGCCGCTAAAATATTAAAAAGGTCCGACGCAGTTTTTTATGCCGGTTCTTTGATTAATCCCGGGATGTTAAAGGTTATAAAAAAGGGCGCGGAGTTAATAGACATGAAAATCCTTAATTTCGAACAGATTAAGGAAAGGCTTAATAATCTTATAGGATTGGAGCCAAATATCATATCCGTTCTTCATGCCGGAGATTCCTCAATATATTCCGCAATAAACGAACAAATGTATTATCTGGACGAAATGGGAATAAAATATGAAATCATACCCGGGGTTACCGCCGCCTTTGCCGCAAGCGCCGCCAACAAGTCTATTTTGACACTGCCGGATGTTTCGCAAACGGTAATATTCTGCAGGGGAGAAGGAAGGACTGGAAAACTGCCGGACGGGCAGGAGATAAAGAACCTTGCTAGCCATAAGGGAACGATGGCCATATATCTGAGCTTTGGATTAATCGACGGCGTAGTCGGGGATTTAAAGGAATATTATCCGGAAAATACCCCGTGCCTAATTGCTAAAGACGTATCGCTTAAAAGCCAGATTTTAATAAATTGCGAATTAAAAGACGTGGTTAAAAAAGCAGGGGAATTTTCCGTCAAAAATATGGCGGTATTAATAGTCGGAGAGGCATTAAGGGGAAAATATTTCAAAAAAAACAGGTCGAAACTTTATGATAAGAACTTTTCGCACGGATTCAGAAACGGTGGAAATACCCTCTGACGCCGTATTTAAAATTACGAATATCGCCCTTATAATAACCTCGGAAAATTCTTTGAATAAAGCTGTTAAAATTTACGGCGGTATGGCAAAAAAGCTCAAAGCGCGCAACGGGGCCGATATTACTGAGCTTTCCGAAATTATCAATCTGCATTTTTTTATCGGAGAAGAAAAAACCGGATTAACGGCGCGCGCACTTGGTTTACAGGAGGAAACGGCGGTTTTGGAAACGCCTTGCGCCAACGGGATAAAACTTTTGAAGACCGGCATCGAAAGATATAAAAGATTATCGGAAGATTATTTTATTAAAAAACTGTTACGCGGATACGATTTCATCGTATTTTTTCTGGCGGCGGGGGCGGCGGTCAGGATTATCGCACCTTTTCTTAAAAATAAATTCAGCGACCCCGGTGTTATAACGATAGACGAAGCCGGAAAATTCGTCGTCAGCCTGCTTTCCGGGCATACGGGGGGCGCTAATAAATTTGCCGAGGAAACCGCAGGTTACATAGGAAACGGAGCAATTCCGATAATTACCACCGCGACGGACGCAACCGGAAATTTTTCTTTAGATATGTTCGCGGAGAGGTTCGGCCTGTTCATAGAAGACGGGAAAAACAAAATAAAAATATTCAATAAAGCATCTATCGGCGGTGAAGAGATAAAAATATGCATAGACGAGGACGGTATTTTTAATATAAGAGAAATAAAGTCTTATATAGGCGGGTTTAAAAACGCAAAGCGAATAATTTTGTCGAAAGGTTTGAATACCGTAAACCCGGGCGTTGAAAAGGCGGCGGTCGTTTCTTTAAAAGAAAGCCTGAAAAATATTACGGAATCCGAAAATATTGCGCTTTTGAGGCCGAGACGCTTAACCGTCGGCATAGGCTGTAATAAGAATACCTCATTTAAAGAGATTGAAGAATTTATATCTTCCGTATTTAAGGAAAATAATTTATCGCTTAAGGCAATAAGGAACATTGCTACGATAGACTTAAAAAGAAACGAGGCCGGGTTGCTGGAATTCGGATATAAATATGGGAATTTTATAGACTTTTATGATAAAGACGAAATAAACGCCTTCATGGATTCGAATAAAAATAAAAAAAACAATAAAAAAGATAAAGAGGCGGGTATAAATATGGAACGGTCGGCAAGCTTTAAACACACCGGCGCATATTCCGTCTGCGAACCTTGCGCGGCGATGTCGGCGAAAAACGGCGGGGAATTGCTGATACCTAAACAAAAAAAAGGAAACGTTACGGCGGCGGCGGCAATGGTTTATTGACTTAATCGATATGTTTTCCCGAACCGCCGTTAGGCGTGTAATAAATTTAAGAATCGGGATTAGCGTATTAATAGAGAAGAAAAGGAGGGTAATTAATGGAATTAAACGGCGGACGGTCCGAATCTTACGGAAAGATAACGGTTATAGGAACCGGCCCGGGAGATACGGAACATTTAAGCAAAAAAGCTCTCGAATCCGTAAAAGCGTCTGAAACGGTAATAGGTTATTCTTCATATTTAAGACAGATAGGAGATATATTAAGCGAAAAACAGGAAAAACTTCCGTTCAGTATGAAAGACGAAATTAAAAGATGCGAAGCGGCGGTTAAAAAATCCTTGGAAGGCAAATCCGTAGCGCTTGTTTCGGGAGGCGACGCCGGCATTTACGGAATGAGCGGTCTTTTGCTTGAGATTATAGATAAAGAATCCCTTACGGGAAAAATTCCCGTGGAAATAATACCGGGTATTCCGGCTTTTTGCGCAGTTTCGGCGGCTGTTGGAGCCCCGATAACCAACGATTTTTGCGTTGTATCTTTGTCCAATCTTTTAACTCCGTGGAAAGACATAGAAAAAAGATTGAGAGCGGCGGCGGCGGGAGATTTCGTGATAATTATCTATAATCCCAAGAGCATGAAGAGAAAAGAAGAACTGACTATCGCAAAAAATATCCTGCTGGAAAATATCGGGAAAGACAGGCCTGCCGTTATCGCAAAGGCGGCGACGAGACCAGACGAAGAGATAGTTATAACGACGCTCGAAAATATAGACAAATTCGATATTGTAAGTATGAATACCACGATAATAATAGGAAACGGCAACACATACGTTAACGATTTGTATATGATAACCAGAAGGGGATACGGAAATAAATACGATTTAAGCAAAAATAATATCGAGAAAAATATAGCGGAGGAAAATTAGACTATGAGAGTGCTTGTAACGGGCGGAGCAGGTTTTATCGGTTCTAACTTATGCGAAAGGCTTTTAAACGCGGGACATGAAGTTTTATGCATGGATAATTTTTATACGGGGTCGAAGAATAATATAAAAGAATTTACGGGCAATCCTGCTTTCGAAGTCATCAGGGGAGATATAAGCCGGCCGTTTAGCATAGAGGCCGATTTTATAGTTAACCTCGCCTGCCCGGCCTCGGTTCCGCATTATCAAAGGGACCCTTTGAAAACAATGAAAGACAACGTTTACGGCATATTTAACGTTATGGAAAACGCAACGCGCCTTAAGATACCGGTTCTACACACTTCTACTTCAGAAGTTTACGGTTCGCCGTCCGTCCATC
>JAJYJN010000072.1 GCA_021789455.1 bacterium | reverse complement strand
GTATTTATTACTTTCCCAGTAAAATATGAGTCTACTATTTCTCCTCCAACACTATTAGTTCCCACTAGGCCGCCGACGGAGCCGGAAGAGCCGGTGTCGGTAACAGAGCCGGTGGAATAGGAGTAGGTGACGGTGCCGGAGTTACCTCCCACGAGGCCGCCGACGGAGGTTTTGCCGGAAACCGTGCCGGTGGAATAGGAGTCGGAGACGGTGCCGCCAACGTTAACTCCCACGAGGCCGCCGGTGTCGCCGTAGGAATTATTACCGTATATGCTTTCGTTTAATAGCCCAACGTTTTCTACCGTTCCATTAGAACCCACCTGTCCGAAGAGACCGGCGTAAGTTCCTGAATACTCCGAACTGAGGGATGTGCCTAAAGTTAAATTAGATATCGTATTGCCGAGACCGTTGAACGTTCCGGTAAAGGCGGTTAATTCCCCTATGGGGGTAAAGGAAGACGGGGCGGTGATGTTGGTAGCAAGGGCGTAGTAGCCTGTGCTTCCGACGGTTGATAGGTTATTTGCGTTTACGAGGGTATATGAAGTGCCGCCGATAGTAAGCGAACCGGTCGGATTGCCGGACGACGTTCCCGTAAACTGCACGCTGCCCGTAAACCCGGAAGATGTCAAAGGAAAGTCCAGTATCCCCGTGTCCGTGGAATAGTTCTGGGTCAGACTGCCGGTATTATACGTAAGCGTTAGCCCTCCTCCTCCGCTTGCCGTTATAGTCGAGTTTACGTTTATGGAGTTATAGGCGGATAAGGTTAACGTACTGCCGGTAGACCAGGACAAAGGGGCATCTACGTTAATGTCTCCGGTATTCGTATTATACGAGCCGGAGGTAGCGGAAGTACCGGTAACGGTCGGACTTCCGGACGTCGTAGTTATCGTAACGTTGTCTCCGCCGTTTAACGCTGAATCTATAGTACTATTATTAGAAGTATCTATCGTAAAGTCCGTTGGGTCTAAGAGCCAGTTTTTAGCTTTGACTGTAATGTCTCCCATATTAAGGGTATCCCCCGAGGTCTCTACAGAGCCTAAAGGATTATAGATTGAGGAGTCAGAAGAAAGAGAGGTGACTAAGGATTCGGGGAGTAAGGGAAATAAACCTATCTTTATATCTCCCCCGTTTGAATATAAGCTTGAAGAAGACGTTAAGTTAGTGCCCTGGGTTCCGTCTATATATATGTCGGAAGAAGACTTAACCGGAGAAGATACCGTTACGGTTCCTTTGGGGGCGGTAAGCCAGACTTGACCGTTTATGGTAGAAGAGCCGGTTGCTTCTATAAGACCGTCATTGTTGCCGGCTAAAGCATAGACGTTACCGGCGGCAGAAGTTAAGTCAACGGAAGCGGCTTTAATAACGCCTTGGTTGGTAACGGAGCCGGATACGGCGGAAGGAGATATTATGATGCCGGATAAGCCGCCGGGCATAAGTACTAAACGGGTGGAAGAGACTAAAGCGGCATTGGAAGAAGAATTAACGGTTCCGGTATTAGTTACCATGGTGCCTACGAGTATAACGCTGCCGGAAGAAGATATGGAGCCTTGGTTTAATACGGAGCCGGTAGCGCCTGTTAGGGATATTATATTGTTTAAGAAATCGGGGTTTGATTCGTTAAGGGTGGAGGCTATAAAATCCCCTCCCGTTATAACGGAGCCCGAAGAGGTTATTACTATGCCGTTGGGGTTAATGAGATATAGGGAGCCTGAAGATTTTAGAAGACCGGCTATGGAAGAAATGGAAGAGCCTGTTACCCTGTTTAAGGTTACTCCTTGTCCGTTATTGAAGAAAACCTGACCGTCTTTACCTATGGAAAAAGAGTTCCAGTTTATGATAGCTTTGGAGGTATTCTGGTTTACGGTCATAGAAGAACCGGAGGAAGATATGGAGCCGCCTCCGGCGGCAAAGGAGCCTCCGGCAGGAAGGACGGGGAAAGCGTAAAGAGGAGTATAGAGAAAAGGAGACAACTGGAGCAAGGTTAAAAGAAGTATTAGGAGCTTATAGGGAGAAGGAAAGGAGAAACGCACAAAAAGCGAACGGGCTTTTTTCCTTATTGCGCCGGTTAATCTAACAGGCGAATTGATTAAAGTAAGAAAGTTCAACATAATGGCGCTCCTTTTGAAATATTTATTTTTTTATTTTTTATATGTACTATGTGTATAATATCATAATATATATAATTTTCTACACCGAATTAAACACCGAATTAAAATAATGAAGCTACGGGTTGTTTTTGTTTTTTTAACTATGTTATAAATTTAATAAATTTATAAATGCTATTAATGTTATTAATGTTATAAGCAATTTT
The DNA here is from genome assembly GCA_021789455.1 of bacterium. The sequence continues at coordinate 3,142 of JAJYJN010000072.1, read as the reverse complement.
TGTGCCATAATGCAAAAAAGAGATAAAACTGCTGGAAGCGGGAAACTAAAACGGACGTTTTAATCCGACTTTTACGGTTTAACGGCAGATTAGGACTGGAAAGGAACTGGGGACGAAAAAAGAGGGCGGCGAATGTATGCTATGGTTAAACCGGTTTAATATTTAAGGCGGGAATAATTTCTGCCGGCTAATTCCGCCAACTAAGTTGGCGAATTGAGAACTTTGTTGGCTGAATGCCGTCTTCGTCTTTTAACCGATATTCCGATTCCGGCTCAAAAATATCTTCATTATATTTCTAAAAAAAATAAAAATTTGGCTGTTTACGTAATATTTATTTTGAATTAACATTAATGCGATATAATTATTTTATGAATAATTTTAACCAGTTTTAAATATTATGACAAAAGTTATAATGATTGAAGACGACAAAGAAATTGCCGAACTCTTAAAAGAATATCTTTACAAATTTAATATAGAGCTGGTAAATTTTGAAACTGCGGAAGGCGGACTTAACGCTTTAAAAGAGAACGCAGACGGCTTTGACCTTTTAATTTTAGACCTGACGTTACCGGACTCCGACGGATTAGAAGTATGCAAATCGGTTTCGCAGTTATACGGTCTTCCGATAATTATTTCTTCGGCAAGGGGCGATTATTCCGACATAGTAACGGGACTTGAAATAGGTGCCGACGATTACGTCGCAAAGCCCTACAATCCGCGAGAGCTTGTCGCGAGAATCAGAGCGGTAATCAGAAGAAAAGCGTCTAATAAAAGCAATTTTACCGGCAATAATGAGGTTGATACCGGCGGCGGCTTTGAAATAGACGAAAACAAAATGCTTATTAAAAAAAACGGAAAAACCGTCGACTTAACCTCAGCGGAATACGAACTTTTTTTGCTTTTATATAAAAATAAAGGGAATGTTATTACAAGGGACTATATTTTGGAAAACATTAAAACTATGAGCTATGAGAGCATAGACAGGACGGTAGACGTTTTGATAGGAAGAATAAGAAAAAAAATAGGGGATGACCCGCGAAATCCAAAATACATTAAGTCCATAAGGGGTTACGGATATAAATTTTACTGCGATGAAAATTAACAGGCACTCCGTATTGTTTAAAATAAATATAGTTTTTATTCTGTCTTTTGCGGTACTGCTTTTTTTCTATTTATTTGCGCATAAAATAATAAACCGCGTCGAAACTTTCAAATTTCTTAGAAAAGCCGTGCTTCTGGTTAAAAAAAATAAATTGAAAGACGCGGGAATGTTCGGCGTTAATTTAATAAAAAATAAAAAAAATATCGATAAGATATTAAAAAACGGCAAAATTATATTAAAAAGAAATCCTCCCCGCCTTAATTATACGCTTAATTTACTTAGCTCAGACGGAAATAAGTATTTATATTTCAAGTCTAAAACAGGAACAACTAATCTTTTATTGCAAAGAATTTCGGGCATAAACGAAAGGCAGAACGTTTTATTGGTAGCATGGATAGGTTTAAACGTCGTACTTATTCTTTTATATATCAGTATATTCCGCTCTATAAGGCCTCTTAAAAAATTAAGGGACAATATAGAAGAATTTAAAAACGGAAATATATACGTCGATTTAGGCGGCTATGCTTCAAGAAAGGATGAGATAGGTTTTTTGGCGAAAGAATTTAAAGAAGCTGTCGATAATCTTAAAAAAACCATGAATACTAGAGTTTGGTTTATAAGAAACATAGCCCATGAATTAAAAACGCCTATTACTAAAGGAAAAATTGCCCTCGAATTATTAAAAGACGAAGACGGAAATAAAAAAAGAATATTCACTGACATTTTTAACAGGCTTGAAATGCTTATAAACGAACTTTTCGCAGCTGAAAAAATAGCGGCCGGAAGCGAAATTTTAAATATGACCGCCTGCGGTTTAAAAGACGTAATCGACAGGGCGACCGAACTGCTTTTCGTAAAAAACGACGGCGTTATAAACGTTATTTTCGATAATCCGAATTATACGGTTAAAGCGGATTGCGAACTGCTTAGCATAGCTATAAAAAATTTATTGGATAATGCGGTTAAATTTAAAACCGACGAGAAATCGGCCGTCGTCGTAAGCATAGAAAAAGGCGTTTTGAGCATAATAAACGAAGGCGCAAAACCTTCTATTTCCGAAGACGCTATGTTTGAGCCTTTTGCAAAAGATATTAACGCAAAAAACAAAGACGGCTTCGGACTAGGTTTGTATATAACAAAACAAATAATAGAAAAACACGGATTAAAAATTATATATGAATATGCGGGCGGCAAAAATATTTTTAAAATCGATTCAAATAAAATTCAAATTTGATTATTATTTAAATTCGTTGTATATTAAATTATGGGTTTATTTGGAAAAATTTTTTTTGCAATAGTTATAGATATATTTTTAGAAATTTACGTATTTATAGAAATAGCCGAAAGATTGGGCTATGCCGAAACAGCCGGCCTTTTGATTTTATTTAGTATAGCAGGTTACGTAATAACTAAAAGAATTAAATATGCGGCTTTTCAAAATGCGCTATACGATTTTTCAAAAGGAAAAATTTTAAATAAAAATTTTATTAAATCGGCGGCTTACTTTATCGCCGGAGTGCTGTTTTTTATTCCCGGATTTATAACCGACTGCATAGCGGTTCTTTTTTTGATTCCGTTTTTAAATTATTTTCTAATATATCTGATATTTAAATACTTCAAAAATAAATTGAAAGGCAATTTTACTTATTATTATCATAACGTACATAACGAAGCCGAAGACGGCATGGATGTATTTACGACGGAAGCCGGAGAGGCTGAAGATCCCGACGCTGATGAAAAACCGCATAAGACTAATTTAATCTCCCTGCCTTTTAAAAAACACTAAAATAAATAAAATATTGCTTTTTTATCGTTTCGTTTTGAAACTGTCCCTCCTGCATTATAAATTTTACAAGGGTATCATAACGATTATAAAAAAAGCCGCGATAAAGACGAAGAATATATAAAATATGTACAAATTTAAAGAACCGTTCTGCATAAGTTCGGTCGTTACGGAACTGATTTTTTCGAACAGTTTTATCAGGGGCAGATATAGATAATATTCGATAAGCGGAAATATATAAGAGCCGTAACCGCTTG
>JAJYJN010000071.1 GCA_021789455.1 bacterium | reverse complement strand
ATTAAAGTTCCGCCGTCGTTTGCCACGACTAAATTTTTAAACTGCTTTACGCTGTTAAGAAGAGTATCCGCCGATATATTGACCTGTATATAATTCCCTTTGGTATATCCGTTAGACGATATATAGTTATTATTTGCAAGAGCCTGGGAAACTTCCACGGGCGTAACGTTAAATTCCGCCATTTTTTTAGGATTAAGCCATATCCTCATTCCGAACTGTTTGTTTCCGTAAATCATAACCTGTCCTACGCCGCTTATCGCCTGAACTTTAGGCTGAACCGCCCTCGTCAGATAGTCCGTCATCTGCGAACTGCTTAACGAATTCGACGTAAATGCAAGATACAGATATGCCAGATTCGTCACGCTTGTTTTTGTGATTACCGGAAGCTGGGACTGTTTAGGAAGCTGGTTCAGAACGGAATTTACCTGCGAAAGCACCTCTGCAAGGGCGGCATTAGGGTCGTAATTAAGCTTCATAAATACCATAATGGTGCTTACGCCTTCGGTGCTCGACGAGGTAATATAATCGATACCCTCCGAAGAAGCTATAGCCCTTTCGAGAGGCATAGTAATGAAACCCTGCACCACGTTTGCGCTGGCGCCGGGATAAGCGGTCTGGACGGTTATCAGCGTATCTTTTACTTTCGGGTATTCCCTTACGGTAAGCTCGGACAAAGACCTTGCGCCCAGAATTAAAATAATAAGGCTTAAGACTATCGCGAGAACCGGTTTTTTTATGAATATATCGGTAAAACTCATTTATTGCTCCCCTTGCCCTTATTTTTAACTCCGTTCGCTTTCCCTGCATTTCCTATGCCGTTTTCGATGATAACCGGAGCGCCGTTCCTGAGTTTAACCTGTCCGGCGGTAACGACGATTGCTCCGGGTTTCAAGCCTTTAGATATTACTGCCGTATCGTTTCTCTGCTGTCCTACGGTAACATAATCGGTATTTGCTATATATTGGCCGTTCTTTTTAACTATGACATAGATAAAATCTCCGTAAGGATTATATGTTACGGCGGTAGCAGGAACGGTAACGACGTTATGTATTACCGGAAGAAAGACCCTTCCCGTAACGAACATTCCCGGCCTTAAAATCAGAGAACCGTTATCTATTATAACCCTGACGGTTATATTCCTGGAAACCGTGTTTACGTCTATGCTTATAGTTTTTATCCTGCCGGTAAAGGTCTTATGATAAGAATCCAGTTCTACCTTAACCTTCTGGTCTATTTTTAAATTGTGCAAATCGTTTTGCGGCATAGTAAAATCGATATAAATGGGATTGACGGAATAAAGAGGGATAATATTTGTTCCGGGCTGAATATACTGACCGAGATTTACGGAACTTGAATTTCTTATTCCTACTATGCCCGAAAAAGGAGCTCTGACGGCCATATCGCTTATAACGACTTCCGTTTGATTTATTAACGCTTCGTTCTGCTTTAAAGTTGAGAGCATTTGAATATAAGACGCTTTAGAAACGGCATTTTTCTCGTAGGCTTTTTTATACTGCAGATAATTAAATTTATTAACGATTAATTGGGATTTATACTGTTTTAGCTGGGCAAGCTGAAGAGAATCGTCAAGGGTTGCCAGGAGCTGATTTTTATGAACGAATTCTCCGGATTTAAAATATATGCCATTAACCTGTCCCGCTACCTGGGTCGTTACGTTAACCGAATTTATCGCCGTTACGTTCCCTATGGTATGAATATATGGCTGCCAGTCCCCTATTTTGGAAACGGCTACGGATACCGAAGCAGGCGGATATTTCATCATTTTCATCATCTGCCCGTTTTTATAGCCTATATATGCCTTGTATCCGAATATTCCGCCGAATATGACGGCTAAAACAAGAAACGCTATTATAAATCTTTTAATCATAAAATTACCTTTATTTTAATATTTAGATTTATATTTTATTTTAATCTGCCGGATTAATAAATTTACAATCAGGACAAAAAACCGATTGACAATATGACTTTATAGTCAGTATAATTAGAATATAATAAATTAAAAATTCAGTCAATTAAAATTTTAACATTATTTAATATGAAAATATCGAGAACAAAAATAAAAATAAATAAAATTTTATTCCTGCTGTTTTGCCTGAGCTTCGGCTCCATTTTCATCCTGAGCGGCTGCAGCCTGTTCAGCAGTCCCAAAAAAATCGCGGTAAAAATCCCAAAAAAGTTCAAATATGCCCTTAAAAACGGCAATATGCCGGTAAAAAACGACTGGTGGAAAAATTTTGGCGATAAAGAGCTGGATATTTTAGTCGGCGAGGCGGTTAAAAACAATTTAAATTATCTTATCGCGGTAAAAAATATTCAGGTTGCCAAAACTTACGTTTCGCAGAATGAATCTAATTTATTTCCTGTCGTTAATTTCAATTTCAGCACTACTAGAAATAAACTTCCGGGCTACGAAACTTCGATATTCTCAGGCAGCGGTTCTTCAGGCGCCGCTTCCACGGTAATTTATAATTTAAATCAAGCCGGTTTGAGCGCTTCTTATGAATTAGACGCATGGAATCAGGTCAATAACGCTATAAAACAGGCAAAGGCAAACGTCGCGGTTTCCAAAGAAGATGCGGACGTCGTAAAATTGACCTTAATAAGCAATGTAGCTCAGGCTTATTTTCAAATATCGGCTTTAGAAAAATCTGCGGATAATCTCAGAAAACAATATGCCGCCGAAAAAGAAATTTTAAAGCTTTATATGATTCAATATAAAGACGGACTCATAGATGCGGAACCGGTAGAAACCGCGAAAACAAATCTCGAAATCTTAAAAACGGAATTGAACGATTCCGTAAAACTTCAGGATATTACCGAAAACACGCTGGCTTATTATATAGGAAAATTCCCGGAAAAATTCAAATTCAAAACCGATACCAAAGCAGGAAATTTTAACGGCTATAACGGCATGAATTATTCTAATCTTATACCGCCGAACATTCCTTCGGAAATTTTAACGCAAAGGCCGGACGTCAAAGGAGCCGAATACAGCGTCTTATCATACGCTTACGCTAAAAAAGAAAGCCTTGCTAATTTTTTTCCGGTATTAAACCTGACGGGCAACTACGGTTACGCAAGTCCTGGCCTAAACAATTTCGTTACCGATACTAACAGCGTATGGAATTTCGGATTGAATATTTTGGCGCCTATATTTAATTACAAAACAAATATAAGCATATACAAGAGGTCTAAACTGCAGTATCAGCAGGCCGTGTTAAACTATCGTAACGCCGTAATAAACGCTTTCAGCGAAACCGACAGCGCTCTAGCAAATTACAAGAGGGACGTTAAAACCCTGAAAAGCTACGAAAACAATTTTAACTATTCCCTTAAACTGTTTCACATTTACGGGATTCAGTATAAAACAGGCATTGCAAGCCGCATAACATATCTGACGTATAAGCTGGATATGCTTAACGCCGAATATAACCTGATAAATCAAAACCTTCTTTTGCAGGAAGACGTCATAGGCGTATATAATGCACTGGGAATGGGATTAAAAACCGATTAATATTCGGGCAGATTTCTTAAATCTTTGCCTAATTCCATATACAGAAGCAGTTCCATAATTTTCTGGGCATGGTCGGCAAATCTTTCGTATTTTCGTGCAATAAAAATATAAGTTATATTGTTCTCAAGCGTGGTTAAATTTTTTATCGATGCGTTTATAATATCCACTACGATTTTATGGGACAGCATATCTATAACGTTTTCGTCTTTTATTATAATATCTTTAAGTCCTATATTTTCCTTTGCGCCGTCGGCATACATTTTCATCGCCATTTTAAGCATTTCGCCGTCCCTGGATGCAACGTCTTCCAGATATGAATATACGCATTTAAATTCTTCCGACGAAGAAGTTCCGTCAGTCAGTTTAAGCCCTATCTGGCATACCGAAGCGCATAAATCGCCCATTCTTTCGAGGTCTGTTATAATTTTCATCGTAGTCGTTATAAACATTAAATCGGCAGCTTCGGGTTGATATAAAGCCAGAAGTTTTATGCAATTTTCATTAATGCTGACTTCCAGCGAATTGACTTTAAGGTCGTTTTTAATGGTCTCTTCCGCAAGATTCTTATCCCTCTCGAATAAAAATCTGGTTGCGCTGTTCAGCTGGCCGTTGACTATCTCGCTCATTTCAACGACGTTTTTCTTTAATTTCATAAGCTCGCTATCTAATATATTCACCGAAAACCCCTCTCCTTTTATAGGGAGCAGATTTTAAATCTGTTCCCGGATTTATTAAGAAAATTTATTATTTTTAATATCTGCTCGTTATAAAGTTTTCCGTTCTTTTATCTTTAGGCCTCGTAAAAAAAGCCCCCGCTTCATCGAATTCTATAAGCTCTCCGTCCAGAAAAAAACCGCTGTAATCGGAAATTCTTCCCGATTGTTGAACGTTATGGCTTACTACTATTATAGTATAATATTTTTTGAAAGAATTTATCAAATCCAGTATAATGCTCGTCGAAACAGGGTCGAGATAAGCCGTCGGCTCATCCATTAAGAGTATCGAAGGATTGGTAGCAATAGCTCTTGCTATGCATAGCCTCTGCTGTTGTCCGCCGGAAAGAGAAAGCGCCGATTTGTTCAGCTTGTCTTTCACTTCATCGTAAAGCCCCGAATATTTCAGGCATTTTTCTACGCGCTCGACGATAAAATCCTTGTTCTTTATACCGTGTATTTTTAATCCGAAAGCTACGTTTTCGAAAATAGATTTTGGGAAAGGATTCGGATTTTGAAACACCATGCCTATGTCTCTTCTTAATTCCACCACATCTACCGATTTATCGTATATATTTTTCCCGTTAATCAAAACTTCGCCCGTAAGCTTTGCGCCTTCGGTATAATCGTTCATCCTGTTGAGAGTCCTTAGAAATGTGGATTTTCCGCATCCGGAAGGGCCTAAAAGCGTACACACGGAATTTTTTTTAAAATAAAGATTAACCGATTTTAAAAGATGGTAATTCCCGTAATAAAAATTCAGGTCTTTAACGTTAACGATTATATTATCGGTATGAACTTCTTTTATATTTTCGGGCATAAAATTTTAATTCCTCCTATAAAATGAATCTCTTAGCCAAATAGTTTATCAACCTTAATCCCAAATCCAATGCGAATATAAAGAGCAGTAAAACCACCGATGCCGCTTCCGCTTTGTAATGCAGTATCTTTGAAGGTTCATGAATATATATAAAAATCAGCATCGCCAGATCCCCGACCGCACCGCCGGGACCGGTAACTCCGGTAGGCATGCCGGTATTATAATAGTTTGTAAATAAGAGCGGAGCCGTCTGTCCGATTATATTCATTACTCCAAGCAATATACCGATAAATATACCGCCAAGCGCGGCTTTTAATATGACCGACCTCGTAGCCTGCCATTTGGTAGCCCCGAGCGCAAGAGCTCCTTCTATATAGCTTGCGGGAATCTGGTT
>JAJYJN010000070.1 GCA_021789455.1 bacterium | reverse complement strand
TTACGTATATAAACTTAAATATGCAAAGGCAAAAACTATAGCTAAGATTTTAACTAATATGATTTCGCATGCCAAAACGCTTGTAAAATCCGGTAATCAGATTGCCAACAGGCCTTTAATGACGGCAAAACCGCCTTTTTTTAAAGGACGGACTGCCGCCGCAGCAACGCCGGGTTCTGCGTCGGCAACTGCCGAAGGCGGAGTGTCCGCCATCGGGAAAGCCGTTATAATACCCGATAAAGACGAAAATTCCCTCATTATAGAAACTACTCCGACGCAGTATAGTTCCCTCGTTAAAGTAATTAAACAGCTCGATAAAAAAAGAAAGCAGGTATTCGTGCAGGTCATAATAGCGGAGGTTAATTTAACTAAATCTTCCGAAATAGGCACTCAGTATTACGGATTTAAAGGAAATTTTTTCGGAGACGCAAATTACAATATGAGCCAGGGCATATCGAGTTTTCTTTCTAATCCTTTTACGACGTCGGGATTGATTGCAGGAGCCGCCGGAGGCTCCATAACCCTGCCCATAGGGCCTAACGGCGCTTCGGAAACCGTGCCTTCGTTCGCCGCCCTGTTTCAGCTTATCGCCACAAACTCTGCCGTAAACGTTTTATCCGCTCCGGATCTTTTAACCTTAGACAACCAGAAAGCGTCTATAATGGTAGGCGAAAACGTTCCTTTTATTACGTCTTCGGCTACGAGCCAGTTTGAACTGCAAAATATCGTAACTCAGGTAGAAAGGCAAAATGTAGGAGTAAAACTTCAAATTACGCCCACCATAAATTCAGGGAATTATTTAACCTTAAAAATATACGCTAAAATTTCCTCCATAATTCCTAACCCTTCAGGATTAAACGCCAACGAAGTAGGACCTACTACTTCTAATAGATATATAAAAACGAGGATTATGATAAAAAACAACCAGACGGTAATAATAGGCGGGTTAATTCAGAATACGGTAAATAATTCGACTACGGGAATTCCTCTGCTTGACGACATACCTTTCCTAGGCTATTTATTTAAAGACAAAAACAGTTCGTTAGAAAAAGACAATCTCGTTATACTTATATCTCCTAAAATCATCTCGTCATCCAAAACTCTTTTAAGTATTACCAATAAGCGCAACAAGAAATTTCTGGCATCGTTAAAAAAAGAAAAACAGCCGCTTCCTGGAGCAAGAAAAATGGTTATAGTTTCTCCTGATTATGTAAAGCCGCCTGATATTAAGACAAATATTAAGACAAATATTAAGACAAAAGCCGATAATAATAAAATTAAATAATAAAACTAAATTATAAAAATAATAAGAAACTAAATATTTATATTTAATATACAAAAAAAATGAATTCCCCCGAAGAATTCCAAAAATTAAAAGAATTCCAAGACGAGAACATCCGCCGTATTATAAGAGAAAATTTTTCTTCCATATATCTTAAAAAAAACCTGATTATTCCTTTTCCTTTTTCGGACAATTCCTCGTGCAATATTGCGGTTACGCAAAAGACTAAAAGCTTTGACGTAGTAAACGACGTATTAATGAAATTGGGCATTGTAAATAAAAATATAACCGTAATATCCGAAGAAGAACTGATAAATTTAATAAACTCGATATACGATACTAGCTTAGATTCCATTAAAAATCATAAAAACGAAAACGGCATCAGCGGTTCAAATAACGAAGGACCGTCGGACGGGGGAGCTTTTGAATCAGGCGGGGCGGCTGCGGACGATTTAAAAAGTTTCGAGCACATAGATTTAATAGACGAAAACTCCGAAGCGCCGGCGATAAAGTTTATAAACGTTATAATACTCGAAGCGCTTAAAGAAAATGCTTCCGACATTCACATAGAGCCTTTTCAGGATTATTTATCGGTAAAATTCAGGATAGACGGCTCATTAAACGAAAAATTAAGGCCGCAGGTTAATTTAAAAAACAGCATAGTTTCCAGAATAAAAGTTATGGCGGGGCTTGACATCGCCGAAAAAAGGCTTCCTCAGGACGGCAGAATTCAGCTTGTCGCAAGAAATAAAAACATAGATATAAGGGTTTCTATAGTTCCGACTATTTTCGGTGAAAGAGTAGTCTTAAGGCTTTTAGACAAATCGTTAAATATTTACGATATAACCGAAGTCGGCATAGACGAAAAATTTTTGCCTTCCGTGAAAACAGCTCTTTCAAAAACAACGGGAATGGTTATTTCTACCGGACCGACCGGTTCGGGAAAAACTACTACGCTTTATTCGTTTATAAACGAGGTTATGAAGCTTTATTCCGACAAAAACATCCTTACTATTGAAGACCCCGTGGAATACCAGATTAAAGGTATTTCCCAGATAAACGTGAATAACAAGATAGGTCTTACTTTCGCCAAAGGCTTAAGGCATATATTAAGGCAGGACCCCGACGTTATAATGATAGGCGAAATAAGGGATTCGGAAACTGCGGAAATTGCCATACAGTCCGCAATGACGGGGCATTTAGTACTTTCGACGCTCCATACCAACGATTCGGCTAGCGCCTTCGCTAGGCTTACCGATATGGGCATAGAGCCGTTTTTAATAGCTTCTTCTATATCTATGGTTTTTGCGCAGAGGCTTTTAAGGAAGCTTTGTCCTCATTGCAGGGAGCCGTACGAAATTAACGGCGAAGACGTTAAACTTTTAATTTCTGACGAACAGTCGGAAATAATGCCGGTAATAAATGAAATTCTTTCAAAAGGAACGTTTTATTCTCAGAAAGGATGTAAAGAATGCAATTTTACCGGATATAAAGGCAGAACCGCAATATACGAAATTCTTGACGTCAACGACGACATAAGGTCTTTGATTATGACCAGGGCAAGCTCCCAGGAGATAAAATTAAAAGCAGTTAAATTTGGGATGAGCACCTTGAGGGTTGAGGCAATAAGGAAATTTGCATCCGGACTTACGTCTATTGCCGAAGTAGTGAGAGTTTCCGAAGAAGATTAATTAAAATGCGCCTAAACGAAACTAAAATAACAAATCGATATATTATTCTTCGAAAAACAGCCTTCACTTTAATAGAAACGCTTATTGCCATGGTCGTTCTTTCCATAATGCTTTTATTTTTGTATTTTATATTTAAAACAACCCTGAGAAATAGAAACTTAGCCGTAAAATCAAGCAAGCCCTATATAGAAGCAAATTTAATATTCACTGAATTCCATAAAAAAATTACGGAATTTAATTATTTATATCCGGTATTTATCGGTACTTACGGCATAAAAAACGGCGAGAAATTATCGTCGGTATATTTTTCCGGATTGTCTGAGACTCCGGTACCTTTTTCTAAAGCGGAATCGAAAGAAAATATTAATTATTTTTACTTAAAAAGGCAAAAAAATAGAAGTAAAAATGGCAATAGTCATAGTAGCCATAGTAGTTATAGTAACTATAATAGTAATAGTAATAAAAATACAGCAAACAAAGCGGACGGAAAACTTTACGAACTGATATATGAGCACTCTTTTTACAAAAATAAAAAAGGAAACCTTAAAATTTCTTTTGATAGGGTTGTTATAGCCAGAAACCTAACCTTTTTCAGTATCAGTTATTATTACGGCGGGTTATGGCTTGGCAAGTTTAATTATATCAGGTATAATTCCGCGCCGTCGGCCGTTAAATTAAAATTCGGCATTCTGTCAAACGGCGAAATAAAAAAATTTCGATATCAATTTAATATGTAATTAATATATAGTTAATATGTAGCATACATAAAAGTTTATAAAATTCTTGGATTTTTATTTTTATAACCGTACAGTGAAGAAAAGTTCGTTAGCCGTATTATTTCCCGCTATATACCCAGCAGGGATAATATCTATTTCTACATGATGAAAAACTATTAAACTGATACCGGCGAGCGGAAGAATGCCGTCAAACTGATTTGCCAATTTTACCTCGTTATGATAACCTGTCGCAAGAGCTGCCGCAAGGTCTATTCGGACAGGTCCTATCGACGCAAGTTTATGATAAACCGAGACATATATCGAAGGCGTACCGAAACTGTTTTTTGTGATATACGAAATTCCAGCCTGATTTATTAGCGGAACGCCTTTTACATTAAAAAATGCCGTTACTCCCGGGTTATATTCTTCGTAATGCGCAGTCGGAGTGCGCCAGGCATGGCTGCCGTCGTTATTAAAATGATAGCTTCCTACGACTATTCCTATGCGGTCGAAAGCGACCGAAGGAGATGCAAATACCGGTTTTTGATTAAATGCACCAAAAATTTGCAAAGTAATTAATAAAAATAAAACCGATAAAATAATATTTTTCACATATTTATACCGATAGCGTTTTTTATTGTCGCGTTAACTTGCTGTTGCAAATTTTTTATTAGGATTCCCGCCTACATTGAGATGACGCTTTTTTATATATTCAAACAATTTTTGAATGGATTTAATATTTTAAGATTTTTTTCAATTTTTAAATTATTTTGAAAATCTTCGGAATATATTATATCGACATCGTTTAAAACCGCCGCAGAAGCTATAAGGCTATCCCAGAAAGAAAATTTAAACTTTTTTATCAGATCTGATGCTTTCCAATAAACGTATATATTTAAAGGAATAATTTCCGAAATTTCGCATATGCCGTTTATATATTGTCCTATTTCTTTATCCGAAACGCCGTATTTTCTGTTTAATACATTATGAAATTCATTAATACACTGAATTGAGGTAGTGAGTAAGTTTTGTTTTATCTCGGCCTCCAGAAATTGTAAAATTATTTTATTTTTTTCTTTATTGCTTTTTTCCGACAGGAAAGCATAAATCCATATATTAGTATCTATAAATACTTTTTTAGAACCTGTCATAAATATCTTCTCTTTTAAGTTTTATATACTTATCTACTTCTTTAGTTTTATAAAATATGCCGGGTAAAGTCGCCTCTTTGCTGACAGCTTCCTTTAGAATATCGTTAATCAGTTTATTTACGCTGCGATATCCTCTTTTTTTTGATATTTGTTTCAAACTTTCATATATTTCAATGTTATTAACCCTTAAACTAAAAGTGTGTTTTACGTTTCCCATAGCTTACCGCCTTGATAATAAATATATTCTATTTGTTTTATTTGATATCATAAACTAAATATAATAGTATCATAAATCAATATTAGTTGTAAAGTTATTGTAATTGCTCAAATTTGCCGATAGAAATTTTCGACCTTTCGCCCCCGTCCATTTTTGAGCATTTTTTTAAAATAACTTAGTAGGTTACATTTTTATTTTGGCTTGAAAAAAAATATGAAAAAGGAAAAAAGGAAAAAAGAAAAAAGGTGTCAGATTTATTTATTCTCTTACTCCCGACTGCGTTTGACGCATTCGGGAGTTTTTCTTTTTTTACTTTGGCATTGTTTTTTCTGCCGACTAAAATTTACTTTGAATTTATTGAATTTACTTTGCAAACTAAAATTATTTATCGATATTTATGATTATTTATCGATTTTAATATTTGAAAGATATATGCTATAATAA
>JAJYJN010000069.1 GCA_021789455.1 bacterium | reverse complement strand
CGCTTTTAGTTTCCGTTAGAAGCGGAGCAAGAGTCTCCATGCCCGGAATGATGGATACCGTCCTGAATCTCGGATTAAACGAGGATACGATTAAAGGGCTTATAAATAAGTCCGGCAACCGGAGATTTGCCTACGATACCTACAGGAGATTTATCCAGATGTTTTCAAACGTAGTGCTTGGAATAGATTCCGGTATTATGGAATCGCTTCTGGAAAATAAAAAGAAAGAAAAATCGGTAAAAAACGATAACGAATTGAGCGATGCAGATTTAGAAAGCCTTGTAGGCGAATTTAAAAGCGTCGTTAAAAAAGAAAAGGGAATTAAATTTCCGGAAGACCCGGAGGAGCAGTTATGGATGGGTATTTCCGCAGTGTTTGAATCATGGAACGTTCCCAGGGCCATAACTTACAGGAAACTTAATAAGATTCCCGAAAACTGGGGAACCGCGGTAAACGTAGTATCCATGGTTTACGGAAATATGGGGGAAACTTCGGCCACCGGAGTCGCTTTTACAAGAAATCCTTCCACGGGAGAAAACGGTTTTTACGGCGAATATCTTATCAATGCTCAGGGAGAAGACGTCGTAGCCGGGATAAGGACTCCTCAGCCGGTAAACGAATTTTCCAAGAAAAATCCGTCCGATATTTCGCTCGAACATGCTATGCCTGCCGTATATAAAGACCTTCTGGAATATGCGGGATTATTGGAAAAACATTATAAAAATATGCTCGATTTAGAGTTTACGATTCAAGAAAATATACTTTATATGCTTCAAGTAAGAACCGGCAAAAGAACCGCAAAAGCGGCGGTTAAAATTGCCGTCGATATGGAAAAGGAAGGCATGATAGATAAAAAAACCGCCGTCTTAAGAATAGACCCGTATTCTATTGCCCAGCTTATGTATCCGGCGGTTGACCTTAGCGCCAAAAAAGACGTTCTGGCAAAAGGACTGCCCGCATCCCCCGGCGCTGCAAGCGGCGAAGTTGTATTTTCTGCGGAAGAAGCGGAAGACGAAACAAAAAAGGGTAAAAAAGTAATATTGGTCAGAATGGAAACTTCGCCTGAAGATATTCACGGAATGAGCGTGGCGGAGGGAATCCTTACCGCAAGAGGCGGAATGACGTCCCATGCCGCAGTCGTAGCCAGAGGAATGGGCAAATGCGCCGTAACAGGCTGTTCTTCTCTTGAAATAAACGAAAAGAAAGGAGAAATAACCGTTTCCGGAAGGACGATAAAAAGAGGCGACATTATAACGCTTAACGGTTCAAACGGCGAGGTTTATTCGGGTTACGTGCAGATGATAACGCCGGAGATAAACGAAGATTTTAAAACTATAATGAAATTTGCCGACGGATTTAGAAAACTGCACGTCAGAGCCAATGCCGATACCCCGGAGGACGCCAGAGTCGCAAGAGATTACGGAGCGGAAGGAATAGGACTTTGCAGAACCGAACATATGTTCTTTAAGGGAGAAAGGATAAAAGCGGTAAGAGAGATGATACTTTCGGAAAATCTCACGGAAAGGCAAAAAGCTCTCGCAAAACTTTTGCCGATGCAAAAATCCGATTTTCTCGAATTATACGAGGAAATGAAAGGATATTCCGTCAATATCCGTCTGCTTGACCCTCCGCTGCATGAATTTCTGCCGAAAACGGAGAAAGATATAAAAGAGCTTTCCGAAATTATGAATATTCCTTACGAAAGGTTAAAATCCAAAGTTATTTCTCTTCACGAAGTAAATCCTATGCTCGGACACAGAGGCTGCAGGCTTGGAGTCAGCTATCCGGAAATTTATGAAATGCAGGTTCAGGCTATTATGGAAGCGGCATGCGAATTTCATAAAAACGGCAATAAAATAATGCCGGAAATTATGATACCGGTCGTAGGAATTTATGAAGAGATAAGATTGCTGAAAGAACTTGTGGACAAAAAAGCTTCCGAAGTAATGGAGAAATACGGAGTGAAACTTAAATATCTTGTAGGCACGATGATTGAACTGCCCAGGGCGTGCATGGTTGCCGACGAAATAGCCAAAGAGGCGGAGTTTTTCTCGTTCGGGACAAACGATCTTACGCAGACCACCTTTGGTTTTTCAAGAGACGACATAGGTTCTTTTTTGCCTGATTACCTGAATAAAAATATACTGAAAACCGACCCTTTCATGGAATTAGATAGAAACGGCGTCGGAGAACTTATGAAAATTGCCGTAAGCAAAGGCAAAGCCGCCAGAAAGGATATTAAACTCGGAATATGCGGAGAACACGGCGGAGACCCGAGCTCGATTGAATTTTGCCACGGATTGAATCTTAATTATGTCAGCTGTTCTCCTTACAGGGTTCCGGTGGCAATTATATCTGCGGCGCAGGCTTCGATTAAAGAAGCAAAACTTTAATTCTATTCATCGGCATTAAAGTTATAGATTGGAATTGCCATAGAGCATTGATTTGAATTCGATAAAATTAAAAACACCTGCGACCTTTTCTTTAGATATTTCTTTATCTATAGCAAATAGAGGCGGAACATACGTTTTTTTATGCGACAGTTTCGCCTCTGCTAAGGATTTATATAAAAATCTTTCATTTTTCTCCGCGAAAAAAATCTTATTTTGCGAAGAAATAATTCCGGTAAGCCTCCTATACGATTTAAAGCATGATAGCAATGCGCTTATAATACTGACCCCGATTTCTTTTTTTTCTAAAGTTCCGGAACCGGACAGCCTTTTAAATTCTTTTATACATATCAAGAAAGGATTGAATTTTCCCAGAGAAAATCTTATACGTACGTTAATTTCTTACGGTTACGAGAAAACAATTCAAATAGAGAATGAAAACGAATTTGCGGTCAGGGGCGGTATTATCGATATATTTAACGCGGACAGCCCTTATCCGGCAAGGATAGATTTTTTTGACGAGACCGTCGAGGATATAAGATATTTTGATTTAAATACCCAGGTAAGTTTTAAAAATATAGAAGGTTTTACCGTATTTCCGGTCAAGCCGGATTATTACGAAAAGAAACTGAACATTTTAGACGTATTGGAAAGCCCGGTCTTATATATAGAAGAACCTGAAACCGAACTTTTAGATGCGTTAAACCGCGATATGCTCAATAAAAATCTTTTAAATCTTTCCTTAAACAGTTTAGACGAATTCTATTATTATAATTATAAAAAATCCGCGGTATATCTGGGCGCCAAAAACTCCGATAATCCGATAGGAAGATTATCGTCCGTCATAGAATCCGGCAGTATCGATTTTACCGCAAAATTAAAATATAAAGACGGGAAATTGAATTTGGCGTTAATTAAGAAAATTTTTATTAATCTGATCGAAAAAGGATACCGTATAATAATAGCGTCAAAGAACGAAATTCATAAAGAGAGGTTGAAGACGATTTTCGGGTCTATAGGCTTAGGCGCGGATAAGGCGGGAGACCGTTTTCAAATCTCCACGGGGGATATTTCCTCCGGCATGATATCCAAGAAGCATAAGCTCCTTATAATTAAAGACGAAGAGCTTTTCAGGGAGCATCTGGATTTAAAGCCTGAATCCGGGCGCGGAGCGGCAGGCGCGGATTATTTTAAAAATATAGAGGAACTTAATCCGGGCGATTTCGTAGTTCACGACGAATTCGGCATAGCAAAATTCGTCGAAATAAAAAACATTACGCTTAACGGAATTTCATCCGATTATTTCGCGCTAATTTTTGAGGGAGGCGATAAGCTTTTTGTTCCGTCCGATAAAATATTTTTGCTTCATAAATATATAGCGTCTTCCGAAGAAAATTCCCCCGTATTGAGCAGGCTCGGAAACAAATCGTGGGAAAAAGCAAAAATAAAGGCGAAAAAAAGGATTGAAGAGATAGCCGAAGATTTAAAAGTTTTGTACGCCAAAAGAATGGCCGAAAGAGGGTTCGCATTCTCCGAAGAAAATGAGGAATACAGGGAATTTGAGGAAAGTTTCGAATTTGAAGAAACAGACGACCAGGCCAAGGCGATAAAAGAAGTTCTTTCGGATATGCGCGGCAGTAAGCCTATGGACAGGCTGATATGCGGCGACGTAGGATTCGGAAAAACGGAAGTCGCAATAAGGGCGGCTTTTAAAGCGGCTATGGACGGAAAGCAGGTTGCCTTAATGGCTCCCACTACTCTTTTAGTTGACCAGCATTACAATAATTTTAAAAAAAGATTTGAAAAATATCCCGTAAAAGTAGCATGTATTTCAAGGTTTATTAAAAAAAACGAAGAGAAAGAAATAATTAAAGGAATTAAAGACGGGAGCATAGATATAATAGTAGGGACGCATAAACTGTTATCAGAAAAGATAGAATTCAAGGATATAGGCCTTTTGATTATAGACGAAGAGCAAAAATTCGGCGCGCTCCAGAAAGAAAAAATAAAAAAAATAAGATATTCCATAGACGTGCTTGCTATGAGCGCGACGCCTATTCCGAGGACGCTGTATCTTTCGATGTCGGGAATAAGAGATATAAGCATCATAAGTACCCCGCCTTCCGGCAGGAAAAACGTTATTACGGCTATAGAGCCATACGAAGACGGGATTATCAAAGATGCGGTTTTTAAAGAATTAAACAGAGGAGGGCAGGTTTATTTTATCGACAACAGGATATCCCGATTAGACCCGGTTTATAATAGGCTTAAAAAAATAATGCCGGATATAAGAATAGGGGTAGTTCACGGGCGGCTGGATTCCGAGGAAATTATGGATATTATGCATATATTCTATAATAAAGGCTATGATATGCTTCTTTCTACGGCGATCATAGAATCGGGGCTGGATAATCCCAACGTAAATACGATTATTATAAATAATGCCGAACAATTCGGCTTAAGCCAGCTTTATCAGCTTAGGGGAAGAGTCGGAAGGTCTCATATACAGGCATACTGCCTGCTTCTTCTGGAAACCGGTAAAGATAACATAAGCGCCGAACAAAGAAAAAGACTAAACGCTATTAAAGATTACAGCGAACTCAGCTCAGGTTTTAAACTTGCAATGGCGGATTTGGAGATAAGAGGAGCAGGGAATATTCTAGGAGGGGCTCAATCAGGACATATAAACGCCGTAGGACTTGAAATGTGCATGCAGATGCTTAAAGAAGAGGTAGAAAAAATACAGGGCGTCGTTTTACCGCCGCAGATAGTTCCGGAGGTAAAGATAAATTTATCGGCTTATATTCCCGATTCTTACATAAGCGAAGGTAAAACCAAAATGTCCGTTTATAGAAAACTTTCGAATTGCAACAACAGGAGCGACGTCGATAAAATAAGCGCCGAACTTAAAGACAGATTCGGAAAAATCGAGGTTCCCGTCGAGAATCTTTTGAAAATAACGGAACTCAAAAGCTACATGAAAAATTCGAAGGTTCAGCTTCTTGAAATAAAAGAAAAAGAATTCGTGTTAGAATTTCATGAATCGGCGGGTACGGTTTTTGAAGCGCTGGTTAAACTTGTAAACGATAAAGAATTTTCGTCGTCGTATATTTTTAACTTTATCGGAGAGTTTAAAATAAAAATAAGATTAAAGAAAGAGGTTTTGAATCGGGACAGATTGGA
>JAJYJN010000068.1 GCA_021789455.1 bacterium | reverse complement strand
GGAATTTATTATGAGGGGTTTTATGAAGGCAAAATAATAGAATCCGGAGGAGAAGCGATTTTTAATACCGCCATGAACGGTTATCAGGAGCTTATTACCGATCCTTCTTATAACGGCCAGGTCGTCGTTATGACCTATCCTATGGTCGGCAATTACGGCATAAACGATACGGATTTTGAATCCGAAAGGGTATGGATTTCGGGGCTTGTGGCAAAAAATTACGTTCAAAATTTTTCCCATCATGCCGCTTCAAAAAATTTGGCGGAATTTATTAATTCTTACGGATATCCCGTTATATCGGGTATAGATACGAGGCATATAACGATTATATTGAGGGACGGCGGACAGTCTAACGTTTATATAGCCCCGAAGGAAGCCGGAATCGGATATATTAAAAAAAGGCTTGATGCTTTGCCGAAAATGGAAGGATTAAACCTTGTTTCCAATGTTTCGACCAAGAGCGTTTACGAAAAGAATGTCGATTCTCCGGACTTCAGGGTAACGGTCATAGATTACGGAGTTAAATTTAATACCCTGAGATGTTTAAACGCTATTAAAGCCGACGTTGCAGTCGTTCCGCATAATTTTTCTAAAAAAGAGATATTGGCTACCGAACCCGACGGCATTCTTTTGTCGAACGGCCCGGGAGACCCGAAAACAATGTCGGAAGAAGTGGAAACATTGAAAAGCCTTCTCGGCGAAAGACCGGTTTTCGGCATCTGCCTTGGGCATCAATTGCTTTCGCTGGCTCTCGGTTTCGATACATATAAGCTGAAATTCGGGCATCACGGAATTAATCAGCCGGTTAAGAATCTTAAAACCGGGAAAGTAGAAATTACCTCGCAAAATCACGGTTTTTGCGTTAATTTAGATAACGTTAAAGCAAATCATTCAAGCGAGACAAAACTAACCCATATAAATTTGAACGATAATACGGTGGAAGGCATTAAAAATGACCGGCTAAAGGCATTTTCGGTCCAGTATCATCCGGAAAGCTCTCCGGGGCCGAGAGATTCAAGATATCTTTTTTCGGAATTTAAAGAGTTATGTTTAGGCGCCAAAATAGGATAGTAAATACAGCCGAACGCGTTTCGTCGCACCTGAAGCTTTCTAACGGCGATTTTATTTCAAAGATAGACGCTCTTTACGGCTTAATGGAAAACTGCGGATTATGCCCAAGGCATTGCGGGGCTAAAAGGCTCAAAGGCGAAAAGGGTCTGTGCGGAGCGGCGGACAAATTAAAAATAGCAAGCATCAACCTGCATTTCGGCGAGGAACCGCCTATATCGGGTAAAACAGGTTCCGGAACCGTTTTTTTTAGCGGATGTTCTTTAAAATGTAAATTTTGCCAGAATTATCCTATCAGCAGGTATTGCGCCGGAAATTTTTACGATACGTCGGAACTTGCGGACGGCATGGTTAGACTGCAGGAAAAAGGAGCGGTCAATATTAATCTCGTTACGCCGATGCATTATATGCCTTTTGTTGCAGAGTCGATATTTATGGCGGGGAAGAGAGGATTAAAAATCCCTATCGTTTACAACAGTTCGGGATATGAAGAGGCAAGGCTGTTGGAACTTTTGGACGGCATTATAGATATATATCTGCCAGATATAAAATATTCGGACGATAAAAATGCCATGAGCTGTTCGGGCGTCGCCGGTTACGTAGAAATCAACAGGAAGGCGTTAAAGATTATGTACGGGCAGGTAAAAGAATTGAGGGTAAACAAATACGGAATTGCCGTTTCGGGTCTTTTGATAAGGCATCTTGTACTGCCCGAAAGCATAAGCGGATATGCGGATTCTTTTAGATTTATAGCCAGGGAGCTCGGCGGAGACGTTCCGGTAAGCCTTATGAGCCAGTATTTCCCTGCCTATAAAGCGGAATACGACGGCAGATTAAACAGAAAGATTACGGAAATGGAATATTCCGCGGCAGTCAAGGAATTAATAGATAATAATCTAACGGGTTTTTTTCAGAACGATATAAACATAGGCTCCTAAGATGCGGTATAAGTTAAATTTATATTAAATATAATAATATTAAAAAAATAAAATATGCCTAAAAGAACGGACATTAAAAGAATTTTAATAATAGGCTCCGGGCCGATAATTATCGGACAGGCCGCGGAATTCGATTATTCCGGAACTCAGGGAGCAAAAGCGTTATCCGAAGAGGGATACGAGGTTGTTCTCGTAAATTCCAATCCCGCTACTATTATGACCGACCCCGATTACGCCTATAAAACTTATATCGAACCGCTGACCAAGGATTTTGTCGCCAGGATAATAGAAAAAGAAAGGCCGGACAGCATACTGCCGACGCTCGGAGGGCAGACGGCGCTTAATATTACTTTGGAGCTCTTTGACTCCGGAATAATACAAAAATACGGCTTGAATATTCTTGGAGCAAATATAGACGCGATTAAAAAAGCCGAAGACAGGGAATATTTCAAGAAAAGCATGGAAAAGATAGGCGTTCCCGTTCTGCAGGGCGGTTTTGCCAATAATATGGAAGAAGCGTACGAAGTTCAAAAAAGCATCGGTTTTCCGGTAATTATAAGACCTTCTTTTACGCTTGGCGGAAGCGGCGGAGGCATCGCTTATAATATATACGAATTTGCCGACATTGCTTCAAACGGTATAAATTTAAGTCCGATAAGCGAAATATTAATCGAAAAGTCCGCAATCGGTTTTAAAGAAGTAGAACTCGAGGTAATGACCGATAAAGATAAAAATACCATTATAATCTGCTCTATAGAAAACCTCGACCCTATGGGGATTCATACCGGCGATTCTATTACCGTCGCACCCGTCCAGACTTTAAACGACGGAGACTTACAAAAACTCAGGGACTATTCTATAAAAATAATGGACGAAATAGGCGTAGAAACCGGCGGCTCAAATATCCAATTTGCTTTAAATCCCGATTCCGACGAAGTTTACGTTATAGAAATGAATCCTAGGGTTTCGAGAAGTTCCAGCCTGGCATCCAAAGCGACCGGCTTCGCGATAGCGAAAATTGCCGCTAAGCTCGCCGTTGGATATACTTTAGATGAAATTACTAACGATATTACTAAAAAAACGCTTGCATGTTTTGAGCCGTCCATAGATTACGTAGTAACCAAAATACCGCGTTTTACTTTTGAAAAATTTCCCCAAACCGACAGCACTCTTACGACCCATATGAAATCCGTAGGCGAAGTAATGGCTATAGGCAGGACGTTCTGCGAATCGGTCCAGAAAGCCGCCCGGTCTTTAGAAAACGGATATTACGGGATAGAATCGCTTTACGGTCTCGATTTATCTTACGGCGCGGCGGAAAACAAACAGGATTTCGAAGTTATTAAAGAAGAAGTAAAATCTTTGATAAAAAATAACGATTTCAAAAGATTGTTTTTAATAACCGATGCCTTAAGGCTGAACTTTACGGTTGAAGAAATAAATGAATTTTCTAAAGTCGATAAATGGTTTCTCAATCAGATTAAGCAGATAGTCGAACAGGAGAAAAAACTGTTTCTTTCAGGCAATCCGTTAGAAGATATAGAACTTATAAGAGAATCTAAAGAAACGGGCTTTTCAAACAGAATAATAGCAAAATTGATTGCAAGGAAAGCCGACGGCAGCCGTATTTCGCCCGAGGAATATCTAAAAAAAGACGAAGGAGCGGTTGCTTTAATAGAAAAAACGGAAAAAATTATAGACGAATTATGCCGGACGAATAATATAAAGAGAGTATTTAAAAAAGTCGATACGTGCGCGGCCGAGTTCGAAGCGGCTACCCCTTATATGTATTCGTCTTACGATAAATTTAACGAAATTAAGCCTCTTGAAAACGAAAAAGTTATAATACTCGGAAGCGGTCCCAACAGAATAGGACAGGGCATAGAATTTGATTATTGCTGCGTTCATTGTTCGTTTGCTTTGAAAGAAAATAATTATTCGTCTATTATGCTGAACTGCAATCCCGAAACAGTTTCCACCGATTACGATACTTCGTCGCGCCTTTATTTCGAACCTTTGACTTTCGAAGATACGGCGGCAATCTGCGAAGCCGAAAATAATCCTCCTGTCATACTGCAGTTCGGCGGGCAAACGCCTTTGAAGTTAGCGAAAAAATTTGACTCGAAAGGTATTAAAATACTCGGCACGCCTTTTAAATATATAGATATAGCTGAGGACAGGGAAAAGTTTAAAAATATAATAAATAAATTGGAGCTTAAACAGCCTGAAAGCGCAATGGCGTTCAACGGCGAAGAGATATACGAAAAGGCCGGGGCCATAGGATTTCCGGTTTTATTAAGGCCTTCTTACGTTTTGGGCGGAAGGGCAATGGAAGTAATATATAACGAAAGCGGACTTACTGAATATATTAAGAAAATATTTTTGCAGGACGTTTCGTTTCCCATATTGATAGATAAATTTCTTGAAGATGCCATAGAGGTTGACGTAGATGCTTTAAGCGATACGGAATCCGTTTATATTGCGGGAATAATGGAGCACATAGAAGAAGCGGGCGTGCATTCGGGAGACAGCGCCTGTTCTCTGCCCGCATTTTCTTTAGATGCGAATGCGGTGGAAAAGATAAAAGATATTACTGAAATCATATGCCGCGAATTTCACGTTAAAGGGCTCGTAAATGTTCAGTATGCGGTAAAAAATAATGAAATATACATAATAGAGGTTAATCCGAGGGCATCTAGAACCGTCCCGTTTATAGGAAAAGCCACCGGAGTTCCAGTAGCAAAATTAGCGACCAAGGTTCTTCTCGGGGAAAAACTTAAAGATTTCGGGCTTGGACAGTCATTTAATATCGACTATTACTGCGTTAAGGAAGCCGTGTTTCCGTTTTCTAAATTTTCAAACGTCGACCCTATGCTCGGCCCGGAAATGAGGTCAACAGGGGAAGTTATGGGAATAGACTCGAGCTTTGGAATGGCTTACGCCAAATCGCAGATTGCCGCCGGTCAGAATTTGCCGCTTTCGGGCAACGTTCTTATAAGCGTTAAAGACGAAGACAAAAAATATTTGAAAGAACTCGGCGAATCGTTAACGAAATCCGGGTTAAATATACTTGCCACTAAAGGGACGTCGGAATATCTCGATAAAGCCGGTATTAAGAACAAAAGAATAAATAAAGTGAAAGAAGGCCGTCCGCATATAATAGACGCTCTTAAGAATAAAGAAATTTCTATGATTTTCAATACGCCGAGAGGTAAAAAATCCCTCGAGGATTCATATATAATAAGAAGGAGCGCAATAGAATTTTCTCTTCCGTATTATACGACAATGAGGGGCGCGACCGCCGCATGCATGGCAATTAAGGCGCTTAAGGAAAATAATTTATCCGTTAAGGCGTTGCAGGATTATTACAAAGGTATATAATATAATAACATCATTCTAGGCAACAGATAATAGAATATATAGAAGATATTAAGATATTGCTTAATTTAATATCTATCGGGAGGTGGTTTCATTGGCGGGAAACGAAAAATCTTTTTATATCACGAAAGAAGGACACGATAATTTAGTTAAAGAATTGAAGAGGTTAAAATCGGTGGAAAGGCCGGCAAACATTAAAGCCATCGAAGAAGCTATAGCCCACGGAGATTTAT
>JAJYJN010000008.1 GCA_021789455.1 bacterium | reverse complement strand
CGGGAAAAAAAGGAACCGTTGCATCCGGATGTTTCCATTTATTAACGTCGTCGTCCGAGAGTTTGCTGTTTTTGTATTCCAGCGCCATACCCTGCTCTCCGGTCTTCCTGACCAAGAAAATATGTATAGGTATAAACATAATGACCACTATCGGCAAAAGCCAAACGTGAATAGCAAATATATGCTGCATAGTCAAAACCGACGTTTCTGTCCCGCCTTTTACTATTATCCTCAAAAAACCGCCGATAATCGGCATATGCGATGCTACATTATCTAAAACGTTTATCGTCCACCACGAATTTTCGTTTCCTATAAGCATATAACCCGTCAAACCAAGTATTACTACGACGGAGAATAAAACCATTCCCGCAACCCATTGCATTTCTCTCGGCTTTTTATATGAACCGGAAAAATAAACCCTGGACATGTGCACGAGAAGAATAAAAATCATGGTAAACGCACCCCATAAATGAATACCGAGGAGAATATTGCCCAATAAAACATGATGCTTTATAAAATAGGTAGAATTTCTTGCCATCGGAAAATACGGCACGTAATAAAACAAAAGGAACATTCCCGTTACTACCTGAATTATGAAAAGAAAAGCGAGCAAACTGCCGAAAGTATATGCCCAACCGCCCCTTGCAGGTATCCTTTCGCCGTTAAACTCATTTATTAGTTCGGTGAGACCAATTCTTTCGTCAAACCATTCCTGAATTTTTTTAAACATCAGACCCCCCTATCCTTTGGATTATCGATAAACTTATTTTGAATTAAAACTTTACCGCTATTTACTTTATAAACCCATTGAAATAAAGGTCTTGGCGGCGGACCACCCACTACCTTGCCTAGAACGTTAAACATACCGCCGTGGCACGGGCATAAAAACTTTTGTCTTGCAGGTATCCAGTGGAGAGGACATCCTAAATGCGTACATTGATTTGAAAAGAAATAAAGTTTTCCGGTTATGTCTTTAACGACTATAACCTGTCTTGGAAGCGTGTTGATTGTCCAGCCTTCTTTTACCCTGAAATAAACCGGAACAAACTTTGGCGTTAAAGGCTCGATTTTATTTAAGTCGTCGATTTTGCCAAGTTCAGCCCATACTATGTCTCTTTTTTTGAACAATGGACTTAAAACTTCGCCAAGTATAGGTATTGCAACGGCAACGCCTATTACGGCCGAAATTAATCCGATTACAACGGTCATAAAAGTTCGCCTTGACGGCGAATCTTCCGAACTTTTAGTCATTTTACCCCCCTTATTAAAATAATTTATTTAGTTATACATATGGTTTTCAACCCTTAATATCCACGGTATTTTTAAAACACTAAATATTATTTTTTATCACTTAAGAAGCAAAAAGTCAATATATTTTTTTGATCTGTCGTTTTTAAACTCTCTTAAAAACTACATTAAAAACTCCATTAAAAATTTGATTTTAAATTAAAAATGTTGTATAAGAAATAAAAAGCTTTTGCATTATGCGAATTAATCAATAATTTTATCTGCATCCTACATCTAAAATGAATTTACAGAATGAATTAATAGAACGCTACGCAGAAGAGTTTCCCGATTCAAGAATAGGGAAATGCATAAAAATCATAGAAAAAGCTGCAAAGACTAAAACAAATCTTCTCATTCAAGGTGAAACAGGCACCGGAAAAACTACGCTGATTAATTTTGTATCAAAAAAAATTTTTCCGTCAAAACCTTTAGTAACCGTTTCCTGTTTTAATTTATCCGGCGAGCTTTTTCAATCTGTGCTTTGCGGACATTTAAAGGGAGCATTTACAGGCGCCGTAGAAACCACTAATGGAAAAGCGCAAACTGCAGATAACGGAGTATTATTTTTCGACGACGTGGACACTTTAACTATGGACAACCAGTCTAAACTATTATACTTCCTGGATTATCGCGTTTGCGAAAAAGTAGGCAGTACGGTGCCGGAATTGTTAAACTTATGGACGGCATTCTCCACCAATTCAAATATCGAAGAAAAAATAACGACCGGATTTATGAGGGAAGATTTTTATTATAGGATTTCGACTATTAACGTAAACATCCCTCCTCTGAGGCAAAGACCTAATTTTATAAGATATTTTATCGAAAATTATTTAAAAAGCTTGAAAATTTCTTATTGTAAAAAATTTATGGAAGAATGTCTCGAATACGGGTGGCCGGGAAATATCAGGGAAATGACTTCGGCTCTTGACAGAATTCTTATTTTAAATTACGACGGATGCAAAAAAGTCCAATCCCTTAAAGAGTGCGGAATCGATATACGCCGCCATACGATAAAAGAAAAACGCAGGACTCAAAAATTGCAGGAAAATTATAAGGTTGAATCAAACCAAAACGACGTAGAAGATATTTTCGATATTACGTCCGAAAAAAGCAGAATTATATCCGCTTTGAAAAAAGCAAAATATAAAAGAAATAAGGCATGTAAAATATTGGATATTTCATACTCTACGCTGTGGAGGAAATTAAAGCGATACGAAATTTACGAAAAACTTATATAAACAAAATCTCATCCGCTCTTTATAAATTAGAGCGGATGAGGCAAATTTCAGGCGGCACTAAGGCCTCACGTTATATTTCCTGAAAATCCTTACTTTTATTATATCGACTAAGAACAGATAAACAGCTCCGAATATATAAAGCCTGATTATCTCCGTAAACGGTATCCGCGCTATAAGCGGATGATTCTCGAAACTTATGCCGAACCATGCCAGCATCGAGACGACTATTAAATCCGCTATAGTGGCAATAAGCATATATTTTGACGGCGCGCTCTTATAAAAATAATCGGCCGTTCTGACTAAATAAAGTACTCCTTGTCCGGTAAACACCATTATTAAAAACACTATAGTCGCAATTTGGTCCATATCGTAATGGCCCTGCATCTTATAATAAACAAGGGCGCCAAAAGAGAAAATCAATTGAAATACGCCCATAGCCACCGAACCTATGACCATATTTTTAATCTTCCACTCGTTTGGTTTTAGCGAATGCTTAACATTGTCTGTCGAAATAGACATAGTAACGAAATCGTTGGTAAAAAGCAATAAAATTACAAGCACGGGGGTAATTATAAACGAATTTTTTGCCGGCGTATTATAATAATAGTTCATAAGAATAATACCGAATATAGTAAAGAAAGAAATCTCTATTGTTTTAGCTATCTTATTAAGAACCCAAGTGGCCATTCTCTGAAATATTTCCCTGCTGGTTTTTATCGCAGATACGATATCGGATAAACCCGGATCGGTAAGCACTATACTTGCGGCGGCTTTAGCGACGTCCGTAGAACCGGAAACCGCTATACCTACCTCTGCCTGCTTTAGCGCCGGAGAATCGTTAACTCCGTCGCCGGTCATGCCTACTATATAGTTGTTATCCTGTAAAGCTTTAACTATATTGTATTTATCTTCCGGATAAATACCCCCGAACACGTCGAAATCAGCAAGGTTTTTTTCTTTTTCTTTGTCTTTGCTCATTTCAATAAGCTCTTTTCTTTCACAAACCTTATCGCCTATATCTAATCTTTTGGCAATGGTTTTAGCGGTAATTGCGGTATCGCCGGTTAACATTATAACTCTGACGCCGAGATTGCGAAGTTCCTGAACAAGCGGTTTAGAATCGGGTCTTTCAGGGTCCATAAACCCTAAAAACCCTAAAAATTCATACTTTCCGCCTTTCTCGTAAGCCGTTGCAAGAACTCTTTCGCCTTTCTGCGCAAGTTCTTTTTCGATATTTTCATATTTGTATGCCGTTTCGGTGCCTTTCTGCGCAAGATTCCATATCGTTGCCGGCTGTCCTTTGAATATTTTGACTTCTTCCCCGCCGGCTTTGTAGAGACCTTCGGTTCTTTTGGTGGCAGGATCGAAGGGCGTAAAAGAAACCCTCTCCCCTTCAGGCTTTAAGTTCATCGGGTTAGTAACTTTAAATATAGCGTCGTCTAATGCATCCTGGCTTTTCTCGTCGCTTGCCATAATAGAGTAAGTTAAAAGTTCTTCTTTCGTATGTTCTCCCACAGGAGTTATATCTTCCAGTATAACCTTATTTTCCGTAAGCGTTCCTGTCTTATCCGAACAAAGAACCGTCATTGCCGCAGACTCTTCTATGGCGGATAATTTAGTGGTAAGAACGCCTTTTTTTGAGAGTTCGACTGCTCCTAATGCCGTGGAAAGCGTATAAGTAGCCGGAAGTGCAATAGGAATAGCGGCTATTAAAATAACTAATATAAATACTATAGTGTCTGCCGGACTGAAACCGTGTGAAAGAGCGTAAACCAGAAAAAACGCAAGCAGAATAAAATCCATATAAATCATATACTTGACTATTTTAAAAATAAGTTTCGACAGATTGCTCTTGGTCTTAGCAATTTTAACAAGTTCGGCGGTTTTTCCGAAGTAACTCTCCTTTCCCGTAGCTACGACGATTCCTGTTGCTTCGCCTCTTTTTACTACCGAACCGGAATAGGCAACGCTTCCAGTCTCGGCTTCTATAGGAAGAGACTCCCCCGTGAGCGCCGACTGGTCTAATTGTATCTGGCTGTCCAGTATCTTAATATCCGCAGGAACAAAATCGCCCATCCTTAAATGTATGATATCGTCGGGAACGAGATATTTTGCGTCTAATATCGTCCATTTGTCGTCCCTCATAACCCTCGCTTTGACCGATAGACGCTGCTTTAAAAGTTCAAGAGCTTTCTGTGCTTTGCCTTCATGCATAAAAGACATTATGCTGTTAAATATTAAAAGGGCTAAAATTATTGCGGCTTCAATAAACTTTACGTCCTGTTTTCTTGTTATTCCTACTATTATTTCTAGAAGAGCTGCAAATTCAAGCATCCATGGAATAGGTCCCCAGAATCTTTTCAAAAATTCTTTTACCGGGTTTCTTTTCTCTTCTTCTACGGCGTTCAAGCCGCATACTTCAATCTTCTTGTTTGCCTGTTCGGTAGTTAGGCAGATGTACTCATGCTCTAATGCTTTTTCAGCCATTGTTCCTCCAATTATTAAAAAATAAAAGCGATTAATAAAAAAAATAAAATAATAATTTATATAAAAGCATAAAATCCTAAATATAATATAGTTAGGAAGCATTTTCTATGCCATGAAATATTTTTATTAAAATTTAGATATGACCGATATAAAATAGCCTTTATACAAGCCTTAAAGCAAAATTACGATTAATAATGCAGGAATTATTGCTTATAAATTGCAGGATTAAAGCGATAATTCAATAATAGTCTCTGCGGGCATCCTTTACTGCGCTTATAAAACTATGTCTTTTGTTATGCGTGTAAAAATGGAATCGGTCTGAATTTAATTTAGATTATTATGCTATTTTATGAAAAGATATGAAATAAAAAGAAATGATATGAAATTATTTGAAATTAAAATCTGTTAATCTGGATAAATATTTACCGATAGACGAACTCTTGTTAACGGAAATCTCTTCGGGCGTTCCGGTAGCTATTATCCTGCCGCCACCTTCGCCGCCTTCCGGACCCATATCTATTATGTAATCTGCGGATTTTATGACATCTAAATTGTGTTCGATAACTATAACGGTATTTCCGGCTTCTACGAGAAGGTTTAATATGGTCAAAAGCTTGCCGATATCGTCGAAATGAAGCCCTGTCGTCGGTTCGTCAAGTATATATAATGTTTTATACTGTCCCGGTCTCGATAATTCTTTCGACAGCTTTATTCTCTGGGCTTCGCCTCCCGAAAGCGTGGTTGCAAGCTGGCCTAGATTTATATAATCTAATCCGACGTCTATTAAAAATTTTAGTTTATGGGCAAGCGGCGGAATAGCGTTAAAAAAATCGTAAGCTTCTTTAACCGTCATATTTAAAACGTCGTAAATATTTTTATTTTTATAAGTGATTTCTAACGTAGGGGCATTATATCTTTTACCTTTGCATACGTCGCACATAACATAAACGTCGGGCATAAAAAGCATTTCTATTTTTTTTACGCCGTCTCCGCTGCAGGCTTCGCATCTGCCTCCTTTAACGTTAAAACTGAATCTGCCGGGATCGTAGCCCCTTGATTTCGATTCTTTAGTGCCGGCGAAAATTTCCCTTATTAAAGTAAAAATTCCGGTATATGTTGCAGGATTAGACCTTGGAGTTCTTCCTATAGGCGACTGGTCTATATTAACTACTCTGTCGAAATAATCTACGTTCTTTATAGCATCGATATTAAACCTCTTAAAATCGACGGCGTAACCGTTCTTGTAGGCAAAAACCGCCTGATATAGAGTATCCAAAATCAAAGTGCTTTTCCCCGACCCTGAAACTCCCGTTATACATACAAAATTATTCAGCGGGATTTTAACGTCTATATTTTTTAAATTATTCATATTTGCGCCTTTTATTTCTAAATAACCGGATAAATGCTCCCTTCTGAATTCGGGTATCGGAATTTTTAACTGCCCCGTCAAATATTTGCCGGTTAAAGAATCCGGATTTTTCATAATTTCTTCCGGAGTTCCGTGCGCTATAACGTAGCCGCCGTTCTTCCCCGCACCTGGACCCATATCGATTATATAGTCTGATTTGAGCATTGTAGTTTCGTCGTGCTCCACGACTATCAGACTGTTGCCTTTATCCCGCAATTCAAAAATGGTCTTAAGAAGCCTCTCGTTATCCCGCATATGCAGTCCTATACTCGGCTCGTCCATTACGTATAAAACGCCGGTAAGTCCGGAACCTATTTGCGAAGCTAACCTTATCCTCTGCGATTCCCCACCCGACAGCGTCTGCGCCTGCCTTGAAAGAGTCAGATATTCAAGCCCTACATTTACTAAAAACCTTAACCTTTCTTTAACCTCGTTTAAAATTTTTGCCGCAATTTCAATCTCGTAATTGCTTAATTCAAGCTTATTAAAAAAATCCAGCGCATTTTTAACGCTTAAATCCGAAATTTCCGCTATATTTAGTCCGCCTATTTTATAGCTTAAAGATTCTTTCCTTAACCTGAAACCGCCGCATTCGGGACAAACTTTTTCCGATTTGAATTTATTAGGATCCAGCAGATAATTTCCTTCGGCTATATTTCTTTCAAGCATTGGTATTATACCTTCCCAGTGCCTTAAATGATAGGAAGAGCCGCCGGTCGCATCGAAAAATTTAATTTTTTCTTCTCCCGAACCGTATAGTAATGCCTGCTTTATATCTGCGCTCAAATCTTTATAAGGAGTATATAAATCAAATCCGTAATGTTTTGAAAGCGAGTTAAAAATTTGGCTTTTATATACGGGAGTAGAATTTTTAAAAATAATTATAGCATCTTCTTTTAACGAAAGATTTTTATCGGGAACTATCAGATCCTCGTCAAAATATTCCTTGTAACCCAAACCGCCGCATTCGGGACAAGCGCCCTGCGGGCTGTTAAAGGAAAAAACTGCGGGTTCCGGTTTGCCGTAACTTATATTGCAGTCTAAGCAGATAGAATTTTCGGTTAATATTTCTTCCCTGTCTTCATATCTAAGTTTTAATATGCCGGAAGATAATTTTAAAGCAAGTTCTATGGAATCGAACAGTCTTTTTTTATTTTCTTCTTTTATTGTCAGCCTGTCTATGACTAAGTCTATATTATGCTTCTTTTTTTTGTCTAAATTAATCGGTTCGTCTAAATTATATTCCTTCCCGTCGGCATAAATTCTATAAAAACCATGTTTTAAGTAATCGTCGAATTTTGCCTTAAACTCTCCCTTTCTGTTAATTGCTATAGGAGATAGAACTATAAGTTTTTCGCCGGCTTTATTGGAATAAACCGATTTCACCATACTATCTATGGTTTTTGGTTCGATTTTTTTACCGCACTTATAACAGTACGGAATACCTATTCTGGCGAAAAGAACTCTTAAATAATCGTATATTTCGGTAATTGTGCCGACCGTAGAACGGGGATTTTTACTGACGGACTTTTGTTCGATAGAAATGGCCGGAGAAAGTCCTTCTACCGAATCTACGTCCGGTTTATCCATTTGTTCCATGAACTGCCGCGCATATGACGACAGAGATTCAAGATATCTCCTTTGCCCTTCTGCAAATACGGTGTCGAACGCAAGGGAGGATTTGCCGGAGCCTGAAAGTCCCGTTATAACTACAAGCTTGTCTTTGGGTATCTCGACGTTTATATTTTTTAAATTATGCTGTCTTGCTCCTTTAATAACTATCTTTCTTTCCATCTTTTTCTATTCTCCGATATCCTGCCGACTAATTTTATGGATTCTATCATACTGCCGCAATCAGCCTCGTTCTTACCGGCAATATCGTAAGCCGTTCCGTGAACCGGTGACGTCCTGATAAATTTTAAACCCGCCGTAACGTTGACCCCCTTATGAAACGAAAGCAGTTTAAAAGGTATCAACGCCTGATCGTGATACATAGCAACGATTAAATCGAATTTTTTATATTTTTCGGCAAAAAAACTATCCGCAGGGAAAGGGCCGGCTATATTTTCTTTATAATTTTTAAATTCCTCTATAACGGGAACTATAATTTCTTTCTCTTCGTTTCCTATTCTTCCGTTTTCCCCCGCATGAGGATTTAAACCTAGAACGGCAATATTAGGACTATTTTTCCCCAGGTCTTTTTTTAACCATTCTATAGAAATTTTTATTATTTTTCTTAGCAGATTTTTAGTAATTTTAACTGGAACTTCCGAAATAGGTATATGAATAGTCGAAAGAATTGTAATAAGTTTATCCGAATAGAAAAGCATGGCAAAATCGTCGGAACCTGCTAAATACCCTAATAGTTCGGTGTGTCCGCCGAATCTTGCCCCTCCCTTAAGCATCATATCTTTATTTATAGGAGCAGTAGCAAAACCGAGTATTTTTTCTTTTATAGAAAAATCAACTGCGGTTTCTATAAATTTTTCGACGTCTTTTGCATAAGTGTGGTTAACGTTTCCATACTTAACCTGCGCATAAGATTTAGAAGCTAAATCTATTACGTTTATTTTTCCTGTTTGATAAGCATAATCTATAAAAGAATCAGGCTTAATTAAATTTATAGGGATATCGGTTTTTATTATATTTTGCGAAGTATATTCTATATTTTCAAAAGATCCGAAAATAATCGGCTTAATATATTCGGCTTCGTTTTCTATGAAATGCTTAACGGACTTAATTGCTATTTCCGGCCCTATTCCACCGGGGTCGCCCATAGTAATGCCTATAAAACGGCTCTCTTCATTCAATTTTAGTTCTACTTTTTTATGCTGCAATCAATATTTTAACGTAAGAATTTTTTCTT
The DNA here is from genome assembly GCA_021789455.1 of bacterium. Next base: position 18,143 of record JAJYJN010000008.1, on the reverse strand, counting down.
GCTTTTTTTAAAATTTTCCTTAAGTATTTATTCGTTCTATGCTTTTCAAGGATCGAAAATATTTCAGGCTTTACCTGTTTAAAAGTTCTAAACGCACCCATCTTTTTGCCTACCGATTTCAATACAGCATAACCGAATTTAGTCCTTATAACCGGACTTATCTGACCGACATGCAGCCTGAATGCAATATCGGAAAAATTGGGCGACAGTTTATTTTTATAAACATATCCTATCCTCCCGCCGTTTTTTTCGGAAGGGTCTTCGGAATATTCCCTTGCAAGTCCGGAAAAGCTTTTAGTTCCGGATATAGCATTTTCTCTTATTGCGGAAATCCTTTTGTATATTTCTTCCTTAGTTTTTTTATTTGCATTTTGAGGAACGGCTAAAAAAATCAGCTTTAGGTCAACCTGAGGCTCTCCTCTGAATTCTTCAATGTTTTTCCTGTAATACTCTATCAATTGATTTTTTGTTATTACCATTTTATTTCCAAAAACTTTCCTCAAAAGTTCTACTTCCATAAAATGATTTTTGACCTGTTTCAGATACGCTTTTTTACTTATTCCCTTTTTAGCTAAAAACTTAAAAAACTGCTTAACCGTAAAGTTATTAGCAAGAGCCACCGCCCTTACATAGGCTTTTAACTGTTTAGGCGCAATATAAATAGCGGCCTTTTCTTCTTCATGCCTGATTAACATTTTATTTATTAAAGCATTAAGCACAGCCTTGGTCTTAGACATAACCGCCGTGTCTTCCTGGGTAAAAATACCCTGCGACGCTTCGTTTTGCATCTGTTCGTACTGCTCGAAAGCCGGTCTGTCGAATTTTGCAAAATCGTATAGAGTTATCGGCGTTTTATTTACTACCGCTATTACCTGGTCTATTATTACGGCGTTTGCATTTTTTATTATTGCGGAAAATAAAACCGACGTTAAAACTGCGGATATTAAAATTATAAAAATCTTATTTTTTCTCATTTTTTTATTAATAAAACGGATATAATTCCGTAATTATTATTACTTATAAGCGAATACGGCATAAATTATATTTTATGCCGTATTCTGATTATCAAAATATTTTATTTTAGCGTTTATAATACTTTTAACCGTTTTTATTTTTTTGCAGCCGCTTTAGTTTGACCTGTCGATGCCTGAGGAACTGTAGAATTTGCAACCGGCAAATTTTTGTAAAAATATTTTATTTTAGCTTTCTTTCTCAAATTCCCTACAAAAGATTTTAAAATTTTAGACGCCTCTTTCTGTTTCATTATCATTATTATCTGATTTTTTAAAGACGAAAAAGGTTTAGGTTTGCCGGTAACTACGTTATTTAATTTTATAATGTCGTAATGGCTGCCGACCTTTACTATCTTCGATATGCCGCCGACCTTAGGAATGCTGAAAGCCGCATTGTTAAATGCGGGCGTAGTTTCCTGGAATTTTATCCAGCCGAGCATACCGCCGTTTTTAGCATTAGGCGCCATCGAATATTTTTGAGCTACCGCAGGAAAAGGTTTGCCGGAAGTAAGCATTTTATATGCTAACTGGGCTTTTTTCGGAGAATTTACCTGTATATAGCTTACGTTAATTTTAGAAGGCAGATTAAAAGAAAGATAATGCTTTTTATAATAAGCCTTGGCATCAGCCGTAGTAACTTTTACTTTATTTGCAACTTCTTTATGGAGCAAAAGCTGGACTAAAAGACCTTTTTTAAAATCAGAAATCTGCGTTTTATAAGATTTTGATTTATTTACTCCTTCTTTTAAAGCTTCGTTTACTAAAATCTGCCTGTCCACAAGACTTTTTAGCAGTCTCTTTTCGCCGGTCGGCGTTTCGAGATAAGATCTTAGTTCAGGCGGAAATTTAGACATTTCCTCTTGAAATTTTGCGGCTGTAATAGGTTTTCCGTTTACTTCCGCAATTACTTTAGAAGGTGCGGCGGTCTGCTTCTTTGCGCATCCGTAAAGACCCATCGATAATACTATCGAAAACAGGGCAATTAATAAAATAGAACCTTTAAGCTTTTTCATTTTCCCCTCTTGAACAAATAAAAGTTAAATTAAGTTAATTTAAAGCAAATACAATTATTAAATATTAACATAGCCGTATAATCGTTGCAAGATAATTTTAGCTTTCTCTATTTTATCCTGCTTAGAATCTAAATGTTTAAATCTTAGCCTCATTTTAAATTCGTCTATAAAATTAATTATATATTCAGACGAAGATTCTTTATCATTTATAAATTTTATCAGCCTTTCAAAAATGGACGCCGCCGAATTATGAAATTCCATAATAAACTCGGCATCTTTAATCTCTATAATGCTTACTTTGCAATTTTTCATATTAATTTTAAGTTCTGCAATTTTTAACAGATTTTTAACGGAATCTTCCATCCTGCCGAATCTATCTTCAAACTCCTTTTTTATATTTTCCACGTCGTTAATAGTTACGCAATTAGCCAGTTTTCTGTAAAAAGAGGTCTTTGTTTTTTCGTCTTCTATATAGCTTTTAGGAATATAAGCGGATAAATTAGTCTTAACTTCCGGATTAATCTGTGCAGGCAATATTACGCCGCGCATTTTTTCAATTTCTTCCTTCAACATCTGCATGCACATCTCAAGACCGACCGAGTTTATATGTCCTGATTGCGCTCCTCCCAAAATATTCCCCGCTCCCCTTATTTCCAAATCCGCCATGGCAAGTTTAAATCCCGAACTCAATTCGCTGTATTCTTTAACGGCGACTAGCCTTTTTAATTGTTCCGGGCTTATATTTTCAACGGGCGTTCCAGTAACGGCATAGCAATATGCCTGAATGTGCGATCTCCCGACCCTTCCCCTTAATTGATAAAGCTGGCTAAGCCCTAATTTTTCGGCATTATTTATAATAATCGTATTTACGTTAGGATTGTCCAATCCCGATTCTATTATGGCGGTCGAAAGCAGGACGTCGTATCCTTTATCGTGAAAAATATGCATAATATCCATAATTTTTTCAGGCTGTAACCTCCCGTGAACTACCCCTATTCTTATATCCGGCATAATTTTAGCAAGCCTGTCGCGAACGGAATCTAAATGGGATATCCTGTTATCGATAAAATAAACCTGTCCGCCTCTGCTTATTTCGTTAAATATCGCTTTCTTTATTATCTCTTCGTCGTAGTTTGCTATTTCCGTTATAACGTTTTTTCGACCGGAAGGAGGCGTGCTTATAATGCTTAAGTCCCTTATTCCCGACATAGACATATAAAGCGTCCTCGGAATAGGAGTTGCGCTCATCGCCAAAACGTCTATCGAATATCTTAATTTTTTTATTTTTTCTTTCTGCAGTGCGCCGAATTTTTGTTCTTCGTCGATAATCAGAAGACCTATATCCTTATATTCTATTTTTTCCGACAGCAATTTATGCGTCCCGATTATTATATCTATCTCTCCGCTTTTAATTCCTTTAACGATTTCTTTTTCTTCGTTCTTCTTGACGAATCTTGAGATATGGGCAATTTTTACGGGATACTTATCAAATCTTTTTTTAAAATTTTGATAATGCTGGTCTACTAAAATAGTAGTAGGAGCTATTAAGGCAACCTGCTTGCCGTCCATAGCCGCTTTGAAAGCCGCTCTAATAGCTACCTCGGTTTTGCCGAATCCGACGTCTCCGCATATCAGCCTGTCCATAGGTTTATTGCCCTGCATATCCCGTAAAACTTCTTTAATGGCTCTTGCCTGGTCTTCCGTTTCTTCAAATTCAAAATTTTCCTCGAATTCTCTATATTCTTCATCTTCCGGAGAAAATGCAAACCCCCTGTCCGTCATTCTTTTTGCGTAAAGAACTTTTAAATCTTCCGCAATTTCTTCAATTTTCTTTTTTGCTTTGGTCTTGGCTTTCTCCCATGATTTATTGCCGAGTCTGTTTAAAACCGGAGCATTATCTTCGGAAGAAGATATATACTTATGTAAAAGATAAATTTTTTCCGACGGAACGAATAGCTTATCTCCTCCTTCAAACATAAGGGTAAAATAATCGGACGATATGCCGTTGAGCGTAATATTTCTAATTTCGGTAAACTGTGCAATTCCGAACTCGTCGTGGACTACGTAATCTCCGGGATTCAGCTCTTCTATGCTTTTAAAATAATCTAATCCCGAAGTTTTTAACCGGCTTGAACTTTCGGAAACGATATCTAAATGTTCCCTGAAAAGTTCTTCCCCTTTAATTAAAAAAAGTTTATCTTTTTTAGATATAAAACCCGATGAAACGTTACCGTTAATAATTTTAAATAATCCGTTTTGTATTTCTTCTTCGCTTAATCCTATGGAAGCAAAAATATTTTTAAGCCTTTCCCTGTGAATTTCGTTTTTGGAAACGACGGTTACCTTGTATTCTTTATTTATAAGATTGAGGATTATTTTTCTTATTAGGGTTAGATTTAATTTGCCGTTTTCATATTTTAACTTTTCGGCAAAACGGCTATTTACAGATTTTATTTCCGAAAATTTTTCCCCTATGTTATTGCCGGTATCGTTTTTAATTCCGTAATATATCGAAGATTTTTTAATATTAAAATAATAAAATTTATTTAAATTATTTAAAATCCTATTAAAACTATTTTTATTATCCGTGCCGCGGTTTAAAAAATCTAAAAGTTCGGTTTCGGGTTCTTCTATGTATAAAACCGAATTCGGAACGGATTCGGATATATTTATAGTTTTAGGATAATAATTAGATTTTACGGGGAATACGGTAAATGCATCTATGCTTTTAATGCTTAACTGCGTATTGAGGTCAAAATACCGCAAATCTTCTACGGTTTCGTCAAAAAAATCGATCCTGACCGGATAAAGAGAATCTGCATTGCTTATGTCTATTATTTCCCCTCTTACGGCAAATTCGTTTTCGTTTTCTATAATATTCGTTCTTTCATAGCCGTACGAAGCGAGAGTTTCTATAAAAACGTCGCGCGAAAAGTTTGAACCTTTTTTTATATGGATAAACGAGTTAAGAAGGCTGTCCGGCTCCGGCACTTTAGAGAAAAAAGAAATAGGAGTCGTAACTACAGCGGCAGAGGCGGTTTGCCTTAAATCATACAAAAGGCTTACGGGGATTATTTCTTCGCAGAAAAATATTTTCTGCGAAGAAAAAAACGACAGGTTGCCGTACAAAGCTTTAGCGGAGGCGTAATTATCGCATAAAAAAATAAATATTCCTTTCTCTCTTTCTATGAACGAAGCAGCGTCTAAAGAAAAAGCGGCAAGCGTTTTTAAATCTAATGGTTCCAAATCTATTCCTTAAGATTTCACCTCTTTAATCGAAGCCTGAGCGGAGGAAATTATTGCAACCGGAACCCTGTAAGGCGAACAGCTGACATAATTAAGATTGATGCTGTGGCAAAATTCTATAGAGCTTGGGTCGCCTCCGTGTTCTCCGCATATGCCGAGTTTAATATCTTTTCTTGTTTCCTTGCCCTTCCGTACGGCAATTTTCATTAATTCGCCTACACCGCTTCTGTCTAACTCCATAAACGGATCTGTCTTAAGAATATTTTTATTAAGATAATCGGGTAAAAAAGAACCTATGTCGTCCCTTGAAAACCCGAAAGTAGTCTGTGTAAGATCGTTTGTACCGAACGAAAAAAATTCGGCCTCGCCCGCTATTTCGTCGGCTACCATACATGCTCTCGGAAGTTCTATCATAGTTCCGACTAAGTAGTCGAGTTTAGTGCCGTATTTATCCATAACTTCTGCAGCTTTTTTATCGACTAATTCCTTTAATAACCTTATCTCTTCATAAATCCCGACGACCGGAATCATAATTTCGGGAATAATCTTGTTGCCGTTTTTATAAAATTCGCATGCGGCTTCCATAATTGCCTGAACCTGCATTTCATATATTTCGGGATAACTTACTCCCAGACGGCAGCCTCTGTGACCAAGCATCGGGTTGACTTCGTGTAGGGAAGCCGTCTTTGCGCTGAGCCTCTCGTATGAAATACCCATAATTTCGGATAACTCTCTTATGTCTTTTTCCGTTTTCGGAAGAAATTCATGCAGCGGCGGGTCAAGAAGCCTTATGTTTACCGAGTAGCCTTTCATCTCTTCGTATAATTCTAGAAAGTCGGATTTTTGCATGGGGAGAAGTTTAGCAAGGGCTTTTTGTCTTTCCGCAACCGTTTCCGAAAGAATCATCTCTCTGACGGCTTTTATTCTGTCGCCTTTAAAGAACATATGCTCCGTCCTGCAAAGTCCGATACCTTCGGCACCGTAACTGCGCGCAACTTTTGCATCCTCGGGAGTATCCGCATTCGCCCTGACGTTTAGTTTTCTAAACTCGTCGGCATATTTCATTATCGTCCTGAAATCATCGTTTATTTCCGGCGTTATCATTTTAACGTTACCGTAATAAACTTCGCCGTTTGATCCGTTTAACGTAATAACCTCTCCTATTTTTATATTTCTGTTTCCGACCGTTATCTCTCCTTTCTTTTCGTTAATTTCCAGAACCGAACAGCCGGTAACGGCGCATTTTCCCATTCCTCTCGCAACTACGGCGGCGTGGGAAGTCATGCCTCCCCTTGCGGTAAGAATACCTTCGGCTACGCTCATTCCGTGTATATCTTCTGGAGAAGTCTCCATTCTTACCAATATTACTTTTTTACCCTTCTTAACCTCTTCTTCTGCTTCCTCTGCGGAAAACACTACTTCGCCGCTTGCCGCGCCGGGCGAAGCCGGAAGTCCTTTAGCGATAACGTCTTTTTTTGCGCTAAGATCTACCGCAGGATACATAAGCTGCGCTATAGAATAAGGATCTATTCTTAAAACAGCCGTTTTTTTATCTATCATACCTTCCTTGACCATGTCCACCGCAATTTTAACCGCTGCTTTCGCCGTCCTTTTTCCCGTCCTTACCTGAAGCATATAAAGCACGCCTTCCTGTATCGTAAACTCTAGGTCAAGCATATCTTTATAATGTTTTTCCAGAAGTCCGGCATATTCTAACAGGTCTTTATATACCGAAGGCATAGCTTTTTCAAGAGAAAAATCCTCAGGATTTTTTTTGGAAAATTCATTTACAGGCTGAGGCGTCCTTATTCCCGCCACGACGTCTTCGCCCTGCGCATTAATAAGATATTCGCCGTAAAAACCGTTTTCTCCGGTAGAAGGATTTCTGGTAAACGCTACTCCGGTTGCGGAAGTTTCTCCCATATTTCCGTAAACCATAGAAACTACGTTTACCGCGGTTCCCCAGTTTTCAGGTATTTTATTGAGCTTTCTGTATGTTATAGCTCTCGGTACGTTCCAAGATTCAAAAACGGCCGAAATACCCATCCATAACTGTTCTTCGGGGTCGTCTGGAAATTTTATTCCTTTTTCTTTTTCCACGACTTTTTTAAATTCCGATACCAGATAGCGAAGATCGGCTTCATTTAATTCGTTGTCGTTTTTAACCGATTTTTCTTTCTTTTTATTTGCTAAAATAGATTCCATAATTCCTGAATCTATCCCAAGAACGACGTTTGAAAACATCTGTATAAATCTTCTGTATGTATCGTATGCAAATCTTTCGTTGCCTGATTTTTCGATAAGGCCTCTAATGGTATCGTCGTTTAATCCAAGATTTAGAACCGTATCCATCATTCCTGGCATAGACACCCTTGCGCCGCTTCTTACCGAAACCAACAGCGGATTTTTAGCATCGCCGAATTTAGACCCCATTGCATCTTCCATCTTTTTTATATTTTCTTTTACCTCATTCTTTAATTCATCGGGATATTTTTTGCCGTGTTCATAAAAATACGTGCAGACTTCGGTGGTTATCGTAAAACCGGCAGGAACTCTTATGCCGAGGTTAGTCATCTCCGCCAGTCCGGCTCCTTTTCCGCCAAGTAAATTTTTCATGGAACCGTCGCCGTCCGCCTTTTTGTTGCCGAAAAAATAAACGAATTTACCCATAACGCCATCCTCCTAATAAATAAAAATATATTTATATATTATTTAAAACTAAAAAAATTATAAATCTAAACTTGAAAAATCGCAAAAAATTTTAAGCAGATTAAGTATATTATTTAATAATCCTATCCTAGAATTTTTAATTTCTTCCTGCTCGGCTAAAATCATGACGCCGTCGAAGAAAGCGTTTACCGGCATGACCAAGTTATGCATTTCGCTTAAAACCGTTTTAAAGTCGTTTTGCTTAAGAGGTAAGATTATGTCTTTGCTTACCTTTTGAAAAACTGAAATAAGCTGTTTTTCTTCATACAAAGTTAATTTTTCTTCATTAAAAACCGCTATATCGGAAAATTTGTAAGTAATATTGTTAATTCTCTTATATATCTGCGATAGTTCAAAAACCGCTTCATTTTCTTTATATTTTGAAAGAAAATCTATTTTAATAAACTCCGTATAAAAATTTTCACGAACCGAAGAATTTAATACGGCGGCTATTTCGTCGGATTTATAACCGGACGTAAGCATAAAATTCTTAAATCTCGTATCGGCAAAATTTATAAAAGCGTTTTTTAATTCTTCTTTATTTAATTTTCTATCATTAAAAAATTCTTTAAAATAAAAATCAAATGCCTTTATTAAATTAATCTTATATTTTTTATCTAAGATAATTTCTATTATGCCTATCATAGCCCTGCGCAGATAAAAAGGGTCGGATTCTCCGGAAGGAAGTTTTTTTAGCATCACGAAAGCAAAAACCGTATCCAGCTTGTCCGACAAAGCGCATAAAGCCGATAAATCGTTAGAGGGAAGTATTTTCTTTTTATCTCCGCCGGTTTTGAATGCAGGATAATAATGCTCTTCTATTGCGGTTGATATATGAAAGTTTTCTCCGGCCGCTTTAGCGTATATCCTGCCCATTATCCCCTGCATTTCAGGAAATTCATAAACTGCGTGGGTTGCAAGATCGAATTTTAACAAACCGGAAACCGTTTTAAAATCGGACAAAACTTCGCCGCCTAAATTAAGTTCCTCTCCTATAAAAAGCCCCAAATTTTTGATGCGTAAAGTCTTATCGAAATAGGTGCCTAAACCTTGATAAAAAATTATATTTTTAGTTTCTTCGACAAAATCTGCAGGCTTTTTTTTAGTATCTTCGTTGAAAAAAAATTCCGCGTCGGCAAGCCTTGCGCTAAGCACTCTGGAATAACCGGACTTTATATTTTTTTCTAACGATTCTTTAAACTCGTCGATAGGATTTACGTCGGCAATAGCAATAAAATTTGAAATTAATTTGCCGTTTTTTGAAAGCGGAAAAAAACGCTGATGTTTTTTCATAACGACCGAAAGCAGTTCTTGCGGAATAGAAAGAAATTTTTCGTCGAATCCGCATAATAAAGCATAAGGAGTTTCGGTCAGTCCCACTATTTCGTCTATAAAATCTTCGCCGTATTCGGGAATATCGGCGCCGGCCGTTTTCGATATATCTTTTAATGCAGATTCTATATAATCTTTTCTTTCGGTATTTTTTAGTATTATCCCGTTTGCGGATATTATATTAAAATAATCTTGAGCGCTATATATTTTTACCGGCCTCATTTTGTATGATAAAGGCGGTTTTAAGTAAGTGCGGTTAGAGGTTTTAATGCCGCCGAAATCAAACGCCGCTGTTTTTCCGTCGAATACCGACGTTATCCATAAAACAGGCCTTGGATAACGTATTTCCTTATCTAACCAGAACATAGTTTTTTTAAAGGGGATTTTCTTTATAAACAAAGGTATATTTTGTGCAAGCAGATCTTTTAAAAGCGCTCCTTTTATTTTCTTTTTGCATGCGGCGTAAACCCCCTTTTTTTGATTAACCGTATAGATTTTCTTATGGTCGGAAATTCCGGTTTTTTTCATAAACTGCAAAAGAGGCTCCGCCGGAACGCCCCCATGATACGAAATATTAACAGGAGGCCCTATTATTTCTATTTCCCTGTCCGGCGATTTTGCCGGCAGTTCTTTAATAAACAATACCGTGCGTCTTGGAGTAGCGTAAGTTTCGACATGCGGTTTTTCGGCGAGAAAAAGCTCGTCGGCGAGAAAATTTTCTACTATTTTTTTTAAAGCCGGCGGTATTTTCCTCACCTCTTCGTAAGGAAGCTCGCCCGAACCTATTTCGAGTAAATATTCGCTCAATTTGTAATAACCCGAATTATCATAAATTATTTTAAATTAGGCTTCATGTTTTTATTTTCTTCTTCTTTAGAATAAAATCCCGTATAAAGTTTTGCGCATCCTTCGGCAAGCGTCCTGACTCTCAATATATAATTCATTCTTTCGGATACGCTTATAAGCCCTCTTGCATCAAGCAAATTAAAGGCATGCGAACACTTCAGGCAATATTCGTAAGCAGGTTTAACTAATTCTTTCAGCCGAAAAGAAAGAAGTTTTTTCGATTCGGCTTCATATATATTGAATAAATTATAAAGCGCTTCTGCGCTTGAATATTCAAAATTATATTTGGAAAATTGGAATTCGTCGTCTTTATGTATATCGCCGTATTTAAAAGAACCGTTCCATTGCAGGTTAAAAACCGCGTCTTTATTTTGAAGGAACATGGCTATCCGCTCCAATCCGTAAGTAATTTCTATAGCCGGTTTGGAAAGTTCTATGCCTCCTATCTGCTGAAAATATGTAAACTGAGTAACTTCCATGCCGTCGAGCCAGACTTCCCATCCGAGACCCCATGCGCCGAGAGTAGGCGATTCCCAATCGTCTTCTACAAACCGGACGTCATGCATAATAGGGTTAATATCGACGCTCTTTAAACTGTCTAAATATATCTCCTGTATGTTATCGATATACGGCTGTATAATAACTTGGAACTGATAATATTTTCCCAATCTGTTGGGATTTTGACCGTACCTCCCGTCGGTAGGCCTTCTTGACGGCTGGACATAAGCGACTCTCCAGTCCATACAATCCAAGCACTTAAGAAACGTATAGGGCGCAAATGTAGCCGCTCCTACTTCTATATCGTATGGCTGCAGAATTACGCACCCAAAGTCCGACCAGAAGTTCTGCAGATTAAATATTAGCTGTTGAAATCCCGATGTTTTAATAGACTTCCCCTTTTTAAAGTAAAATTGAATTAAAATTATACTAAAGGGCTAACATATTTTCAATAGATTTTCTTGCCTTGATTCTAACGTCTTCAGGAATTTTAATAATATTCTTCATCTGAGCCAATGAATTAATAACATCGTCCAAATGCGTTTTTTTCATATTAGGACAGACTAAACCATTATTTGACGGAATAAATACTTTGCCGGGATTTTCTTTCTTCATTTTATACATTATGCCCCTTTCGGTTCCGATAATAAAATATTTTGCGGTTGATTCCCTGACAAATTTATACATGCCGGAAGTAGATGAAACATGGTCGGCAACATCGATAGTTTCGGGTGAAGATTCCGGATGGGCTACAAACACGGCTCCAGGATATTTTTGTTTAAGAACTTTGATATCTTCCGGCGTAGTTCTTTTATGCGGCGGACAGTAACCCGGCCAGTTTATAACTTCTTTGTCGGTAAACCTTTGAACGTAACTTCCTAAATTTTTATCGGGAACCATTATCGCTCTTTTAGAGCTTAACGAGTTAACGACTTTAACGGCGTTAGCCGACGTACAGCAAATATCGGAAACGGCTTTGCATTCCGCAGACGTGTTGACGTAAGCAACGACGGGGGCATCGGGATAATCTTTTTTTAAGTTAAGAATATCTTGCGCCGTTATCATGTCAACCATTGGACAGCCGGCATTTTCGTTTGGAAGAATGACGGTTTTTTCCGGATTCATAATAGCCGCGCTTTCCGCCATAAATCTTACGCCGCAAAAAACTATTATATCGGCATCGGTTTTATTAGCTTTTATAGAAAGTTCAAGCGAATCTCCTTGAAAATCGGCAATTTCTTGTATTTCGTCCCTCTGATAGTTATGGGCAAGCAATATTGCATTTTTTTTTCTTAAAAGTTCTTTTAAAAACTTTTGTTTGTATTTTACCGAGCCGGAATTTTCTTCTTTATTTTCGTCGTTATTATTCATATTTAACCTTATATAGCCGCGAATTAAAATTTAACGTTTATATATCTAAATTTAATCCTATTCGGCGTTTTATTTACATTAGTTTATTATTTAATACATTCCGTCATTATCGTCATCGAGATTTTTAACTTGTTTATAACATTATAACATAATATAATCTAAAGTTAAAAATCAATTTGTGGCGGGGACAGAATTGAATTCTGTCCCCGTGTTTAAAAAAGGAATTAAAATTATGGATTTAAAAACCGACAATTCGGCAATAGCCGACGAATCAAAATACAAATACAAAAGAATATTGACAGGAGACAGACCAACCGGGCCGCTTCACCTGGGACATTACGCAGGTTCTTTAAAAAACAGGATAATGCTTCAGGGTAAATACGAAACTTTTATTTTAATAGCGGACGTTCAGGCGCTGACGACTAATTTCGAACATCCCGAAAAACTTAAAGAGAATATCTTCCTTGTCGCTTTAGATTATCTTTCGGCGGGAATAGACCCGAAAATATCCACTATAGCGATACAGTCTATGATACCGGAAATTTCGGAACTGACGACTTTTTTTTCCATGCTTGTTTCGGTAAACCCCTTAAGGCATAATCCTACCATTAAAACCGAGGCTAAAGAAAGGGGCTACAAAGAATTAACTTACGGATTTCTCGGCTATCCGGTAAGCCAGACCGCAGATATCGCCGTTTTTAAAGCAGATTTGGTGCCGGTAGGCGTAGACCAGCTTCCGCATATAGAAATAGCAAGGAAAATAATAAGAAAATTTAACGAATTATATTCCGGCAAACTTGCAGAGCCTTCCGCACTTATCGGCGAATCCCCAAAACTCGTCGGACTAGACGGAAATTTAAAAATGAGCAAATCATACGGAAACGCGATAAATCTTTCGGACGATTTCGATTCCGTAAAAAATAAAATTAGATCGGCGCTAACGGACAAAAACAGAATTCACCCGACCGATAAAGGCAATCCCGATATATGCACTATATTCTCTTACCACAAGGCTTTTTCCGGCGGCGATTTAATTAAAGAAACGGAATATAACTGCAAAAACGGAAAAATAGGCTGCGTAAAGTGCAAGGAAAATCTGTTCGGAGTTCTTAAATCTTTATTGGAACCGATGAATGAGCGAAGAAATCATTATCTAAAAAACAAAGACGAAGTGTGGGATATACTGTTTGACGGAACTAAAAAATCCCGAATAATCGCATCCGAAACGATAAAAGAAGTTAAAAATTCAATGGAAATATTGTATAATAAATAAATATTCATCAAAAAATTTTAAAAAATGGAGGTAATAAATATTATGGCAAACAAACTTTTTATTATGCTTCAAAACACTTCCCCTTCAAATCCCCATGCTCTTGGAGCGCCTTTTTTCCAGGCGGCGGCGGCGGCGGTAATGGATTACGAAGTAGAAATGGTGCTGACGGCGGATGCCGGACTTTTAATGAAAAAAGGCGTTGCGGAAAATCTCAGGGCAAAAGAGGGCAGTCCTAAATCGATATACGATTTTATTAAAGACGCCTATGATGCGGGAGTAGTTTTTAAAGTCTGCACTCCGGCATTAGAATTAAACGATTTCACCAAAGAAGATTTAATTGAAGAATGCAGCGGCGTAGTAGGCGGAGCATACGTAGTTCAAATGGTTATGGACGATAACGTAAAAACGCTTTCGTATTAATAACTATGGTGCCAGAATTGAATTCTGGCACCATCACAAAATGGAAAAGCCTTAACAGACGTCACAGATAAATTCTTCCGCCGCGGTTGCCGCAAGAGCGCCTTCGCCGACTGCGGTGGCAACCTGAAGCAGTTTCTTGGAATGGGCGTCGCCGGCGCAAAATACTCCGGGCATTGACGTCATAAGCGTGTAGGGATCCGTTTTTATAAAACCGTGTTCGTCTTTTTCGATGTTTTTAAGAAAAGATGTTTGAGGATTAATGCCGATAAAAATAAAAACTCCTTTAACCGGCACGGTTTTTCTTTCTTTGGTTTTAACGTTTTCGATAGTTATCGATTCTACGGTTTTGTTTCCGTTTATAGAAACGGAAACATGCTCTAGTTCCATAATCACGTTATTTGCATTATGAAGTCTTTCCTGAATTATTTTTTCAGCCCTGAATTCCTTTCTTCTATGAATTAAAGTCACCGATTTAACGATTTTAGTCAAATAGTTAGCCTCTTTTAAAGCGGCGTCCCCGCCGCCGACTACGGCTATATCCTGGTCTTTAAAAAAAGGGCCGTCGCAGGTGGCGCAGTATGATACGCCTCTTCCGGTAAACTCTCTTTCGCCTGGTATATTAAGTCTTTTAGGCGATGCCCCTACCGTTATAATAACAGTTTTAGCCTGATAATTTTCGTTAACGCCCCTTAAAGTTTTATATTCGCCGTCGTCGATTATGTCTTTTATTTCGTCGTATATGATTTGCAAGCCCAATCCTTTAGCGTGTTCTTCAAATTTCTGCATTAACTCTACGCCTGAAAGAGACGGAAATCCCGGATAATTTTCTATATTGTCGGTAAGAGCTATCTGACCGCCTACTGCCATTTTTTCTATCAGAACAATGTTAAGGCGCGCTCTTAAGGCATATATAGCCGCCGATAGTCCGGCGGGACCGCCGCCGATTATAACTACGTCGTAAATCATCAGAAAATCCTCCTTTGTATTATAAATATTTATTTGGAAAAAGGCGTCAGATTAATTTTCCGCAATACACTTTATATATTAATTGACCTTAACAAAAGCGGAAAAAAAATCTGACACCTTTTTCTTTAAAACATTTTATTATAACTTAAACATTCTATCGGCAATTTTGGAAATATTATTTTTATAGTTGTTTTATTAAAAAATGATTAATATAATACATTAAATCATATTATATTTTTTAAATCAAATAACGAAAGGGTCATGAAAAAAACATTAAATCTGCTTCAGCTGACTTTTGCTTCGACAAGCGCCATCATCGGTTCCGGATGGCTTCTGGGCGTTTATGTAAGCGCAAAATATGCAGGCCCGGCATCTATATTGTCATGGTTTATCAGCGGATTTGCCGTTATGCTTATCGCTCTCGTTTACAGCGAACTCGGAGCGATGCTTCCTTCGGCGGGCAGTCTTGCAAGATACCCGAAATATACGCACGGCGCATTTCTTGGGTTTATAACAAGCTGGATACTCATTATAGCCGGCGCGGCCGTCAGCACCATAGAAACAGAAGCTACGGTTCAGTATCTTAACCGTTATATTCCTGGTCTATTCATAAATAACTCTCCTACGCAGTTAGGAATGTTGTTTTCATTTTTTATTCTTTTAATTTTCTTTATATTAAATTTTTTCGGCGCGAAAATTTTTGCAAAGACTAATACTTTCCTGACGTACTTTAAAATTTTTATCGTATTAGCCGCTTCTATAGCGCTTATATATGTTTCCGTTAAAAACGGCAATATAAAAAATCTTCACGTATATAACTTAATGCCCTACGGATATGACGGCGTTATGAAGAGCGTATCGCTGGGCGGAGTTATATTTTCATACCTCGGTTTCAGGCAGGCCATAGATTTGTCCGGCGAAGCTAAAAACCCAGGAAGAGACGTTCCCATTGCTACAATTCTATCCGTAATAATAGGCATTATAATTTATACTTTGCTTGCATTCAGTTTTATTATATCCGTTCCTGCAGTTAAAAATAATAATTGGAATCTGCTTAATTTTTCTTCGCCTTTCGTAAATTTATTGAATTTATACGGACTTCCGGCATTCGCGATTATGGTAATGGTGGGCGCGGTTATATCGCCTTTTGCTACGGGTTTGGTATATATGGGAACGACTTCCAGAATTACTTTTGCAATGTCCAAGATGAAATTTTTGCCGGAAAGTTTTCATAAAAATTTCAATAAATACGGTACCGCCTATATCTCTTTACTTGTGACTTTTATCCTGTCGGCGTTATATCTTCTTCCGTTTCCGAGCTGGCAGTCTTTAGTGGGCGTAATTACGTCCGGAATGGTTTTTACTTATGTCCTCGGACCCATAGGGCTTATGACGTTCAGAAAGTTAGACGCCGAAAGAAAGCGCCCTTTTTATCTGCCTTTTGCAAATATTATTTCTTTATCGGCGTTTATAGTAGGCACCCTCATTATTTACTGGTCGACTTTTACCGTATTATGGAAATTGGGCATCGGAATATCGGCCGGAATTATACTGTTTATTATTACTAATTTTAACGGCATTAAAACAAAATTTAAACAGACAGTAATGCCAGGCTTATGGTTTCTTTTTTATATAGCCGCGCTTATAATTATATCTTTTTTCGGCAGTAATAATTTCGGCGGAGATAATGCCGTTAAATCCCCTTACGACTTAATAATAGTGATATTAACGGCAGTCTTATTTTACTTTATAGCAATCAATGCCTCCATAAAGAAAGAAGAAATGAAAATGATAATCGAGGAAGAGTTCATAGGGGAGGAGTTTGAAATATAATTTATTTATCGACTGAGCCGTTTTCACTCGGTTTATCGTTTTTGCTTTCTTTAACCGGTTTATCGCATCCGTGTTTCCAGTCGCAGTACGGCAGTCTGCTGGATAAACCGCATTTACAGTAATATAAAGGTCTTTCCTTTACTTTAGATTTTAATTTATTTAAATCGACTTTATCCACTTTTTTCATTTTTTAATCCTCATAATTAAAAGATAGCAAGTTAAAGAAGAAGCAATTAGAATAGCAGGTATGAAACTGCGGTAGCTTTCATACAGCAACCCTGCTATGCTTCCTCCTATAAAACTTCCCGAAAATTGCAAAGTATTGTAAACCCCCATGGAAGTGCCCACAAAAGACTTATCCGATGAAGACGACACTAAAGAAGGCATTATAGGTTCGGTAATTGAAAAGCCGGTAAAAAACAAAATTCCGCCTATTATAATTACCGGCAGAGCATAACCTTTAGCATCGGAAAACATAAAAATGCTTGAAACAGCCATTAATAAAAAACTTAACTTCAATAGATGAACTTCATATCCCATATCGGCTTTTTTTGAAGCTTTCATCATGGCAAAAAGAGAAAATACTACCATAGGGATTAAAACCTTGTAATAATATCCTGTTCCTAATTCATGCTTGACTATTAAAGGCAGACCGAAAAAGAAAACGGTCATAAAGAAAGACAAAAGAAAACCCTGTAAGGAAAGATTTGCAAGCGTTTTGTTTTTGAAAACGGCGACGGCATCTTTAAAGGAAACTTCTATTTCTTTCAGCATTTCTTTACTCTTGGGTTCCTCCACCAGAACCATAATTAAAAGGGCGGAAATAATGCCGAATATGCCGGAAATATAGAATAAAAAAGGATAACCGAAGTAATAAGAAAGTAAAGGACCCATTACGATACCCACGACAAAACTTAATCCTATAGGGATACCCAGAAATGCCATAGCTTTTGTCCTGTCGCTCTCGGAAACGGTATCGGAAACCAATGCGAACGCCACGGAGCTTTCTGCGGCGACTCCTTGAAGAAACCTAAGCAGTATAAGTTCGTAAATATTATCGGAAAAACCTATTATAAAAGTAAATATGCCGAATAAAAGCATGCCGAAAAACAAAACGTTTTTTCTTCCTATTTTATCGGAAATATAACCGAACGGAATCTGAAAAATTGCCCTTGATAAGCCGTAAATACCGAATGCAATTCCGATTAAAATAAAACTTGACGTAAATTTTTCGGCGAACAGCACGAAAACCGGCAAAACAAGAAATACCGCAAGCATCCTTAAACCAACTACAGAACTCATAGCCGCAATAGTCTTTTTCTGCTTTTTGTTAAAAGCCATTCTGTATTCCCCTAATATGATTAAACTTTTTGACCGCAAATCGCTTATTTTCTAATACTCTGGATTCCCGCTTAGCATTTTAAATCACTTTCCCGCTCTTATCTGACGCGACTGATAGCTTCTTATAGCCCTTAAAAAATCTATTTCCCTGAACTCCGGCCAGTATACATCGCAGAAATAAAACTCGGAATATGCGCTTTGCCAAAGCAGAAAACCGGACAATCTAATCTCGCCGCTGGTTCTTATAATTAAATCCGGGTCGGGAGAACCTTTTGCATAAAG
>JAJYJN010000007.1 GCA_021789455.1 bacterium | reverse complement strand
ACTTAAAAGAAAATCCGTTATCATGCTCTTTCGTATAAAAACTAAATAACCCTCCATTTGTACTAAAGATAGGTTTATTGTTAGAATAATGCTTCATGAATTTCGGTTGCGACAAGCTCCCCGCTTGTATTCTTAACGGCTGAAATCTGAACCGTTTCGCCCTTTGTAAAAGACGAGCAGGAAACGGTTTGCATATTCATCATGCTTCCGCCGGACATAGGGGCTTTGCATATGGTTGAACCAGTAATAATGCAGGTTGCTCCATTATACAGGGTTATGGACGAACTGCTTATATTTTTAATCGTACCGGCAAAAGAATATGTCCCATTAGCCGGTTTAACTATGGCAGGGCCGCCGCTTACTAAAGTTAATACTGGTTTTACCTCTATTGACAACCGGTTAGCGCCTAAAACGGTTGCGGGAATACTTAATGTTATAAATGCAATGACAAATAGTCTTATTAAAAACCTTTTTTTTGCAAATATCATCATCTTACTCCTTTCTTATTAATTAAAAATTATACTTTATAAACCGCCGTTCCTGCAAAAGCAAGGAATACGTTCTAATATTCCACTCTTTTAAATAAAATTTACGGCAATCCAAACCATGATGTCGGCGTAATGTTGGCAACAGGACCTGGAACCTGCTCCGTAATAACTTTCCCTGTGGAAGTTGTCACGATAAGAGTATTGCCGGATATAACCGGAGCCGACGGAACTCCTTTTCCAAGGTTGATAGATTGTTCCGTAGATGAAGTAGAAGTTGAACCGGAACCGGTTATAGGTTCCGAAATAGTTCCGTTGCTTTCGATTGCGCTTCCCCCGTTAGTATAATAAACTGCATAAAGCCGACCCATGCCCGGTCCGCAAGATGTAGAGGATGGAGCATATGTAGTAAAATATACGATATTATCATAAACTACAGGAGAAGATACGACTCTTTCATTGGTATGGGGCAAATCTATTACCCATCCGACATCTACGTTAGAAATTACAGATAAATTTGTTGTTGTAATACTAGTTCCACTTGAATTTGTAGTTGTTTTGGTCACGGTTTCGCTTGTATTAGTTGCATTATAAAGGTTAGTTTCCGAATAAGGAGCACCCGACGGACATGTGCCGACCGGGGTTACAGTGGTTTGTCCGGTATCTATGCCTATAAGTTCATTCGTATTTGCACTTGTAGTGTTATTTAAATCTGCCCTATTGCCGGTTCCAAAAAAAAGCCAAAAATTATTAGAAACATCATTTGTGGTCGCCGGCGGATAAAAAATATTAAGTGGTGAATTGGAAGCAAAAATTCTGCATCCTGTCCAGTTTGATTTCCCGCTGGAAGCATACGGCATAGTATAATCTGGAATATCGAAAGCCCACATCTGTCCTCCTAAATCCCCTACATAAAAGGCTTCAATCCTGCCGTTAGGACTAAAAATAGGCGAAACAGCTGAAGGTATCGAATATTTCATATTGGCATCATCTGCACTGTCGAATTTCCATAATACCTGCTCATAGGCATAATTTGGTGTCGTCGTAGAAGAAATATTAACTGGATTTGGCGATGCATAAAGAGCATAAACAGCATTACCCGCCGAAGTCGAAGTAGAAGTATAATAGCCGCCGCCTGTAAACCCCGCATATATTTTAGCATATTCGGGGTCATTTAAAGGATTATTTGCGCAAATCCCGTTCGTGGAAGTAGAATAAGGCAGGCATACATACGATATTACAGGCTTTGACCACGTATATCCCATATTGCCGTCAGGATTGCTGGAAGAAGAGTAAGCGTCGGAAAAATCCCATAACGGGTCAGGATAACTACTGCCTGAAGGATTTGTAAGGCCTAAGGCATAATAACTCATTCCGCCGTTTCTTTCTCCGCCTATTAAGATTGTATGCCAGCTGTCATTAATAAATGCGCTGTTAGAACTATTTGCACTGTTAGAGCTAAGAACTCCGTTAACGACAAAAAGATTATTGAAATATACGTCGGAAACGGAAGGCGTAGAATCTACAAAAAAAGGCGTAGAGGAACTTAAAGAATTGGCATACCACTGAGGAAGTTCCGTCAACAAATCGGGAGGAATATAACCAAAAATTTCCTGTCCGTTATTCGCATTAAATCCATGCAGCATTCCGTCGTTTGCTCCGACTACAAGAACAGGAGTACGTCCGCTGTTACTATTTGCAAAAGCCTGATACGATGGAACCGAAAAATATGGAAAGACCGAAGGCGACCCTATAAAAACAGGGTCGGAATGATAAATCGCTCCTAATTTCCAGTCGGTATATGGACTTCCAAGATTTGCGCCAGGATTCAAAACAAACGGGATTACATTATCTGTTGCGTTTGCCGTAGTCGTTCCCATTAATGTTGCCAACGCAGAAGATTCTGACGTATTAAAAGCCAGCGGGGAGGTCTGCCCGTTGCTCGAATCTAATTCCGAAGTTAAAATATTTCTATTTGAATTACCCGTTAATTGCTCTCCCGCCGACCATATTGAATCGCCGGTATTTACTTCTATATCCCCTACAGGACAAGTTGCAATGGTATCATTTGGATTCGAACATGTTTCGGCGACGACGCCGTTTGGACCGACAAGCTCGCCGGATGAATTAAGCTCGAATTCGAATAAATTGCCTTCGCCCCATAAGCGGTGAGGCATAGACGGCGTAAAATTAGCGTAATACACATCGTTATTCGAACCGTAAACCTGATGTATTACCGGAGACGTGAAAGATTCTGTTTGAGACTGGATTTGTTTTAATATATTGGTGAGATACTGCACTAAAACCGAATAATTGTTAGCAAGGTAAACGGTGCCGGAAACGGTTATGCCGTTAGATAACGTATTTAAAGAGTTAGAAAGAGTTATGGTGGTAGAAGTTCCTGAATTATCGTAAATACTTGTTACGGTAGCGCAGTCGCTCGGACTATTATACGTCATGCTATAGTTATTATCGGCTTCGCAGGTTACGCTGGTATCGCCGTTGTCCGAAACGGTGTCTCCTACAATAATGCCGTTTGTAGTAGGATTCGAACCTATATTGAGCGTGTCCGGCGTTGTACCCTGCTTTGCCGCAAAATTTAACGTCGGCGTCGCTCCGCCGCTAGATACGGTATAATATTCATTAGGGTCTATGCCAGCACCCGCGTCTGCCATTTCTTGAAGATAACTGGTAGGATTGGTCGGGCTGTAGCCAAAACCGACCATATAGGTTACTATCGGTTTTTTATTTTTTGTGTTACTTAAACCGAGATTATAAATATCATAAACTTCTAAAGGAGTTTGATTACTAGGAATACCGTTACTATTACCGTTAGAGCATGATGTGTTTTGGTTGATGTTTGGAGGAATATCGTCCGCATTCCAGTCGCATCCCATATTTGCCTCTCCGTCCGTCACTATTATCGAAAAATACCTTAAGCACTCATTTGCCGAACTGCTTGAACTGCTGTTTGTTATTGAATTCTCAAAAAAATCGTACATATCTGCAACGGAATCCGACATAGGCGTGCCTCCGCCTGCTTTAAGCCCTGAAATAGGCGTGTCTGCTGGGTTTAAACTATTGCTTCCGTATATCTCGCTTGTCCATAAAAGGTTATGAATATCGCTATTTACTATGGTTCCGCTTTGAAAAGGCTGTGCAACGTCAACGCTCGTAGTTCCTGTTCCCAATGTCCCTCCGCTTTGCACCGGAAAGTATAAATACCATGGACTAAGGCTCGAAACTCCAGGAAAAGAAGGATCATTCGTTATATAGTTTTTATAATCATAAGATACAAAATAGTAAGTAACGCCTCTGTGTTGGAACTCGCCTGTAGGATGTCCGCAATACTGCCCCGTTCCATAAACATTTACAAAAGGATAATTATTATTGTTAAAATAAGCGCCGGATTCATCGGGGGTTCCTGTCCCTCCTAAACTTAAAGAGGGATTTGTAAATGTTGCATCGTCTGAATATACACAATATTTCGTCTGTCCGAAGTTGCTATTTTGTTGAAATGACGCAAAGGCAAAATTCATACTGGAAAAATTGCTGACGACGCCGCCTATCGCAAGTTTGGCATTATAAATCTTTGAAAAAACGGAGTTAGAACCTGGAGCCCATACATTACTAGCGCCGCTTCCCGCCCAGCTTTCCGGAGGATCGTACAGGCCATTAGTTCCGTAATTTTGCTGCTGATTCCACATCATAGAGCCTGATGTATCTAAAAATATTAAAATATTCGCATTATTTGTGATAAGAGTACCTTGCGCAAAAGCAGTATTAAATATCATCGCTGTCATATATACCGAAGTTAAAATTGCAAATATGAAAATTCGGTAAATAAATCCTTTTAAAAATAACATTACATTATTTTTAAATACCTTTAACATGGTTTTCTCCTTCTTTTAATTATAATAATACATACGCCCTTATTATTTATAGCTGCAATTTGTTTTAATCATAAATAAATCTAACCACCCTCATTCAAAGGTCCATACTTAAACGTCATACCCGTATGGGCGGTTACGGACGGCTTATTGCTGTTTATAATATCTTGACTTATTACGTCTATTTGACCTTTATAAAAATAAAAATTATTTCCATATCCTTTAGCATTGCCGTAACTGCCAAAATAACTAAAACCGATTTGCCCGTTGTTTTGGGGAAGATTATCCGGGTTTACAATATTACTATTTGTAACCGGAATTATATTGCTCGAGGATAAAGACTGACAGGTTATCCCATTTGAAACTGAAGGAACGGGAGCCATATAAATATTATACGTGTTGTTTATTTCTACGTTTGTCTGGTTGCCGTTTGCTAATTTAAGCGGACTGCACAGAGCAGCCGGATTCTCTACGGTGTAATAATAATATCCCGGCAAAGGCATACCTGCTATGCCTACTCCGGCATCTACGCCTTGATTAGTTCCTATTTGAGACAATATTATATCCGCCGCAGAATTAGATACATTAACCGTATACTGATTAACAATATTGTTTCCGGCATTAATAATATCCGTGCCGGTAGTTTCGATAGCTACCGCCGCCAATATACCCAGAATTGCGATAACCAATATTACCGTTAAAAGCGCTATACCGTTATTGTTACTTATTATATTGCTTCTGACTTTGTTTTTTACAATTCTATTTTTCATAACTGCCGCCGAATAATCAAAAAATTAACTGCCGTAATAAACATTCCTTAAAAAAACATTAGAACTAAGCGTTTTTGAAACGTTTGTCCCTGTGCCGGCATTTGGAGCCGTATGTACGCTGTAAGCAGGGGAATCGGATATTGCGACGTCGGATTCCCCCGTAATAGATAAAAGATAAAGATAGCTCTGCTGGGTCGTAGAATTTAACTGATTTAACGACGTAACGCTAAATCCTGTTATATAATTGTCGAGTTTAATAATCGTATTAGGAGCGCAAACAAGAGGGAGGGCGGGTATATTATTCTTTGGATTATACGGCGGCTGTATATCGCATTCATATAATGCGCCCGGCTCGCTATAAGGAGAATATGGAGCATTAAATATATATGGCGGCGCCGGTTGTATCCAGTAAAACAAAACCTGAACTATCGTCTGCTGGGTAGAAGAATTCATTAAAACTGTTCCGCCGGATATATTATCGGGGGGGACCGGGTTTGGATTACCGGAGCACACTCCGCCTCCGTTTCCGGGATTGATCTGAATCTTACCGGCAGCCGGCTGTACATTTGTTATACATACCCCGTCTATAGCACCAGCAGGCGTTGAAACAAGTATATTTTCGCCTATAAAAAAGTTATTAATATTGCATTGCGGCGACACGTTAAATTCTGCCGCGCCCCCCGGCGGATTGCCTCCGGCATTAACAGCCGTTAAAGTACAAGCATTTGCATTGTTAGGAGACAAAGGCGAGTAAGGCGGCGAATAATAAGTTGTCATGACTTCGAAAGTCGGAGTGGGGCTAACCGAAAGTATATTCCCGTTAGATTCTTCTATTTCTACATTATAAGGACCGGCAGGAATAGATGCAGACGAAGGAATTTGTACGGACGGAATTGACGCAGATTGATTAAAAAGATTCTGTCCATAATCGAATCCGGCCATACGCAGCGAATACCTGACCGTATTAAATGCCGTATTTAATCTTTGCTGTTCGGTCGAAACAGACCTGTTCAGCCTTATAACGCCGGATTGCGTGAGCAAAATAAATCCTGCCGCCGCAACAACAATAAGAGAAATAGCAAGAGCAATTATGAGCTCTACTGCGGTCAGTCCCTTACTGTTTAACTTAATGATATATCTTAATTTTTTTAAACCGCTTAATATTTTCATAATAACTTATCAGATAGTATCATATAATGTAATAATATGTTCGCCGATATTATTCCCTGCATTCCCAACATTATAAGCATTATACCAACTTACCTGAACTTTTGCATTTATTAATGAAGGTGAAATTGAATTATATGCTAAATTAATTGTGACGATATAAGGAATAGTAACGCCAAGCCCTGCAGATGCAGGAGAATCCGGCGCCGCACCTCCTACTGCTAAAACTGGATTTATACAGGATGTAACCGAATTTCTAGAATCGGGATTCAATACGACTGGAGAAACGGTGTAAGTGTAAGTCCCTGGTAGAGCAGAAATGCCCCAGTTTGTTAAATTATTATTAATTCCGGTCACTCCGAGGCAGTTTAGCTGGCTGACCTCGGCCTGCGCTATAGCCGTAGCGGTATTTATCTTGCCGGCCGTAGCATTGTTATTAGTAAGGGCTATAGAAAGCGCCATTACTCCCAGAAACCCGACGGTGAGAATGACCATAGCTATCATTACCTCAAGAAGAGAAGCACCGTTGCGGTTTTTTATCGATACGCAATTTTTCATATGCATTCTATAAAATTTTATTTTAAAAATTCTATTTTTGTTTTATATAAATAATTATATCATTGTACAAAAAAAAGTCAAAATTTATTAATTTATTATATAACTTAATAAAAAATTGTAACCGAAACGTAACATAAACGAAATATAAATTTAACAAAAATGTAACATAAATTTAACTTGCCAAATTGCTTTACTTAATTTATCATAACTTTATTGCATTAAAATATTGGATTAAAATTTTTATCTATTTTATCTATTTATTATCCTTTAACTTCATTAAATTATTCATTTTGGAGGTTGTATGGCAAGTTTAAACAAAGTAATGCTTATAGGCAATCTTGGAAAAGACCCTGAATTAAGGTACACGCCGGACGGTTTGGCTATTTTAAAGTTTTCCATTGCGACGTCGGAGTATTATAACGATAAATCCGGCAATAAAACGGAAAAAACTACTTGGCACAATGTAGTAGTATTCGGAAAGATAGCTCAAACTCTTGCAAACTATCTTAACAAGGGAAAACAAGTTTTCGTAGAAGGCAGAATTAATAACCGTTCTTACGATAAACAGGACGGAACTAAAGGATATATAAGCGAGGTAATCGCTAACAATATCGTTCTGCTCGGCGCAAAAGGCGGCAGCGGCGGCGCTGAACCGGCAGATGCCGATTACGGGCAGGTCTCAAACGATTATGGCTATGCGGCACAAAACGGCGGCAGTTCTTACGGCGCCGGTTCCGCAAATACCGGCGGGACGTCAAACCAGCCGGGCGAGGACGACGATATTCCGTTTTAAAAACAGCGGCGGGTATAAATTTATAATTTATACCCGCCGCGCCTTATACTAAATAAATAAACTTTTTACGCTGATTACTTTAACTATTAAACATCATAATACAGCGCAAATTCGTAAGGAACCGGCCTCATGCGGACGGGATTTACGTCGTTTTCCATTTTGCGTTCAATCCATGCCTGTATTAAATCTTCCGTAAATACTCCGCCTTCAAGTAAAAATTTATGGTCTTTATCAAGTTCTTTGAGCGCATCTTCAAGAGAGCCGGGAGCGACCGGAATATTTTTAAGCTCTTTTTTAGACAGAGTAAACAGGTCTTTATCGACTGGATTACCGGGTTTTATTTTATTTTTAATTCCGTCTAAGCCTGCCATAAGAAGCGCAGAAAATGCAATATATCCGTTTGCGGTCGGGTCCGGCGTCCTGTATTCTATCCTTTTCGCTTTCGGAGAGTTGGAATACATAGGAATCCTTATTGCGGCGCTTCTGTTTCTCGAAGAGTAAACAAAATTTACGGGAGCTTCAAAACCAGGCACGAGTCTTTTATATGAATTTGTAGTAGGATTTGTAAATGCGCATAACGCCTTTGCGTGTTTCAATATTCCGCCGATATAATAAAGAGCCATTTCGGAAAGTCCGGCATATCCTTTTCCCGGAAAAAGGGGCTGTCCGTTTTTCCATAACGACTGATGGACGTGCATGCCCGATCCGTTGTCGCCAAAAAGCGGTTTAGGCATAAAAGTAGCCGTTTTATCGTATCTTTTTGCGACGTTTTTAATTATGTATTTAAACCACATAAAATTATCGCCCATAGCGGTTAAAGAATTAAATCTCATATCTATTTCCGCCTGTCCGCCGGTTGCGACCTCGTGATGTGCCGCTTCGACCCTGATTCCTACGTTCTGAAGTTCAAGAGCCATTTCGTTTCTGATATCGGTTTGGCTGTCTATAGGAGAAGCAGGAAAATAACCTTCTTTATGCCTGGGTTTATGGCCGAGATTCGGCATTTCGTCCCTTCCGGTATTCCAAGTGCCTTCTTCAGAATCTATATAGTAATATCCGCTGTTTGACGTCTGGTCGTATCTTATATCGTCGAAAATAAAAAATTCCGCTTCAGGTCCGAAATAAGCCGTATCGGCAATGCCGGTAGATTTTAAGTATTCTTCGGCTTTCTTGGCAATATAGCGCGGGTCCCTGTCGTAAAACTTTCCGGTAACCGGATCCTTTATATTGCATATCAAAGACAGGGTTTTTGCTTCTATAAAGTTATCTATAACGGCACTGGAAGGGTCGGGTATCATAAGCATATCGGATGCGTCTATCGCCTGCCATCCCCTGATGCTTGAACCGTCAAATCCAAAGCCGTCTTTAAAAGTATCTTTTGAAAATTCGCTTACCGGTACCGTAAAATGCTGCCAAGTCCCCAGAAGGTCGCAAAACTTTACGTCTATGAACTGCACCTCCTGCTCTTTAATAAACTGCATAACTTCGTTTTCGGTCATTTCTCCTCCAAAAAATTAAAATTAATTATTATTATATTATAGTGCCGGAATTTAATTCCGGCACTATCACAACTATAACGCTTCGTCGCCTCTTTCGCCCGTTCTTATTCTTATGGCATCTTCGACTGACGATACGAATATCTTTCCGTCTCCTATTCTGCCGGTTTTTGCGCTTGTCGTAATAGTCTCTATTACGACTGCAAGCCTGTCGTCGGGAACTACGACTTCTATTTTGACTTTAGGTATAAAATCTACGACATATTCGGCTCCCCTGTAAAGTTCGGTATGCCCTTTCTGTCTGCCGTATCCCTTAACCTCCGTTACGGTCAATCCCTGTATTCCTATTTTACTTAGAGACTCTTTAACGTCGTCGAGTTTAAAGGGTTTAAATATAGCCTCAATTTTTTTCATTATTCCTCCCTTTTAAAATTTAAAGCAAAAAATATGCCGTAAATAAACTTATAAGCAAATCAAACTATATTAAAGCCTGTATCATAAAATTATTTATATATTTTGTATAAAAAATATGCAATAAAAAAGATATTGCTTAAAAAATAACCATTAAATTTAATCCCTGAAATTAATATATATCAATTCTATATCTATCGGAAAAGCTTTTAAATGGGCAATAATATTTTGAAGCTCGTCCTTAGATTTTGAATTGACGCGCAGATGGTCTTTAAGGTTTTCAACTCCTGCTTTGGGCGCTATTTTTTTTATTTCCTGTATAATTTTCTTTGAAGACTCTTTATCGACTCCTTCTTTAATTTCTACTTCCTGCCGCATCATTCCTTTGGACGCTTCCTCTTTTTTCTTAAAATCCAAAAATTTAACGGAAACTCCGCGTTTTATAAGTTTGCCTTTTAATATATCTATAACGGCGGTCAGTTTGTAATCGTCGTCGCCCAAAAGAGTAATGATGTTATCCTGGCGCTTAATTTCGCTTTTGGTTCCTTTAAAATCGTATCTGCCGGTTATTTCTTTTATAGCCTGATTAATTGCATTGTCGACTTCCTGCATATCGGCTTTTGACGCTATATCGAAAGAAGGCACGATATTCTCCTTTTATTATTAAAATGATATTTAATTTTCGTTAATTTGCTTTAATTATTTTATAATACGACGGAAAATTAACGCTGAAAATTTTATCTTTTATACTGCCGTTAAATTTAACGTTTTTATATTTAAAAATAATCGTCTGTCCCTGATAAGTAATAATTTTTAAATATTTTATTTTTAAATTTCCGGAACCGAAACCGACGTATATTTTTTTAGCCCTCTGCATTTTTATAGGTTTTAAAACAAGTATTATTTCGTTTAATGAGGACTTTTTAAATACGCTTATTACCTTAAAATAATGGGTAAGGTTTCCGATTACTTCTACGACGTTAGGCGGAAATCCTCCTCTTTCGCCGCTTACGTTTATTACCGTTACTTTTCTCATATTTTTATTGACGATATAAAGTCTGCCGTTTTTTAAAACCTGCCTTTTATGAAAAGGGTATTCATAAATCCATGCCATTCCTTTATGTCTTTTATAATAAAAATATCCCTTAAACGCCATATTTTGAGAATAACCGGGTATCTCTTCCTTTTGATAAAAATATGCCGCTATTGAATAAACGTTTTTATATTTTGCCTCTATTTTATTAACCGTATTATTAGATTCGGCATAAGATTTGCCTGTAAAATATAGCGTAATAAAAGATTGCAAAACTAAAAAAAATATAAATAATTTTAAAAATTTGGCTTTCATTTTCCCTGTCTCCTTTTTTTAGTCAAAATTCCTTCATTCTGCATTTTTTCTATTATTCTGGCCGCTCTGTTAAAACCTATCCTGAATCTTCTCTGGACGTAAGAAATCGAAATATTTTCTCTTTCTTCTTCGGATTGGACAAGGCTAAGCACCTCGTTATATATCTCGTCGTCAGGGTCGTCCGTAATTATTCTATCAAAATTACCGTTATTGTCAAACTCATTTATTAGCATTTCGTTTTTCTGCGACGGAAAGTTTTTTTCTTCTATAAATTTTATCGCTTTTTTAATTTCGTCTTCAGATATATATGAACCGTGAATTCTTATGAGCCTTCCCTGTCCAGGCGGCATAAACAGCATATCTCCGTTTCCCAGCAGTTCCTCGGCGCCGTTTGAATCTAATATCGTCCTTGAATCTACTTTCGACGAAACTAAAAAAGATATGCGCGAAGGCATATTTGCTTTAATAACGCCGGTTACTACGTTTACGGAAGGCCTTTGCGTAGCTATTACCAAATGTATTCCGCATGCCCTTGCCATTTGCGAAAGCCTTATTATAGACGTTTCAACGTCCTTCGGACTTGTAAGCATTAAATCGCTTAACTCGTCTATTATCACGACCAAATAAGGCATAGGCTTTAAGCCCTGCTTCCTGTATTTTTCGTTGAACTGTTCTATGTTTTTAACCTTTTCCGACTGCATTCTTTTGTATCTGGATTCCATTTCAGAAACAGCCCACTTTAATGCTACGCCTGCTTTTTTCGGATCATATACTACGTCGCTTATTAAATGCGGAAGATTTTCAAAAGGCGCCAGTTCTAATCTTTTAGGGTCTATCATTAAAAAATTAAGTTCTTCGTGGGTTGCTTTAAAAATAAGGCTCATAATGAGCGTATTGATAAAAACGCTTTTCCCTGCGCCGGTAGCTCCGGCTATAAGCAAATGCGGAGCTTTTGCTAAATCAAACACAATAATTTTTCCGGTTGTATCTTTTCCCAGTACTATAGTGAGCATAGACTTTGAATCTGCAAATTCTTTGGAATTGATAATTTCGGAAAACAATACGGTTTCCCTTTTATTATTTGGAACTTCGATTCCTACCGCCGATTTTCCTTCTATTACTCCGGTTATCCTTACCGGTTTAGATTTCAACGCCATAGTCAAATCTTCGGAAAGCGTCAAAATTCTTCCGATTTTAATGCCGCTGGCCGGTTCAAATTCGTACATTGTTATTACCGGACCTGGATTTATGCCGGTAACTTTTCCCCTAACCCCGAAATCCATAAGCTTCTTTTCTATAAGAGTTGCATTAACAAGCAAAGACTGCTTGTCGGCTTTCTGCAAATCTTTTGCAGCCCCGTCCTCCTGTATTAAAGATATAGGCGGTATTTTTGAATCCCTATCGCCTATAAAGTCGAAGGTCGCCGGTTTTTCTTCTATGCGTACAGGCTGAACCGTTTCCGCCTTTTCTTCTTTTTTTTCCAAATCGCTTATAAGCTCTTCCCTTGTGCCTCCAAATAATTCTTTATTCATTACGAAACTTTTTTGTCTCTTTTTAAGCCCCTTTCTTTTTTCAAACCTTAATTTTATGAAATTAAAAAATGAGGCTATTTTTAACCGGAAGGATTTAAAGTCGGAAAATTTAATTTTCTTGGAATTTATTTTATTATAATATTCAGCGACACGTTTAAAGTCTATTTTCTTAAAAAAAATATAGAATGCCGACAGAAAAAGCAAGAATATAATTATTACGGCGCCCGCAAAACCGAAAAATTTAAAAATAAAGCCGTAAATTCCTCTGCCTATAAGTCCTCCGCCGGACATCATAAAGCCGTGATACGATATCTTTGGAAATAAGCGGTAAAGCATAACGGATAAGGCTAAGACGGAAAGCAAAATTCCTGCATAAAATCTTTTTGCAATAGTTTTGTTCAACAGCAAAACAACCCCGACCGACAAAATAAAAAAAATTATTAAAAAAGTATTAAATCCAAATAATTGAAGCAAAAAATTAGAAAGGACTCCGCCGAAATAGCCCCCCCAATTTGCTTTGTGAACCGTAGAAATAGAATAGGAATTAAAGGTTTGCTCGACTATATTGTATGAATAAAGAGATAGCAGTGAATAAATCGAAAAAAATACGATCAAAACTCCCCATATTGTCTTTTTACGGCTCGGCATATTTAAATAAATTCTTCCGTTCCAAAATAAGGCTTCAAAACGTCCGGAACTTTTATAAAACCGTCTTTAGTCTGGTAATTTTCTATTATCGCTATCATTACCCTGGGAAGCGCAAGTCCTGAACCGTTTAAAGTAGAAACAAATTCCGCTTTGGAGCTGTTATCTCTTTTAAATTTTATATTTGCGCGTCTTGCCTGAAAAGTGCCAAAATTAGAACATGAACTGACTTCAAGCCACTCGTTTATGCCGGGTGCATAAACTTCTATATCGAATTTTTCGCTTGCGGTAAAACTCAAATCTCCGGTACAGATTCTGATTAACCTGTGCGGCAGATCCAATCTGTTTAATATGTCCTGTGCGTCGGCTATTAAGCTTGATAATTCTTCCTTTGCAGTTTCCGGCGCAACAATCTTTACAAGTTCGACCTTGTCGAACTGATGGCCGCGCTTTATACCCTTGGTGTCCTTGCCTGCGGAAAGCTGCTCTTTTCTAAAACAAGCCGTATAAGCCGCATGTTTTATAGGAAGCTTATCCATCGGCAGTATTTCGTTCCTATACATATTTGTTACCGGAACTTCTGCCGTCGGAACGAACCACATTCCGGAATCTTCGTCCTTATAAAGATTATCGGAAAACTTGGGAAGCTGCCCCGTTCCGGTCAGGCATTCTTCGTTTACCATGAACGGCGGATACACTTCTTCGTAATCGTGATAATTTACATGGGTATCAAGCATAAAATTAATCAGCGCCCTTTGAAGTTTTGCCAATCCCTTTTTTAAAACGTAAAAACGGGTACCGGAAATTTTAACTCCCCTTTCGAAGTCTATTAAATCTCTTTTTTCGCCGATATCGTAATGAGTTTTGGGTTCAAATTCAAATTTTTTCTTTTCGTTAAAATATGCTATGGGAGTGTTTTCGGAATCGTCTTTTCCGACGGGCACTTCCGGATCGGGAATATTAGGCACGTTAAGCATAAGCGAATTAAGCCTTTCTTCTACGGCATTTAACTCGTCTTCTTGAACTTTAATCAGTTCGTTTATCTTTTTTACTTCTTCTTTTTTAATTAAAACGACTTCTGCATTTTTTTCCGAAGCTATTTCTTTTGAAAGCGTTTTTCTTGTATTCCTTAAATTTTCCGAATCGTATAAAAGTTTCCTTTTAACTTCGTCTAATTCAAAAATTTCGTCTATGGGAACGGAAACAAAAAGTTTTTCCATTTCCTTTTTAACGTATTCTTTCTGTTCCCTTATGAGCTTTATGTCTATCATATTTTATTTTTTAAGATTAACTTTTCTTATAAGTTTAATATATTAATATTTTTAAATCAAAATATCAATCAGGAATCTAATAAAATATTTACGTTATCGTTGCTTACTTCCGCAAATCCGCCGCTTAAAACTTCAATTTCTTTAATAGTTCCGTCCGTTTTGTATTTTATTAAGCCCTTCACTAAGTTAGATATAAAATTAACGTGTTTAGGCATAACCCCTTCTATGCCTGACTGCGCGGGAAGTTCGCAAAAATCCGTTTCGCCTTCAAAAATCAGCTTTTTTTTATCCGCTATTTTTAATTTTAACAAGATTTATTTACCTAATTCTTTAGCTTTTTCTATTACTTCGTCTATAGTGCCGGCCATATAAAAAGCCTGCTCCGGCAGTTCATCGTGTTTGCCGTCTAAAATTTCTTTAAAACCGCGTATCGTTTCTTTTAAAGGTACGTATCTTCCGGGAAAACCGGTAAAAACTTCCGCTACAAAAAAAGGCTGGGAAAGAAATCTCTGTATTCTTCTTGCCCTGTTTACTATCAGCTTATCTTCTTCCGAAAGTTCGTCCATGCCGAGGATCGCTATTATATCCTGTAGTTCTTTATATTTCTGAAGGACGGCCTGAACTCTTCTCGCTACGGCATAATGTTCTTCGCCTATAATGTTTGCGTCTAACGCCCTTGACGTAGAATCGAGCGGATCAACCGCCGGGTAAATGCCAAGATCGACTATCTGTCTGGAAAGAACCGTAGTCGCGTCTAAATGGGCAAAGGTAGTCGCCGGAGCAGGGTCGGTCAAATCGTCCGCCGGAACGTAAACCGCTTGAACTGAAGTAATAGAGCCTTTTTTTGTGCTTGTTATTCTTTCCTGAAGTTCGCCCATATCCGTCGCAAGAGTAGGTTGGTAGCCGACTGCGGAAGGTATTCTTCCGAGAAGCGCGCTTATTTCCGAATTTGCCTGCGCAAACCTGAAAATATTATCTATAAAAACTAATACATCCTGTCTTTCTTCGTCCCTGAAATATTCGGCCATAGTAAGAGCGGACAGCGCAACCCTTGCCCTTGCCCCGGGCGGTTCGTTCATCTGTCCGTAAACAAGTACCGCTTTATCCAAAACTTTCGATTCTTTCATCTCCGTCCAAAGGTCTGTTCCTTCCCTCGTTCTTTCTCCGACGCCTGCAAATACGGAAAAACCCCCATGCTCTATTGCGATATTGTGAATAAGTTCCATGACTAAAACTGTTTTGCCAACCCCGGCTCCGCCGAACAACCCCGCCTTACCGCCCTTTAAGTATGGCTCCAGCAGGTCTATAACTTTAATGCCGGTTTCTAATATTTCCACGTTTGTGGACTGTTCTTCAAAAGTCGGAGCGGGTCTGTGTATAGGAAGCCTGGATTTAAAATGAGCTTCCGGCAGTTCGTCGACCGGTTCTCCCACTACGTTGAATATTCTGCCCAGTACTTCTCTTCCTACCGGAACGGTTATCTTGTTTCCCGTATCCGTTACTTTTATTCCGCGCGACAAGCCGTCCGTAGAATCTAAAGCTATGCACCTGACCATATCTTCGCCCAGATGCTGGGTTACTTCCAAAACTAAATTGTTTTCTTTATCGTTTATAGCAGGATTAGTCAAATACAGCGCATTGAAAATAGGCGGCAGTTTTTTATTTTCAAACTTGACGTCTATAACCGGGCCGACTACCTGGGCAACATAACCTTCATTCATGTATAAATTCTCCCGATAATTTAAAAATTAAAAATTTATTTTACCGCGTTAACTCCGTTTATAATATCTAAAATTTCGAGGGTGACCGCCGTCTGTCTGGCTTTGTTATAAGCTATCGTCAGTTTATTTATTAATTTTCCTGCATTCCTCGTAGCATTATCCATTGCGTTCATTCTCGACGCCTGCTCTCCGGCAAAAGATTCCAAAATTTTATAATAAATTTTAGTCCGAAAATAATTATTAAAAATTTTATCGATTACTTCATTTTCATAATCGACGGTTTCTTCTATTAAATAGCCCCCGCTTTTACTGGATTTATTCCCGTCTGCGGCTTCAAAAGGCAGAAGTTTTTCCGAATATGCCCTCTGCTGAATGGTAGAAATATAACGGTTCGATATTATATA
This sequence comes from bacterium, assembly GCA_021789455.1. Next base: position 11,468 of record JAJYJN010000007.1, on the reverse strand, counting down.
AACTCCGTCTATCTCCTTATTTTTAAAATCTTTTATAACGGTATCGCATAAAAGCTCCGTAATATTCATTATTGAATCGCCGTCCGAATATAACATTCCGAAAACAATATTATAGTTATTTTTTTTAAAAAAATCATACGCTTTTTTGCCCAGAACATATAATTTTATTTTGCCTTCATCTAATCCTTTGCTTTTAATTTCTTCTTTAAATAGTCTAAACAGATTTATATTGAAAGAACCGCAAAGACCCCTGTCTGTAGAGATTATTACTATTCCGATATTTCTGCCGGCATTTCCCTCATTTTTTCCGTAAAAAGAATGAAGACGCAGTACGCTATTGTTTTTAATGTTATCGACAACATTGTCGTAAATCGATGCATAAGCTTTATATTCGTTCATAGCCGCCTGATTTTTTTTGAACTTTGAACCGGCAACCATTTTCATAGCCTTAGTAATCTGCCTCGTATTTTTAATGCTGGAGATTTTTCTTTTTATAGATTTTAAATTAGGCATAAATTATCAGTCTTCTACGAAAATTTTTTTAAAATTGTCCAATGCCGTTAAAATCTTTGTTTTTAGAGTATCGTCAATAGATTTTTTTTCTCTGATATCGGAATATATTTCTGGATAATTATTTTCTATATAGTAAAGCAGTTCTTCTTCATATTTTTTTATAGACGTAAGTTTATAATCCTGCAGATAGCCGCTATTTGCGGCAAACAGTATAACGACCTCTTTCTCGACCGGCATCGGACTATACTGGGGCTGTTTAAGAAGTTCGGACATCATTCTGCCCCGCATAAGCATTTCCTGCGTAGTTTTATCAAGGTCGGCGCCGAACTGCGAAAATGCCGCCAGTTCCCTGTATTGAGCAAGCGAAAGCCTTAAACCTCCGGAAACCTGTTTCATAGCTTTAATTTGTGCGTCTCCTCCAACTCTCGAAACTGAAAGCCCCGCGTTGACGGCGGGTCTCGTTCCCGCATAAAACAGGTCGGTTTCTAAAAAAATCTGCCCGTCGGTAATCGATATGACGTTGGTCGGAATATAAGCCGATACGTCTCCCGCCTGCGTTTCAATTATCGGCAAAGCGGTGAGCGACCCTCCGCCATGGGCATGATTTAATTTTGCCGCTCTTTCGAGCAGTCTTGAATGCAAATAAAAAACGTCGCCCGGATATGCTTCCCTGCCGGGCGGTCTTCTTAAGAGCAGCGAAAGTTCTCTGTATGCTACCGCATGTTTTGATAAATCGTCGTAAATTATTAAGCAGTGCATACCGTTGTCTCTAAAATATTCGCCCATAGTGGCTCCGGTATAAGGAGCAAAATATTGCAATGCCGCAGGGTCGCTTGCGTTAGCCGCTATTATAGTGGTATATTCCATTGCGCCTGAACTCATAAGGCGGTCGTAAATAAACGAAATACTAGACTGTTTCTGCCCTATTCCGACGTATATACAGTAAACTCCGGAATCTTTCTGATTTAATATAGTATCGATTGCTATAGCGGTCTTGCCGGTCTGCCTGTCACCGATGATAAGCTCTCTCTGTCCTTTTCCGATAGGTATTAATGAATCGATAACTTTTATACCGGTATATAAAGGTTCGTTAACTTTCTGCCTCTGGACTATTCCGGGTGCTTTTTTTTCTATATTATAGTATTTTTCGGCCTGCACCGGACTTTTTCCATCTATAGGCCTTCCTAGTCCGTCTAAAACTCGCCCTATAATTCCTTTGCCTACGGGAACTTCGGCAATTTTTCCGGTTCTTTTGACCGTATCTCCTTCTTTTACCAAAAATTCTTCGCCGAGAACGATAACGCCGGCATTATCTTCTTCGAGATTTAAAACATATCCGTAAACGTCGGGGGTGAATTCAAGCATTTCTCCTATAACCGCATTTTTAATGCCGTATATTCTCGCAACGCCGTCGCCGACAGATAAAACCACGCCTACTTCGCTGATATCGATGCTTTTAGTATAAGATTCTATCTTGCTTTTTATAATATCGGTAATTTCCGAAGGCTTAATTGCCATTAATAATCGCTCCTCGCTTTAAGTATTTATAAAAATTATCTAAACGGGTTTTTATGCTTGAATCGTATAAAACGTTATCTATATTTATAATGTAACCGCCTACGATATTTTCGTCTATTTCGGACTTAATAGATACGGTTTTTTTTAGCGCTTTTTCTATTATCGCGATAAGTTTGCTTTTTTCTTCCGGTTTTAGTTCTTTTGCGGAAATAACTTTTACTTTCAATATATTATTGCGGTTATCGCGCAGATTTGAATATTCCGTAAAAATTTTAGGAAGATACTCTATTCTTTCCTGTTCTATTAAAAAATGAAGGAAATTTATAAAATACTCGTTAAAAGAAAGTTCTTTGCTCAGTAATTTTATAACTTCAAATCTTTCCTGTTTATCTATGTATGTCTGCGAAATAAATTCTTTAAGGCATAGCTTTTCGTAACAAAAATTAATAAACTTATTGAAGTCGTTAAAAATTTCATCGACTATGTGAAAATTTGCGGCTACGTCGAATAGAGCCGAACTATAGCGCTTACTTATCTGACTGTCTTGCAAATCCTTCCTCTTGTGCTTTAAGAAAATTTTCGTTTAATTTATTATCGCTGTCGGATTCTATCTTCTTTTTTATCTTTTCGTTTGCGGTTTGAAAAGACTTGCCTATCATTTCTTCCAGAAGCTTTTTCCTGTGATTGTCTATTTCGGCTTTTGCATGTTCTAAATAAGCATTGACGATTTTATCGGCGGTCATTTCGGCGTTTTTAATGATCAAATTTTTTTCCGCTGCCGCTTCTTTTATTGCGTCTTCTCTAATTTCACGCATCTCTTTTCTTGCTTTCTCAAGTTCGGCTTTAGCCTCTTGATATATCTCTTTAGCTTTTTTTTCATATTCCTTGGCTTTTTCGAGATGGGATTCTATGTCGTGCCGCCTGCCGCCCAGAAATGTTATGCCGTATTTAATATAAATATAAGCTATTCCTACAGCAAGTATAATAGTATCGAATATTCGCCAGAAGATTTCGATATTCATAAATTTATAATTTTTTTTGATATTAAATCGGCAATTTCTTCGGATTTCAACATATAATCTTTTATTAAATCGTTTTTTTCTTTATCGAAGTTTTTAAGCGCCTCGGTTAAATTTTCCGACGCTTTTTTTCTGGCTTCGGCAATTATTCTATGCGCTTCGGCTAAACCTTCTTTTTTGTAAGATTCGCGAATACCGTTTAATTCTATTTTTAATTTATTTTTTTCCTGCTCGGCAGATTCATATAATTTTTTAGTTAAATCTTCGAAATTTTCTTTGCCGTCTTTATGGGTGGATAAAATGGTTTCCCGTTCTTTAAGAATTTTTCTTATAGGTTTAAACAAAAAAAGGTTTAAAAGATAAGTAAAAATTAAAAACGAGACGGCTTCAAATAAAAGCCCCTGCCAAGTAATGACTAATTCTGGCATACGATGTTTATATTTTATATTTTTATTATTATATCAATTTTTATTTATAAATTCTATAATTCTTTCAAGCTCTTCGCCCGAATAAAATTCTATTTCTATTCTGCCTTTAAGCTCGCTTCCTTTGCTCTTATAATTAATTTTAACTTTAGTCTGAAGTTTTTCAAGCAGTTCTTCTTCATAACCTTTAATCTGATATGATACCGATATATCCTTTGTCGGCTTCTTTTCTTTATTTTTTGATTTAAGCTCTCTGACCTTGCGCTCCGTTTCCCTTACGTTTAATTTTTCGCCGGAAATCGTATTTAACAGCATGCCGGCTTCATCGTCGGACAACCCTACAAGATTTCTTGCATGCGAAGGAGTTATTTTCCCGTAAATAAGCTCTTTTTTGACTTCATCGGGCAGGGAAAGAAGCCTCAGCATATTGGTAATAGTAGCCCTGTCTTTCCCGACTTTCGCCGCAAGTTCTTCATGCGTAAGCTTGTATTCTTCTATAAGCCGCATATAACAGTTTGCTTCTTCAATGACGTTTAAATCCTGTCTCTGTATGTTTTCTATTAATGCAATTTCAAGTGCCGCCGCACCGGAAATGTCTTTAATGATTGCCGGAACTTTTTTAAACGCAAGCTCAACGGCGGCTCTGTATCTCCTTTCTCCGGCTATTAAATCGTATCCGCCTTCTTTTTTAGATTTCGCAACTATTAAAGGCTGAATTATGCCGTTTTCTTTAATCGAGTTTTTCAACTCGACAAGCTTATCTTTATCGAAATACTGCCTTGGCTGATATACGCCGGTATTAATTTTATCTATTTCTATTTCAAAAACGGAAAACTTATCGTCTATACCGGGCATATTCTCTTTTATGTTGAAATCGGTTAACAGCGCCCCGAGCCCTCTGCCCAGCACATTTTTTTTAATATGTTTTGCTTTTTCTTCCATATTATTAGTCCTTATTTAAGTTTATGCCGCTTTAGATAAAAACTCTTTTGTAAGTTCTAGATAGTAAACCGCACCTTTTGAATTTATGTCGTATAGAATTATGGGCTTTCCGAAACTGGAACTTTCCGGAAGTTTTACGTTTCTCGGTATAACGTTTTCGTAAATTTTCTTTCCGAAATATTTTTTAACTTCGCTTACGATTTGATTTGTAAGGTTGGCTCTTCCGTCGAACATAGTAAACAAAACCCCTTCTACGCATAAATTTTTGTTTAATCTTTGATTGACTAATTTTATAGTCTGCATAAGCCGAGATATCCCTTCTAAAGAATAGTACTCGCACTGCATAGGAATTAAAACGCTGTCCGAAGCGGTCAGTGCATTAATAGTCAAAAGCCCTAAAGAAGGCGGGGTATCGATAAAAATATAATCATAATCGTCTTTTATTTTATTTATAATATTTTTTTTAAAAAAATACTCTCTTTCCTTAACGTTTACGAGTTCTACCTCTATGCCGGCAAGGTCTGAATTTGCGGGCATTAAATAAAGATTTTTCATCTGCGTACGATAAACTGCATCGACTACTTCGGCCGTGCCTGCAAGACATTCATAAACGGTAGGTTTTCCGTTATCGGCGGAAATGTTTAACCCGCTTGTGGCATTCGCCTGAGGGTCCGCATCTATCAGCAGCACCTTTTTCTCGTATGCAGATAAGCATGCGGCAATATTAACAGCGGTAGTAGTTTTGCCCACTCCGCCTTTCTGATTTGAAATACATACTACTTTTGACATAAAATTAACCCGCAAACATCATTTATATATATAATCAAAAAATTACGGAATAATTATATCATTAATTAAATTTAATTCCAATTTATTCTCGTTTAATTTTAAGAATATAATTGTTTCACGTGAAACAATTATATTCTTTCACATTAATGCTATAAGCTTTCCGCAAATAAACCCTGCGGCGGCGGCGGCTCCGCCTATCAAAACCATTTCGGAAGCGCTTTTTAATCTGCCTGTCTTAGTTACTTTTGCTTTGGCAAGTCCGGTAAAGGCAAGAACGACGACGGTAAAAATAATTGAAACGGAAACTGCCGTTAATGAATGTTTAATAAAGAAAAAAGGCAACAGAGGCGGAATACCGCCTGCTAAAAAAGATAATCCGGTATATGATGCTATTTTTATCGGGTTTTCATAGTAATCTTTGCTTATCCCAAGTTCGTCCTGAACCATAAAATCAAGCAGTATTTTTTTATCCGACATAAGTTTTTTAACTATAGGCTTTATTTCTTCTACCGTAAATCCTTTATCTTGGTATATTTCATATATTTCTTCAATTTCATGTTCCGGATTTTCTTTAATTTCCCTTATCTCCCTGTTGATTTCTTTCTGGTAAAATTCGTTCTGCGATTTTGTGGCAAGATAAGCTCCAAAAAACATCGAAACTGTACCTGCGACGATTTCCGCGGCGCCGGACATTAAAACAATTTTTAAGTTTATCAATGCGCCGGTGACGCCGGCTATAAAACCGACCGTAGTAACTAAACCGTCGTTAATTCCAAATACGAATTCTCTTATCAATCTGCCTTCCGGCGTATGCCAGTCTTCGTTATGAAATCTTTTTAACGGATCCAATTATTGCCTCCCATATAGCCTTTTAAGCGTTCTTTCCCTGCCCATAAATTTTATAATTTTAAGAATTGACGGGCCGTCCGGCCGTCCTGTTATGCAAAGCCTTAACGTTTCATAGCAGTCTTTTAAGGTTTTGCCGCTTTCGGAAACAGATTCTTTAACGGCATTTTTTATTGCATTTTCGTCGAATTTATCGGATTTTATTTTTTGAAGATTATCTAAAAGCGTTTCTTTTAATTTAATATCATATTTAATTTCCTGCGTTTCTGTCTTAAAATCTTCAAAAAATATCTTAATTGCGGCTAAAATTTCTTTAACGGTCTTAAACTCGTTTTTTAAAAAATCTATTATTTCGACGAATACTGTTTCTCCGTAAGATTCTTGTAGTTTTTTAAGCGTTTCTTCCGAATTAAATTTTTCGATTAAAATCTTTATCAATCTTTCGGTTTTTATACTCTGCAGCCATTTTTCGTTTATGTGTTTTAATTTTTCTTCGCTAAAGATTGCGCTGGAACCCCTTACTTTTTTTATGTCAAAAAGCTCCGCAATTTCTAAAATATCGGAAAATATCTCTTTTTCCGATATTTTTTCTTTGCCGTTTTCAAATTGACGGACGGTAAAAGTATTGCCGGTTACCGCAAGGTAATTTAATATCGCTTCGGGAAGATAGCCTTCTTTCTTATAATATTCGATATTTGCCGCCGCATCTCTTTTCGACATAATTTTGCCGTCTTTTCCGTACAAAAGTGAAATATGCGCAAAAACAGGCGGGATTTTATCTAAAGCGTTAAGAATTAAAATCTGTTTAGGCGTATTGCTTATATGGTCTTCGCCCCTTATTACGTGGGTTATTCCGATATCGTAATCGTCTATTATAGAGGCGAAATTATACGTAAACCTGTTATGCTCCGTTTTTAAAATAAAATCGCCTATAAGTTTCGGATTAAACGAAAGCAGTCCGTGAACGGCGTCTTCAAATTCTACGGCTTTAAAATTTCCTCCCGCTTTTAAAACTTTGGCTATATTTAAACGAATTGACGGATATATGCCCCGTTCTTTAAACTGACCGCTTAATTTTTCTTTTTCGTAGCTTGAAAGATTTGCGCATCTGCCGTTATATATATAAGGTTTTTTTGACTTAACGGCAATTTCTTTGGACATTAAAATTTCTTTTTCGGTGCAAAAGCATTCATATATAAGGTCTTTTTCTTTCAGAACTTCAAGATATTTTTCGTAAACCTTCGTCCTTTCGGACTGCCTGTAAAAACCGTCGTATTTAATTCCAAACCAATTTAAATCTTTAATAATTTCGGTTTCATACTCTTTTTTGCTTCTCGCTCTATCCGTATCGTCTATTCTTAGGATAAATTCACCGCCGTATTTTAGGGCAAAAATATAATTAAAAAAGGCTGTCCTCACCCCTCCTATGTGTAAATTCCCCGTAGGACTCGGCGCAAAACGAACCCTGACTCCGTCCGCTTTTAAATTTTCTTTCATTTTTATTAATTATATTGATTGATGCTTATTTAATTTATTTAATAGTTAAATTTGATTGCGTATAGAATAACATATATGAAAGCGGTTATTCAACAAAATCATTTAAAGGCAGGGAATATAAAAATGCGTCAGATTAATTTTACTTAAAATCTTTTATCGTTAATAATTTATTTTCGTATGCGTAAAATAAAACCTGACACATTTTTATATTATATATTGCAGTAGAATGGTTTTAATGATTACTAATTATAGTTTAACTCTTTTTTCTCCTTCATAAACATAAACTCCGTTATCGGATTCGTCCTTCGTATGGTCGTGCGAACCGTCGCAAAACGGAAAATTCTTTGATAAACCGCATGCGCATACATAAATAGGAAATTTTGCGTCTTTTTCTTCGATTGCAATAGGCAGTTTCTTTTCGTGCTTGACTAATCTGGGCATAATAAATACCTCCTTAATTAAATTAAGTTAATTTAATGTTTATAAAATTTTATCCTTAATAATAATATAATGTTTCTACGTATATATTGTCAATCAGGGATTTTAAAAATACTTGGTACTTTTTATATACTTAAATGTGGGCTGATTTTTCGATCTGTTTGATATTCTTTTTATTTTTAATCGTCCAATCGTGCAGTATTTCAATAGCATCGGTAAGTTCATTGCCGGCTTCGGTAAGACTGTATTCCACCATTATAGGTTTAATAGAAATGATTTTTCTGTTTATTGCGCCTATTTGCTCCAAAACTTCCAGCCTTTTTGAAAGTTCGCGCGAGGAAATTCCATCTATCTTTTTTTTAATTGCGTTAAATCTCATTTTTTCGCTTGAAAGTTCTTTAATTATCATCAAAGACCACTTGTTTGCAAGTACTTTAAAAGCTTCCTGCGCTGGACAATAGTTCTTATTGGTTTCGTTTTCCATAATATAAAATAATACCATTTTCTAATATAAAATGTCAATTAAGTATCTTTTATTATACTTAATAATAAAAAAATCCCTGATTGACGATTTTTATTTAATAGAATATCATTATTACATAACATATTTACATTAAGTTATTTAACTAACTTTAAATTTTTAAACGGAGGAATTATTATGAAAAAAGAATCTGTTACATTATTCTTTTTAAGATTTGTGTTATTCCTTAGCTTTTTCTATCATGGAACGGGAATTCTTTTCGACTGGTTTGACGGACCCGGAGTTAAAGGATTTGCCGGATACATGCATTTCCCTATCGCAATTGCCGTTCTTGTAGGAATTGCAGAAACTACCGGCAGTCTTGCAATGATTAGCGGAGTTTTAACAAGAATCGGCGCTATAAACATTATGCTCGTAATGCTGGGCGCCATATTTTTACTGCACCTGCCTAACGGTTTCAACATAATGGCCAACGGATACGAATATGCATTAACGGAATTTGTAATCGCTTTAAGCATATTTATTATGGGTCCCGGCGATTTTTCGCTTACTAAATTAGTTACTAAAGAAACTCCTTTTATTTTGCAGTAAAATTCTCACTTTTAATACAATGCCGGAATTGAATTCCGGCATTGCCGCAATTTTATTTTAATTCGTCCGGATTTAATGATTTTCTGTTATTCTGCCATTCTACCATCCATTGCGGATATAATTTTTTCGGCATAGTAACGTTCGACAGTTTGGAAATTTCATCTTCCGTTAAATTAATCTTTACGGAACCTAAATTGTCTTCAAGCTGAGACATCTTGTTGGCACCTACAATAACCGACGTAACGCCTTTTTGAGCCAAAAGCCAGGCAAGGGATAATTGAGCAATCGTTACGTTTTTACTTTTCGATATGCCCGTCAATACGTCTATCGCATCAAATCCCCTTTCATCAATAGGAGGAAAATTAAATTCGCTTCTTCTTGCGCCTGACGGCTTTTGATTTTGCCTTGTATATTTTCCCGTTAAAAAACCGCCGGATAAAGGAGACCATGTAAGCACCCCAAGACCTTCTTCATTGCATAAAGGCAGAAGCTCATGTTCTAAATCGCGTGCGGCAAGAGAATAATATGCCTGAAGAGAAACAAAGTTTGCGTAATTCTTCGCTTTTGCCAAGTATAATGCTTTCATAATATGCCGTGCCGTCCAGTTTGAAACGCCGAGATAGAGAACCTTGCCCTGCCTTACTAAATCGTTCAGGGCTTCGAGAGTTTCTTCCAATCCGCAGGACAGATCCCAGCCGTGAACCTGATAAAGGTCGATATAATCGGTTTTTAATCTTTTTAAGCTGTTATTGCACGCCTCTATAATATGTTTTCTGGAAAGACCGGCATTATTTACGTCTCCCGTGCCGTTCATCGCCGCTTCGCTAAGCGGCGAACGAACTTTCGTCGCGATAACGAATTTTTCTCTTGGAACGTTTAAGATTTTTAATGCATTGCCTAGTATCTCTTCGGACTCTCCGAACGAATACATATCCGCCGTATCGAAAAAATTTATTCCCGATTCATATGCTTTTTTAACCATTGCATTAGCGTCTTCCTGCCCTACCGCGCCTATATTCCTGAACTTAAACCCAAAAGTCATCGTTCCTAAGCAAAGCCTCGATACTTTTAGTCCTGTATTCCCCAAATTAACGTACTCCATACAAAGTCTCCTTGCATTAAAATATTATATTATTTCCGAAATGTAGAAAGATAAACGGGAAGCCCCATCTGTTCTATCTGGTCAAGATACTCCTCAAGCCTGTCTATATGTTGTTCTTCATCGTCTAAAATCGACTGCAATAAATCTTTAGTGCCGTTGTCTTTTATTTCTGCGGCAAATTTTATATCTTCGTTATAAGCTTTGATTGCGACTTCTTCTGCTTCCCTGTCGTTTTTATGCATTAATTCGACGTTAGACCCTATATGAAGTTTATTGTAATTAGACACAATCGGTATTCCTTCGAGAAATAATACCCTGCCTATTAATTTTTCGGCATGTTTCATCTCGTCTATAGCCCTTTTTTCTACTTCTTTATGCAATTCTTCATAACCCCAGTTGTCCAGCATTTCTGCATGAACCATATACTGATTTATAGCGGTTAGCTCTTCTGCAAGCCTTAAATTAAGCCTTTTAATAATTTCTTCGCTGCCTTTCATAAACTTTGCCTCCTGAATTTTAAAATATTTTATTTATTTTCCGGTTTGTATATTAATTATATCATACAAAAATAATCCGTCCGGGGTATAATAGATAACAAGTTTAAATTAATTGCGAAAAAGGATTATATATATTTATGCATATGGTTTTAGGCGCTCACGTTTCAGTTGCCGGAGGACTTAAAAATGCCTGTATTTCCGCAGAAAATACTGGTTCGACGGCTATACAGATATTTACCAAGAGCCAATTAAGATGGCAGGCTAAAGAATTGAATGTCAATGAAATTAAAGATTTTAAAGAATGCGCAGCCGCTCAAAAATTAATAGTTTTGTCGCACCTTTCATATCTGGTAAATCTTGGAAGTTCTGACGAAGATATAACGAAAAAGTCGTTGAACGCCTTTATCTGCGAAATTAATAGATGCAGTATGCTCGGCATTAAATATTTAATATTCCATCCCGGATCTAATAAAAATTTAACGGAAGAAGAAACTATTAATAAAATTGCCGAAAATTTGAATATAATTTTAAGTAAAACTAAGGATTTTAAAAACGTAATTTTAGTAATAGAAACTACTGCCGGACAGGGAAACCAGATAGGTTACAAACCGGAACATATTGCCGAAATTATTAAACTGTCCAATAATTCTGAAAGACTCGGCGTTTGTATAGATACTTGCCATATTTTTGCCGCCGGATACGACATAAGAACGTCCGACGCTTACGATAATTTTATGAAATACTTTGATAAGATAATAGGATTTAATAAATTATACGCCTTTCACCTGAACGATTCCCTCAAACCTTTAG
>JAJYJN010000067.1 GCA_021789455.1 bacterium | reverse complement strand
ACAAAACTGCCGTCGGCTTTTATCATTGGACTTAATGACCTTGCGGCGGACGGAGGTTTAGGAGCGGATATTACTTCTGCATATAAAGAATCGCCGCTCTTAGTTAACTTAACCTGAAAATATTTTCTTATGCCTTCTTCTTTTATTATATCATTTTTTAAAGCGGCTTTAACGGAAGGGTATCTTTTATATAGGTCTTTATAGTTAGACATTCTTTGAATAACAGGCCTTACAAATAGGTCGAACGTAATAAGAACGGAATAAGGCCAGCCCGCAAGCGCAAAAATAGGCGTGCCGTTATTAAGCATGCCGAACGACGTCGGCTTGCCCGGAACTAATTTTACTCCGTGGAATAATAATTTTCCGGTCTTTTCTATAGCGGAAGGAACTAGGTCGTAAAAGTTTTTTATCTCTTTATTTTCCAAAACCAAAAAACTGGCGCCCGTTCCACCGGTAGAAACAATAAGGTCGTATTTTGAAGACTCGTCGCTTTTTTTTAAAGTTTGCGTTAATTTTTCAAAGTCGTCTTCTACCGCTCCTATTACTTCAGGTACGCCTCCGGCATCCGACACTAAAGACTTAAGAACCGTCGTATTTATATCGTATATTTTATTTGTTTTTAACTTTTTGCCCGGCGGCGTTAGTTCGTTTCCTCCGGACAATATTCCTACCAAAGGTTTTTTATAAACGGAAACCGAACTCATTCCTATTCCGGATAGGGCGGCAATATCGCAGAATCTTATTCTATGACCTTTCTCAAAAAGAATTTCTCCAGCCTTAATGTCGTCCCCTATGGGAGATATATACGAACCTTTTTCGAATTTCTTTTTGTAAATCATATATCCGCCTGCATATTCTTCTACGTCTTCTATTAATACCACGCTGTCTGCATTGGGAGGAATAGGAGCGCCCGTAGTTACGAAGGCGGCTTCTCCAGAATTAAGCGGTTTTATTTCTTTTGAATAACCTGCGGTTATTTGGTTTTCTACCCTGAATTTATTTATTTTTTTTTCTAAAAAATCGCTTGATATAACCGCAAAACCGTCAACGGCCGATCTTATAAAAGGAGGAACTTCGTTTTGAGGAATTATATCTTCCGATATTATTCTGCCGAGAGAATCTTCGACGGAAATAATTTCGCCGTCCTTAATTTTTTTAATATTTTCTGCGGTAATATCAAGTAATGTTTTAACCGTTTTTTTATCTTGCATGAAGTTTTTATTTTTTTAAACAATAACGGCCGTCGATAGTTTGACGGCCGTTATTGTTTAACGTTAATTTAAAAATATGGTTCTATGGGATATGTTTTTATTCCTGCTTTTTTAATCGCCTTTAAAGCTTTTTCTTCTTCTTCTAAGCTTACGAATATAGTTGCATGGTAAGGCGTCACGCTTGCGACGTTTCTTCCCACAATATGAACGTTTTCTTTTTTTAATGCTTCTTCAGCCTTGTCGAAGTCTCCGTTTACATAATCGACTCTTATAGGCGCATTATACACGGTTCCAGACTTTAGTATCTCTGCCATAAATAACCTCCTTGTTTTATTTTTAATATTTTTACAAATATAGTCAAATATTTAATTATCCGACTTTAACCTCGTTATCGGTGTCGTTTGCATTAGACGTTCCCATTTGGCTTGGATTAGGAGCGACAAAACCGAATAAATGTTCCGTTAATTTTCTGGCGGTCTTTTCTCTGTCGATAGTCGATATTCTGTTTATATTACCGAACCATAATGCATCGGTCGAACACAAAGTTACGCATGCAGGTAAAAGTCCGACGTCGATTCTGTGTTTGCAGTAATCGCATTTCGTTACCTTTCCGGTCGCTTCGTTAAACTGAGGAGAACCGAAAGGACAAGCGTGTATGCAAGATTTACAGCCTATGCAGGTATTAGGGTCGTTAAATACGATACCGTCTGCTCTTTTCTGCATAGAACCTGTCGGACAGGCTTTTACGCATGCCGCATCGTCGCAGTGAAAACAGTTCATGGGAAGATAAACCGTTTTTAGTTGTCCTTTTTTAATAAAATATGGTCCAACCTGTATAACCCTCATTCTGCGGGGCCCAACGGGAAGATTGTGTTCTTTTTTACAAGATACTTCGCAAGACATACAGCCTATGCATCTTTCTACATTTACTTTCATAGAATATTTTGGAGTGGAAGACTTCAGGGTAATCCTGGAAGCTCTTTCTTCTCCAAGGTGAACTCTATCAAATCCGTATTCCGAAGACATATTTATACTCCTATTTTTTATTTAAGTTAAATTTCTTTTAACATCCGGAAATTTGCGTTTTATTGTTTTTTCAATGAATTATTCGCGCAAATTTCCGGTTAAATTTAATTTTAGTATTTACGAATATCGCAGGAAACAGGCGTACATTCGACCGGCTCTTTAAAATTAACAAGCTTTTTCCAGCCTATGCTAAGTTCATGATATTCTTTCCAGTGATTTTTCCATTTTCCGACGATAATATTTTTATCCTGGTGCTTAGGATCCCAAACTTCCGGAAATCTTTTCTGCAAAAATTCTAGCGTCTTTTTTGCTGTGGTATCCGGATCGGTATCGCCTTTTCTATAAACCCTGCAAAGGACGGCTTTAAATTGTATCTGTCCATAAACCGGGTCTTTTATAATATCGTCTATAACGGTATTAATAGATTCATATGGATGAAACGGCTGATATCTGTCAAACCCGAAGTTTGCCCATATTCCGTCTTCAGGTACCATTTCTGTTACCCATGCCGGACCTTCAACCCATCCTCTGTCGTTTTCTACTATAACCATGTCTCCGTCTTCGATACCCATAACCGCTGCGGTAGTAGGATTTATCTCTATATTTCTGTCGGGTTCGAGTTCGTCGTTCCACGGCCACCAGTGGCCTCCTTCATGAAAGGACTGCGCTATTCTGGTAGTATTCAGTACTAACGGATACTTCTTGGCTCTTTCAAAATTTCCGAGAGGCGATTCGGAACCTTCAACCTGCGTAGGAACTTTGTACCAGCCTATTTTTTCCAAAGCTTCGGAAGCTAGTTCGATTTTGCCGGAAGGCGTCGGGAATCTCTTGTCGGATTCGGGATAATTTTCTCCTTCTTTATACATTATCCATTTACCCCTTAAAACGGCTTCGTCGTCTTGGAAAACAGCTTCTTCTTTCGACATTACGGGCCACATCAAACCGCCTTTCGGATTTTTTTCGGGATTAAGAAGTTCGTAAGTAATACCTCTTGTAAAAGATTCCTGTTCGTTAAAGAAATCGGTCATTTTAATTTCGTTTACTCTTCCTTTATCAGGACCTTCTTTATAATATCCCCACGGATTAAATTCGACTTTGTCGAAATGTCCGGCTTTACCTTTAAGCCTTTTCGCAAGACCGTCGAAAACATCGATATCGGCTCTGTGTTCATGCTGATAAGGTATTATTTTATTGTGCCACTGAAGAAGCCTGTTGTTTCCGTGATGGCAAACGCTGTCTGTTTCTACTGAGATTGCTATAGGAAACGCGACATGACTAAACATATATGTATGGTTTGGATATATGGAAAGATGAATATTGATTATATTTTTCTTCATCGCTTCTTCCATTTTCCATGAATTCGGAAACTGCGGCAGGTGGTCGCCGTTCCATATAATGCCCTTAACAGGATAGGGTTTTTCATACATCATCGCATTTATTATGCACGGTACCGAACTGTCTCCCCATGATATTAATTTGTCCGTTATCTGCGGTCTTTTAAAACCCGGCAGATCGTTCAAATCGTGTCCATAATTCAGAGGAGGACGGCAGTTATGCAGCCAGTTCCAGCCGCCGCCTTTTACGCCTATAGATCCGGTAAGAGCCAACAATGCCGCTATCGACCTGTTGACGTTGTTCGAGTTATATATCTGCGCAGTACCGAGATTTCCCGTTACGGATGCCGGTCTTGCCGAGCCGAATCTTCTTGCGGCTTCTATAATCATTTCCTTGGGAACGTATGTAAGTTTTTCGGCTCTTTCAGGCGTCCATTGGGCGCATTCTTTTGCATACTCTTCAAAACCTTCAACCCATTTATCGACAAATTCTTTGTTGTAAAGTTTTTCTTTTATTATGATATTGCCCATAGCTAAAAACAATATAGCGTCCGAACCCGAACGAATTCTCATGCCTATATCGCATTTTGAAAGCGTTGCGTTAAAACGCGGATCGACGCCTATTAAAAATGCTCCGTTATCTCTTGCATCGAGAAGGTGGGTCATCGTAATAGTTTCCTGCGCCGCCATATTCGTGCCTACTACAAGAATACATTTGGAGTTTTTCCAATCCTGAGAAGGATTCATAAGCCTGCCGAGTCCTTTTGCGCCGAAAACGTAGTTCATAGAAACGCCGGGGCTTTCGCAGCAGATAGGCCCCTGTCCGTAAACGTTGGGCGTGCCGAATATCCTGCCGAATCTTGCGCCGCCTTCTTTATTGCCGAACGAAGACCTTCCAGTCCTGAAAACAGTCAATGCCTCAGGGCCGTATTCGTCATGAAGTTTTATTAATCTTTCGGCCGCAAAATCAAGCGCATCATCCCATGAAACCCTTTTAAAATCGTCTGTTAAAGATTTCCTTATCATCGGATGATGTACTCTTAGCGGGTCGTACCACCATTGAATCTGGCCGACGCCCTTAGAACAAAGACCGCCTCTGTTCTGGGGATGTTCCGGATCTCCCATGACATCGACTATTTTACCGTCTTTCAGGAATATTTTTAAACCGCATCCGCTTTCGCACATATTAGTGCATGTGGAATAGCGTACGGTGTCATATTCCTTGGTAGATTCCTGCGGACGATGATCGGGCTTTATTTTTATAAGCCTGTTATCTTTTACGCGCATGAACTTTTCGTTTTTTAACTCCTCAAAATCCATTTTTTTACCTCCGTTTTAATTAAAGTATATTTATTTTATAACCGGCACTCTTCTAACTTTGCGTTTCCAGGTTTAACTCCGCAAGGCAATATACTGTTTAATATTTCTCCGCAACCTTCAATATCGAGCATAAAACCGATAAATTCTATTAAGCCTATTACCGGCGCAAATATATCAAGGTCGGACAATTTCATGCCGTCGTCAATATTTTTTTCGCACATGGAACAAACCGTGACTATATAGTCTGAATTTGTTTCGTCGGCTTTTTTATTTATCAGCTTGAAAAAATTATCGGCTATATTTGCGTTTTCAATTCTTTTAGAATGTATCGGGGTCATATTTTGCAATTTTTCGCCTCCGCAACAATCATTGAAAATATTAACTTCGGCACCCATAATATTAAATATTTTTTTTAAAGATTCTATTTTAGCTTCGTTTTTATAACATCCGACATAAAGAAGTATGGAGTTCCCTTTTATTTTTGACGGAACGGTTTTTAGCAGTTTGTCTTCGGTAGCGGCATCTGCAATTATATCGATAATATGAATTGCTCCCGTCTTTGAAGGATCCGACTCTTTAAGCATCGCATTAAACGGACTAAGACTATAATCCGCCTGTTTTCTAAACATGGAATCGGAATTTATAAGTTTAACGGATTCGTTTATCTGATTTACGCATACCGAACAGCCGGAATATAAAAAATTTTCGCCGCCATTCTGACATAAACCTAAATTTCTCAGGGGCATTACCGCTTTATTAAAAAAATCCGGCTTATAGTGCGATGGCGGAGCGCCGCAGCAGTTCCATTCGGAAACCGGCTTAATATCTATATCTAATGCTCTAAAAATGTTTTCTATTTTTGTTTTAGGGTCGTAAGAATTTGCGCAGCCCGGAAAATAAATAATATGATTTTTC
>JAJYJN010000006.1 GCA_021789455.1 bacterium | reverse complement strand
CCGGGTATCTGCGCATTTATTTCCATTCCGGACAAATCCGCATCGGACTGCTCTTCATTTTCGTCGGCTCCGTCAAGATTTCGCGAAACCACGTTTAATATGTCGGCATGCCCTCCGCCGAATAAAAATGTAAACAATTCTTTAAATTTTTGCCTTATACCGGCAAGGCTGGAATTAAATTTCTCCTTCGATACGGCATCTAATTGCTTTATGACGCCCCGCAGAGTTTCGATTGAACTTTCAAGGTCTGCTTTTTGTTTACCCAAAAAGTCGAGCCTGTCTAACGCATCCTTGTACTCTTTTGCGGCATTCATATTAATATCGCCGAGTTCTTTTATTCTTGCGTTGAGTTCTTCTACAGCTTTTTTAATATCCTCGTTATTAATGCCGGATATGCCGTCTATAAACTCCTTATCCTCCTGCTCGGATCCGGCAGGCAAGCCGTCTAAATCCCTGCTCGAATCAAGCTCGGCAAGTTTTTCGTTATTAATATCTATGTAGGTCTGCACCGCGTCTTTTTTCTTATCCGTATTAAGTTTCTGCCTGTTTGCATTTTCCAAATCCTTTTCCGCGTTATTAATGCTTTCTTTCAGCTTTTCCAATTTATTTTCCGTATCTTTAATAACGCCTTCCGCCGATTTTAAAGATTCGCCTATAATTTCTATATTTTTTTGCTTAGACGATAAATCTTTAATAGTATCCTCTAAGTCTAACGACGTTTTTTCCCTCTGCTCAATCAGGGATTTTATCCTTTTCCCGTAATTTAAAATATTGGATTCTAAATCTCTAATCTGCTTCCCGAGAAAATTAATATTCTGTTCTGCAGAATTAATCTCTATTTTTAGCGCGGTTTCGTCTTCCTTCGCCTTTTCAAATTCGCTTTCAAAATCCTGCAGCTTTTTTTCTATACTATTTTTCTCGCCGGATTTTAATTTTAGTTCCTTTTCCAAAATTAAAATTTCTTCTTTTAAATTTTCCTCTTCTTTAACGGTTGCCGTTCTTTCATTTTCAAGATTGTTATGTTCGTTAACGAGTATATTGAGCCTTTCCTTTGATTTGATTAACAGGCTTTCCAAGTGTTTAATATCGTTTTTTACGGTTAATCCCGCCATCTCGTTAGCCTTAATTTCTCCGCTAAGATTGTCTATTTTAACGCTGAGTCCGCTAATTTCGGCCTGCTTTGAATTAAACAGCGATTCTTCCCGGTCTAATTCATTTTGTTTTTCAAGCCTGATTTTTTTGTATTCGGATAATTTCTTTTTGTTGATAAATAAATTTTGGCTTTCGAGATTTTTATTTTTACCGGCGGCAATAAACCCGTCGGAAAAAAACATTACGCCGTCATCGGTAATAATATTTACCTCCGGGAAAAAACCGGTTTTGTTAATATATTTCAGAATATCGTTTTTATTATTATAATAATAAAAATTAATGCCTATATCTTCTGAAAGTAAATTATGCCGGTTTAACGCAATTTTATATTTCAACGGTATGAGGTCCAATTGTTCCGTTATATTTTCCGCCAAATTTTTCGGTTTCAAGGGCTTTTCCTTTTTCATACCGGGAACAAAAATTTTTATTTCCCCCGTTTTATTATTATTCACATAGTTTAATGCTTTTTCCGCATCTTCCATATTATCCACCAAAACTGCTTCGAGTATTTCGCCGGCGCCTCCCGATACGGCATTTTCGAACCCGGATTCAATTTCTAAAAGGTCCGACAAAGGATAGGCTTCGTAATCTTTCTTCGCCTTTAAAAAATTTTTAGTTCCTTCCGAAAACGCCTCCCTGTTATCTATAAAATCGGCTAACCTGGATATATCTATGTCTATTTTTAAAAGTTCTTTCTCTAAGCCGTCCCTTCTTGTTCCGTATTCGTTTAGCTGTCCGGAATATTCAGACAGCTTAATTTTGCTGTCTGAATATTCCTTTTTTAAAATTTCCATAATCGTTTCGGTATCGTTGAGCGATTTTATTTTTTCATTTAAAGCGTTACCTGCCTCCTCGATTTCGGCAGAAATTTTAGACATAAGATTTTTTATATCGTTAATTCTTGTTTCGATATTTTTAATGTTTTTGCTGTTAAAAAGTAATTTATTGTTATCATTCTGGGATTTTTCTATAATTTCGAATATTTCGTCGTTTATATTTTCTATGCCTTCTTTTGTTTTTATTACTAAACCTCTTTTCTCCGCAACCGATTGATTTGAAATATTCAATTTTTCGCGGATATTTTTAAGATTCGATTCATTTGCCGCCAAATTATTCTTCAAATTAGATAATTTTTCCGCATTTATATTTTTTGACCTGGTTTGCTCTTCAATTTCTTGGATTTTTTTTGAAATTTCAGATTCTAAACTGTTTATTGTTATCTTGCCGTATTCTATATCTGAATTAAGTTTAGCAAGTTCTACCAAATATACGTTTTTTTTATCCGAAAGAAGCTTATATTCCGCTTCCGTCTTATCGAAAGAGGTTTTCGCATCGGTTAAAGCGCTAAGGATAGAACTTTCTTTTGCCGACGCCGACGCAAGTTGTAAGGAATAATTTTCAAGCTCTTTTTTATATTTATCTATTTCCGATATTATTTTTCTTTTTGTCCTGTCGTATAAGGCTAATTGATAACGTCTTTTTTCCGCTTCAAGTTTTTTATACTCGTCTAATCTTTTTGACGACTTTTCCAAAAAGCCTAATTGCATGTTAACTTCGTTAAACAAATCGCCTATTCTAAGTAGATTATTTACGGCCGCTTCCAGTTTTTTCGATGCCGATTTTTTTTGGATTTTATATTTCGTTATTCCGGACGCTTCTTCGAAAAAAAGCCTTAATTCATTAGGCTTATAATTTAAGAGCGCGTTAATTTTAGAAGAATCTATTATAGAATAATGTTTGGATAAGCCGCTTTCATTGAAAAAATCTAAGTACTGCCTGTATGGAACCGAAATTCCGTTAATTCTGTATTCTGTTTCCTTATTCTTAAAATGCCTTCTCTCCGCCATTATTTCCGAAAAATCTTTATATCTGAAAGCGCCGCCTGAATCGTTTTCGAATACCCCCCTGCATAAGGCGACGGATGACTGGTTGCGTATATTGGAACCGTGAAAGATTATATCGTTCATATTCTTGAGCCTTAAGTCTTTTAAATTCTGTTCCCCGAGAATAAACCTGACGGCATCTACAATATTCGTTTTGCCGCATCCGTTAGGGCCTACTATTATATTTATGCCGGGATGAAAGGGTATTCTTACTTTATCGGGGAACGTTTTGAATCCGAACAGTTCTATAAATTTAAGACGCATAATTATTGTCCGAAAAAGCAAAACAAATTAAATTTGAAACCGAATAAATAGAAGCGACAAACGTGCTCATAATATAATTAGACAATCTAACGGGCGTAAGTCCGTATTCTTTTGATAACTTTAATTCCGACGGGGAAAAATCGCCTTCCGGACCTATAAATATTCCTATAATAATGCTATCTTTCTTTAAATCGAGGCCTTCTATATAATTTTTCAAAGGTAAACCGGCATCCGGAGAGGCTATTAATTTTGCGTTAAAATTTTCCGCCGATTTAAAAGCGTCGGCCAACCTTATAGGTTTATTTATAGCGGTGGAAAAATTTTTTCCGGCAATAATCATAGCCCCTCTTGAAATTTTATCCCATTTAAAAAGTTTAGAGTTTATTTCTTTTTCGCTTTTTAATTTAATCGACCTTTCCGTAATAACCGGAAAAATATTGCTTACGCCGAGCTCGCAGACCCTTGCGATAAGCTGGTCCATTATATGAGACGTGATAAGGGGCAGGAAAAGATAAATTTTAATATTATCTTCCGAATATTTATTGCTTGATATCAACTCGATATTAATATTTTTCTTGGAAATCTTAACGATTTTAGCGGAATAAACCGTACCAAAGCCGTCGTAGAGCCTAATCTCGTCGCCTATTTTTTTGCGAAATGCTTTAACATGCGCGGATATCGATTCCAAAACAATCTCTTTCCCCGGATAACTCTCTATTTTTTCCTCGATATAAAATCTATTATGCATTCAAAAACCGATTCTTTTTATATTACAATTTTTCTGGAAACGCTATTCCGGCCGAAAGAACAATCTGTATTCCCTGCTCCACCTTCAGTCCGGTTTCGATTATGTCGTCCTTTTTGGCAATTATATTCATGCCTATATAAAGATGGTTCGTCGGAATATAAACTACCCCGTAATCGTCTTTATTTTCTCCTTGTATTCCCGTAAGAGAAGTTAAAAAACCGTATATAAATTTATCCCCGGAATACCTGACCAGCACAAATTTTTTAAACGAACTTTTGCCCGGAGAAAATATATCCACCCATTGCTTAGTGGATTTATAGAGCAAATTTACCACCGGGATTTTCAGCATAACGTTTTCGTACAAATTTATAACGGCTCTGCCGAGCCAGTTGGTAATTAGAAAACCGGAAGCAAGAATTAAGATGAATAAAAGCATTAAACCGATATCGGGTATATAGATATGGATATATTTTTTTATAAAAATAGAGAAGGGGTTAAAAATCCTGTTAACTTCCCTTAAAAGCCACACTATTATAAAAATAGTTATGGCTCCCGGAATTATAATAGTTAATCCGGTAAGGAACCTGCTTCTTATTTTAGCGAAAAAAGATTTGTTCATTAAATTTTAAATAATTAGATTTATAAAAAACAAAGCGCTTCCTCTTCTCAACGAAAGCGCTTTAATATAATTTAAAGTCTCCGAAACTTTTTATTTCAAAGAATCCACGTATGCGGTTAATGCCTCCAGGCCGCTTTTAGATAAATGCCCTCTGAGGGCAAATTTAACGCACATTTTATCTTTCATTTTAACAGTCATATGCATATGGTGCATTTTGTCGAATTCCGCCATTTTTTTTGCCGCATTTTTAATAGGCCTGATAACCATTCCTCTTCCGTGTAAATTTATATACGTTCCCGCGCTGTAAACATGGCAGGTAGCGCATGAAAAACCATTGGTTCCGATATCTTTAGAATAGAACAGCTTTTTGCCCTGGGCTATTAATTTTGCATTTTTAGACGCCATCGGCTTTTTGGGCATCATCTTTGCATTTGCCATAGTTAAAATTGAAAGACTAACCGCAAAAGAAGCGGTTAAAAAAATAAAAACCGTTAAAATAAACTTTTTCATACGGCCTCCATCTTAAAATTATAAATTAAACAATTTTTAGGCATCTAATATTAGATATTATAATTATATATCTTAATTTAATTTTTTCAAATGATAAAATATCCTATATCGTTACAGTATTTTTTAAGCGCATCTTTCCACGGTCTCAGTTCTATGTTATAATCTTCTTTAATTTTGGAATTATCCATGACGCTGTAAACAGGCCTTTTGGCGGGCCTTACCGATTTATCCGAAGATACCGGTATGATTTCGCAATTCGTTCTTTTAAAAACATTCATTATTTCTACGGCAAATTTATACCAGGAAGTATATCCCTCGTTAGTTAAATGATAAATTTCGTTTTTGGAATTGTCTTTGATAATTATTTCGGATATGGCGTAAGCCACATCTTTTGTATATGTAGGACTGCCGAACTGGTCGTCCACGACCTCTATTTTTTTCCGGCTGTCTGCCAATTTCAAAATAGTGTTCACGAAATTTTTACCGTTTTTGCCGTATAGCCATGACGTCCTTAATATTATATAACTTGCCCCTGAATTTTTTAAAGCTTCTTCCCCTCTTAGTTTTGACAAACCGTATTCGTTTATCGGGTTAGGCTCATCGTCTTCCGTATAGGGCGTCCTTTTCGATCCGTCAAACACGTAATCGGTACTTATATGTATAATTCTCGAACCTGTATTCAATGCCGCTTCGGCTAAATTTTGCACCCCTATATTATTAACGGCGTCGGCTTTTTCTTTCTCCGCTTCCGCTCCGTCCACGTTAGTATATGCGGCGCAGTTAATGATATAATCCGGCTTAAAACCGTTAACGGACGCGTTGACCGCTTGGGGGTCGGCTATATCTAAGTTATTGGAATTATAATTCTTGATAAGAAAATTTACCCCTTTAAGGGCGGAATTTACGTCTATGCCGAGCATACCCGTCGAACCGATAAGAGCAATCTTCAACATTATAAAACCTCATCTGTTTTCATACATTTTTTTATAATATTCTTTATAATCTCCGGATAATATTTCTTGCCACCAGCTTTTGTTTTTTATATACCAGTTTACCGTGGAATCCATGCCTTTTTCTATATTATATTCGGGCAAAAATCCTGTTTCGGCGGTAATTTTAGAAAAGTCCATAGCATATCTTCTGTCATGCCCCTGCCTGTCTTTAACGTATTTAATTAATGAATGCGGCTTGTTAAGCTTATCTAATATATATGTAATTATATCGATATTTTCCGCTTCTGAATCGCCGCCTATATTATAAACTTCTCCTATTTTACCTTTCTCTAAAACCGAACAAATGCCCTTAACGTGGTCGGAAACGTGTATCCAGTCTCTTACGTTTTTTCCGTCCCCGTATAAAGGTATATCTTTATTATTTAATGCATTGATTATAACTAAAGGAACCAATTTTTCCGGAAACTGGTAAGGTCCGTAATTATTTGAACATCTCGATATTAAAACAGGCATATTATAAGTATGAAAAAACGACATTGCAAGCATATCCGCCGCGGCTTTCGAAGCGGAATAAGGACTGCGCGGCGATAATGGGGTTTCTTCGCTGAATTTTCCGGAAGCGCCCAACGAACCGTAAACTTCGTCGGTAGAAATCTGAAGAAATTTCCCTGCATTATGTTTTAGGGATAATTCCAACAGGTTAAGGGTTCCTTCCACATTTGTTTTAATGAAAATTCCGGGGTCGGCGATAGACCTGTCAACATGGGATTCCGCAGCAAAATTAACCACGCAGTCTATCTTATTTTCGATAAAAATTTTCGATAATGCCGTTTTATCGGCGATATCCGCTTTATAAAATTTGTAATTTGAGGAATAATCCGAAAGATTTTCGGGATTTGCGGCATAGGTTACCTTATCTACGTTAATTATATCGACGTCCTTTTTATTATCCAGGACGTAACGGATAAAATTAGAGCCTATAAAACCGAAGCCGCCAGTTACTAAGTATGTTTTCATAAAATTAAAAAACCTCCTGAATTTAACCCGGTTAATTTGTTTAAACAGGTTAAACGCTCATAACCCGTTGTTGAAGCCGGGGCCGCTCATTGACAGTCCAGACGACGATCCGGCGCCGGGCGAAATCATATTGCCGAAGCCGTATGTTCCTATGCCTCTCAATACCAAGCCGAAAGAAAACGCCCACTGGTGAAAATAGGGCAAATTCATATAATTAGCTATAAAACCTATACAGCCCGTCTGATAGGTTACGCCGATAGAATTAGATATATCTTTATGCACCGTAAGGTCTATATTTTCGGTCGTATTAATGCTAAAACCGCCGATAATATTCAAATTAGCGGATAAACTCGTGTAGGAAAGGGTGTTAAGTCCGGTAATCGACGACGGCGTCTGCGGAAAAAGTTCAGGATTGGCGGAATTAAACATATCCAGCGCCGTGAGATATCCCTGGACGTCGTTTATTTCCGTATATCCTATACCGAAAGAATCTTTTCTGAAATCCGTAATCTGCGAGTTGACGTTATAATTGTGAAATATATAGTTATAATCGTCGTAGCTTCCGTTCCCGAAAAAATACAGATTGGAAATCGGATGCACCTTGATTCTCGCAATGATATCCGAATTTGCGTTATCGTAATTGAAATAATTTACCGGATTTATAAAATTGCCTGAAATAGAATGATATTGATAAAGGCCGAACCTTAGTAAATTATTTACTCCTTTATTTGTGTAGCCTTCGAGATTAAAATTAAAACCGTATTTGAACGCGCTTTCCTGCGGAATGTAATCCGTCTGGTCTATTAACGGAATACCGGATTGATTAACCGGCCTGACAAGATTATAATTTACGTAGGGCGTTAAAAAAGCTAAGTAACCGCTGTGTTCTTTAGGAAAGACGGCATAATCGTTAAAGAGGGTCGTATTATCGTTTAAAGAAGCGTAATAGACCTGCCTGTTTTTGTCGGCGGAAGAAATATCCGTATAACCGTCCGTAATATTAAAATAACCCGTATCCCTTATTCCCACTTTAGGGGTTATATGTACGCCGCTTATAACTCTCAGCGGCATATACGCCTGAGGATATATATCCAATCTTTCATCGTTCAGATATGCCGGGCTTCTGAAAACGTCGAAAGACGAATGCAAATTAAAATATAAAGGGTTGTTTAAAAAATCTCCGAGTTCGGATTGTCCGTCCAGCGAAAAAGCGGGGTATTCGTCAACCGTGGTATAATTTGGAATAAATAAGTTATCTAACCTTAGAAAGTTCATTCTTGCGGAATAGCCGTCGGAATCGTAGGTAGCCGAAAAATTAGACGACAGCCTGTTTTTCGTCATCTGATAAACGCTGGTCGAAAAATCGGCATAAAATGAATTATCGGACGGGATATTTAAGTTTGTTTTTAACGCAAGATTGCCGAAAAAATCCATATTATGCGAAAATAAAAGATACCGCGTTAAATTAGGCGTCATACTGAGGCTTTTCTGGTCATTCTCTTCGTGCATATAAAAACCGTATATAGAACCGTGCGAATATGAATTGAGGCTGTATCTATATTTCAACGAATTTCCGTAGCCTAAATAACTGTAATAATTTAAATTATAAGTTAAATCCTGAGACCTGCCCAGATCGAAATAATATCCTTCTCCGGCTTGATAGCCGGTAAGGGAACTGTAACCCATAGTAGGTATCAGAAGCCCTGAAGACTTTTTATCTTTAATGGGGGTCACCATAATGGGAAAATATAGAATAGGCACGTTATGGATATAAAAAATAGAGTTAAAGGAATATGCATAACTCCCTTCGTATATATCCGAAAAAGACGAATACAGTTTCCACGAAGGCGGGGTTCTTTTGCAAGACGTCAGATAGCCATCCTTCACCTGATAAAAGCCTTTGCCTTTATGATAAATTTTATCGCCGTAAACGTAAATATTTTTATCCAAATAATGTATATGCGAATTATAAATGGTTCCTATTTTGCTTTTTAAATATACTTTAAGTTTTTTAGCTTTAGTAACCGTCCCTTTTGAATTTACTATAACGTTTCCAGTGGCAACCGCATAATCCGTTTTGTAAAAATAGACTACTTTATCGGCTTTTAAGATAAATTTTTTACGAGTTATTATTACGTTTCCGGTAAAAATATAGGTATGTTCATCCTTATTATAGACTACTTTGTCCGACAAAATATGGATGGGAATAGTTTCGGGTTCGGTTGCGTAAGAAATTTTAGCGCCCAACGCGTTTATGAAAGACAAAACCGCCAGAATTAAGAAGACAAACGAAATTTTTTTCATAAATTTAACGCGATTAAATTATAACGGTTTTCTTAAATTCTCCTATAAGGTATAAAGAGCCGCAGACAAGTATAGCTTCGTCTTTTTTTTTGTTCTTAACGGCCGTTTCCAAGGCATCTTTTACATTATCCGCCGTAAAAACTTTTTTAAAATAACGATTTTGCAAAGAAAGTTTTTTTAAATCGTTCACGTCCAGAGCTCTTTCGTTATTCAAAGCGGAAAAAATAACGTCTCCTCCTAAAACAGAAAGTCTTCTTAAAATTGTTTTATAATCCTTATCTTTCATAACGGCAAAGATAATTATAAAATTCTTTTCCTTAAAAAAATTTCTTAGGGAAATAACAAGATTTTTAATCCCGTCCGGGTTATGGGCGCCGTCTAAAATTATATCGCTGTTTTTATACTTAATTATTTCAAAACGTCCTTCATTTTTAAACTTTAATATTCCATTCCTTATAGAATCGTCGTTTAACTTTAATTTCAGGCTCTCTTTGTAATACCTGCAGAGAATTTCTACGGATAAAAGGCCGAGTTTTAAATTATATTTCTGATACGACGCAAAATTCGGCAGTTTTATATTTTTTATTTCGGCATTAAGCCCCCGGTAATTATATAAATTCCCATTTTTCAATAGTTTGACGCAGTTCGAAGCAAAATATCGGACATTTAAGCTTAAAGCGTAATTTTTTACGGCGTCGTTTATTTTGCTTTTTTTATCTCCGCAAACTGCAATGGAATTCCTTTTAATTATAGCGGCTTTTTCAAGGGCAATTTTTATAAGAGAGCCGCCCAATATATCTTTGTGGTCCATAGATATATTGGTAATTACGGACAGGAGCGGCTTTTTTATTATGTTTGTGGCATCGAGCCTTCCTCCTAAGCCTGCTTCTATAACTGCTACGTCAACTTTTTTTTCGAAAAAATAAAGAAAGCATATTGCCGTAGTCAGTTCAAAAAAAGACGGAGCGCCTAATTTTTTAAAATCATCCTTTTCGGAAATTATTTTATCGAAAAAATTATTAAGCCTTTCCAGGTCGCTGTCGCTTATTTTCTCTCCGCCTGCGACTATTCTTTCGGAAAAGGTTACTAAATGCGGAGAAGTATAAAGTCCGACATTCAAGCCGTGTTCTTCTAATATGCCGTAAATAAATCTGCTTACGGACCCTTTTCCGTTCGTTCCTGTTATATGCACGGTTTTTAACTTATCCTGAGGATTACCGGCATAACGCATTAAAGCTTTTATCCTTTCAAGTCCGAAATTCATCGAGAATCCGCTCAAGCCGTATATCGCATCAAATCTGTTAATCGTCCTACTCATTGGTAAAAAGAATCAGCAGATTTTTTAAAACATCCCTTAAATCTTTCCTCTCGACTATCATATCTATCATTCCATGTTCCAATAAGTATTCCGACCTTTGAAAACCTTCGGGAAGGCTTTGATGAATAGTTTTTTCTATTACCCTCGGACCGGCAAATCCTATAAGCGCCTTAGGTTCGGCAATTATAACGTCGCCTATAGTCGCAAAACTAGCCGATACCCCTCCGGTAGTAGGATCGGTCAGAACCGATATATAAGGCATGCCCGTCCTGTTGAATTCCGAAACCAGCGCTACGGTCTTAGACATCTGCATAAGAGAATAAATCCCTTCCTGCATTCTTGCTCCGCCGGAAGACGAAAAAATTATTACCGGAAGATTATTTGCAATAGCGTATTCAAATGTCCTTGCAATTTTTTCCCCCGCTACTCTTCCCATTGAACCGCCCATAAAATTAAAATCGAAAATAGACGATGCCGCTCTTATTCCATGGATATTTCCTTCGCCGGCAACGACCGCATCGGAAAGCCCGGTTTTCTCGGCGTCTTCCTTAAGCCTGTCTTTATATCTTTTCGTATCCGTAAAATTTAATACGTCAGCAGGTTCGATATCCCGGAAAAGTTCCTTGAAACTGCCTTCATCGAATATTATTTCTATTCTTCTAAGCGCCTTAAGCCTGAAATGGTAATTGCATTTCGGACAAACCTCAAGATTCCTTTCCAATTCCTTTTTATAAATAATTTCGCTGCAACTTGGGCATTTAACCCATAAACCTTCCGGTATGGCAGGCTTGCCCTGTTCCTTTTTGCCGTTTTTTGATTTGAATAAAAGCATGCCGTATATTTATAAACTTGATTTTATACCGGACGAAAATTCTGATATCTTCCTGAGCATTGCCGGTTTATCGTTAATATTGTCTTCTATAAATTGAATTATTTTTGAACCTATTATTACTGCATCGGCGGATTTTCCGATATCTTTTGCCTGTTCTTTGGAAGATATGCCGAAGCCGACTCCTACCGGTATAGAGCTTATCTTCTTGATTTCCCTTACCTTTGTTCTAATTGTTTCGGGCAGGCTTTTTCTTGCTCCCGTAACTCCCGTAACGCTGACGTAATACACGAAGCCTTTGGCGCATGATAATATGTCCTTCATTCTTTCATTGCCCGTAGTAGGGGCTAAAAGATAAATCTGGTATATATTTTTATCTTGAATATATTTCGTTAATTCCGCGCTCTCTTCCGGAGGCAAATCGACTGCTAAAATACCGTCTATTCCGGCGCTTTTAGCGCCTTCGGCAAATTTTTTGCCGAGTATAAAAACTGGATTGTAATATGTAAAAAGAATAACGGGGATATCCCGATAGTTTTTGAGTTTTTTTATAAAACTAAAAGCGTCTTCCATAGAGATTTTTCTCTTTAACGCCCTTTCGTAAGACTTTTGTATCACCTTGCCGTCCGCCATAGGATCAGAAAAAGGAAAACCCAGTTCTATAATATCCGCACCGTTTTTGACCAAAGTTTTCGCTATCTCCAAAGAGGTTTCGATATCCGGGTCGCCTATAGAGATAAACGGTATAAATGCCGTCTTATTTTCAGCTCTAAGCTTGTTAAATACCGTATCTATCTTATTCTCTTTTGACATAATCTATTATAGGGACAGAATTCAATTCTGTCCCTATCCCCACATTGTTGTTTATATTATTTTTTAAGGGCATTCGACGCAAGATAATCCGAAATCGTATGCATATCTTTATCTCCCCTGCCCGAAAGATTAATAACGACGGTTCTTCCTTTTATTTCTTTTTTTATCTTTTCTAAATATGCGACGGCATGCGAACTTTCGAGAGCCGGAATAATGCCTTCAAGCCTGCATAGCTTTTGGAAAGCCGTTACGGCTTCTTCGTCGGTCACACTGTCGAATATTATCCTTTTTTTATCGGCAAAATAGCTGTGCTCCGGACCTATGCCGGGATAGTCGAGTCCCGCGGCTATAGAATGGGCATCGGCAATTCTGCCGAATTCGTCCTGAAGCAGATAGGTTTTGTTCCCGTGCAAAACCCCAGGAGCGCCTCCGGAAATAGAAGCGGCGTGCATACCGGTTTCAATGCCGCAGCCTCCGGCCTCTACGCCGTACATCTTGACTTGAGAGTATTTAAAAAAAGGATAAAACAGCCCCAAAGCGTTACTGCCGCCGCCTACGCATGCGATTAAAATATCCGGCAGTTTTTTAAGCTGTTTCAGGACTTCTTTTCCTATGACGGATTGAAAATCCCTGACTATCAACGGATAAGGATGCGGACCCGCAACCGTTCCTATCATATAATAAGTAGTTTTGATATTTGTAATCCAGTCTCTTAATGCTTCATTCATAGCGTCTTTCAGAGTCTGAGAACCTGACTCCACCGGATTTACTTTTGCTCCGAGAAGTTCCATCCTAAAAACGTTTTGTTTCTGCCTTTCGACGTCTTTTTTGCCCATAAATATTTCGCACTCTAAGTCGAATAGGGCGCATACCGTAGCCGTGGCTACTCCATGCTGTCCTGCTCCGGTTTCGGCGATAATCCGCTTTTTTCCCATCTTCACGGCAAGCAATGCCTGGCCTATAGTATTGTTTATTTTATGAGCCCCGGTATGGTTTAAGTCTTCGCGTTTAAGATATATGTCCGACTTATAAACTTCGGAAAGCCTTCCCGCAAAATACAGGGGGCTTGGCCTGCCCACGTAATTCTTAAGATAATAATTAAATTCCTTTATAAATTCCCTATCGTTTTTTATCTTTTTATAAAATCGCTCAAGTTCGATAACGGCGGGCATTAATGTTTCGGAAATATATCTTCCGCCGTATTCGCCGAAATGACCCTTTTTATCAGGCAGCAGCATATGAAGCTCTCCTAAGATTTTTAAAAAATAACGCCATTTTATCGTAATTCTTTTTTCCGGGTAAATCTTCTATTTTTGATGAAAGGTCTATGCCGTAAAGCTTGATAGATTTAATTATATTTTCTATATTATCATAGCCTATTCCGCCGGCTAAAATTAAATCGCCGGCGTTTAAATTTTTGATTATATCCAGGTTGACCCGTATGCCTGTTCCCCCGAACACGCCCTCTCCGGCAGACGCATCTATGAGTACGTTAATGCCGGCTTCCCTGTATCTATAAATTATATCAAGGTCGGCTTCTTCTTTAACGCGTACCGCTTTTAAAATTATATTTTTATCTATGCCGGATTCTTCTATATAGTTTAACGATTCGTTTCCCGATAATTGAATTATGTCGGCATCGACATCTCTTGCTATTTTTTTAATTTTTTCCGGATTCTCGTTTACGAAAACCGCTGTAATTATAATATTTCTTTTGACGGATAAAAAATTTTTTACATTTTTCCCTGCCGTCTCTCTAAGTTCTTTTATAATTACTTTTGCAGTTTCGGCAGGTATATACCTTTTCGAATTTTCGTAAAAAATAAAACCTATAGTATCGGCGCCCAGTTTTAAAGCATTATAGGCGTCATCTATATTGGTTATACCGCATATTTTGATTTTGGGAATATCGGACATTAAAATTTTAAATCTGTATTATTATACGTAATTATTCATGGAGTACGGCGATAAAAAGTCTTTTAAAGTTTTTGAAGCATCGCTTGAAGTAACAAGGGCTTCTCCTATAAGAAAAGAGTTGACGCCTCTTTTCATAAGCATTTCGATATCTCCTCTTCCGTTAATGCCGCTTTCCGCTACAATCAACTTTCCCGGCGGTATTTTTTCGGCTAACGCTGCGGTTTTGAACAAATCGGTCTTAAAAGTCCTTAAGTCTCTGCTGTTTATACCTATAATTTCGGCATTATATTTATAAGCAGTCTCAAGTTCTTTTTCGTCTGCTATTTCGGTCAGAACGTCTAAAGAAAGTTCTGCCGCGAGAGACAAAAGATTTTTATATTGAACCTCCGACAATGCTTTGATAATTAGAAGAATTGCGTCCGCTTCTATTATTTTAGATTCAAAAACCTGAATTTCGTCGATTATGAAATCTTTTCTTAAAACCGGAAGTTTTACCGATTTTCTTACTTTTGAAATATCCTCCGGTCTGCCCATAAAAAATTTCTTATCTGTAAGAACGGAAATAGCGCTCGCTCCGCCTCTTTCATAAATAACGGCAAGTTCGTCGGGCTTATAATCTGCGGATAGAAGCCCCTTAGACGGGGAAGCCTTCTTGACTTCGGCAATTATACTGCAAATTCTGTATGAAACCGCTTCGCCGTTAGACCTCGGTTTTAAAGCGCTTTTTAAACTTCTCAACCCGTAAAAAGCGGAAAACGCCCTCTTCCTATAAGCCTCTTCATCGACAGATTCTTTAAATTTTTTTATTTCTTTTGTTTTTTCTTTTAAAATTTCGTCTAATATCATATTTATATTTTAATACTTATTTATTGGAGATTTCAATAAGGTTTCGTAAAGCTCTTAAAGCCCCGCCCGATTCAATCGAAAGCCTTGCCTCTTTAAACGCATCGTATAAAGTATCGGTTTTGCCCGAGACTAAAATAGCAAAGCCGGCGTTTAAAACTGCAAGGTCTGCCTTGGGGCTTTTATTTCCGGTTATAATATCATATATAATTTTTGCATTTTCGGCAACCGATAAAGATTTAAATTCATCTTCATGGTGAAAGCTGAATCCGTATTCTTCGGGATTGAATTCGAAACATTTACAATTGCCGGCCTCGTCTAATTCGTAAATATCGGTTAACGCCGAAAGGCTTATTTCGTCTATCCCGTCCCTGCCGTGAACTATGAACGCTTTACCCGAGTTTAATATCTTCAGCGCTTCGACTATTTTCTTAGATAAGTCGCCGGAATAAACTCCTATTATATGTTTTTTAACGCCTAAAGGGTTGGTTAAAGGACCAAGTATATTAAAAATAGTTTTAAATCCCAGCTCTTTTCTTACCGGGGCGGCATATTTCATTGCGGTATGAAATTTGGGAGCGAATAAAAAACCTATACTCGCATATTCTATCGACTTGAGAACTCCTTCGGCATCTAAGTCTATATTTACTCCCAATTCTTTAAGCACGTCGGCGCTTCCCGATTTTGAAGAAACTGCATAATTTCCGTGTTTTGCTATTTTAACCCCCGCTCCTGCGGCTATTAAAGCGGAGCATGTAGAGATATTAAAGGTATTTTTATAATCGCCTCCGGTTCCGACGATATCCACCAACGCAGTTCTATATTCATCTTTAATATTTACGGCAACGGCATTTTCTCTCATAGCAAGAGCGGCGCCGGCAATCTCTTCGACTGTTTCGCCTTTAATTTTTAAAGATGTAAGCAGGGACGCTATTTGTCCGTTAGTAAGCTCGCCTTTTAAAATCGCATTAAAAATCCGCTCCGATTCGTCCGCAGTCAAGTCGTTATTATTAACAACCCGGCCTAATAATTCTTTAATAAAACTTTCTTCCATATATTTTAAATAGACAAAAAATTATTTATTATTTGCTTTCCGTATGACGTGAGTACAGATTCCGGATGGAATTGCACGCCGTAAACCTTAGAGCCCTTTACCTCTATCCCCATAATTTCGTTGTCGTCCAAGCTTGTCGCCGTTACTTTTATAATTTCAGGCAGGCTTTTTTTATCGATAATAAGGGAATGGTACCTCGTGGCTTCAAAAGGATCCGGTACGTCTTTATATATTAAAGACGAATCATGCTTTATGGATGAAACTTTTCCGTGCATAACATTTTTTGCGCGTATTATTTCGGCGCCGAATGCGTAGCCTATTGCCTGATGGCCGAGACAAACCCCGAGTATCGGAATAGAGGAATAAAAATTTTTAATGGTTTCAACCGTAATTCCCGCTTCGACCGGCGATTTTGGACCTGGAGAAATAACTATTTTTTCAGGATTCATCTTTATAATATCCGAAATGCTTAATGCGTCGTTCCTGAATACTACGGTATCGAACCCCAGCTCTCCTATATACTGGACGATATTGTAAGTAAACGAATCGTAATTATCTATAACTAAGACCATATTTTTTTAATTGAACCTTTCTACCATATTAAAAGCGGTTATAAGATGCCTCAGTTTATTTTCGGACTCGGCAAATTCATTTTCCGGGGTGGAATCATGAACTATTCCTCCCGCCGCCTGAATATAAGCCGCATTTTTTTTAAACAGCGCGGTCCTTATAGTTATGCAAAATTCCATTTTATTACACATGCCGTCTTCTAAAAAACCGAAATAGCCGATGCCCCCTGCATAAACTCCTCTTTTTGATTTCTCGAGTTCGTTTATTATTTCCATTGCCCTTACTTTAGGCGCGCCTGTAACGGTACCTGCAGGATAAGAAGCCCTGACCAGATCGAATGCGTCGTTTCCTTCCTTTATTTCGGAAAGAACGCTGGTAACTATATGCTGAACATGGGAGTACTTTTCTATATACATAAGTTTATCTATCTTAACCGAGCCCTTTTTTGATACCCTTCCTATATCGTTTCTGCTCAAATCTACAAGCATAATGTGCTCCGCCCTTTCTTTGGGGTCGTCAAGCAGTTTGCAGGCGAGATATTCGTCTTCGGCCGGATTTTCGCCTCTTTTAATAGTGCCCGCTATCGGCCGCGTTTCAATAATTCCGCCCGACAGTTTAACTAAATTTTCCGGCGAAGAGCCGGTAATTACGAAATCGTCTATTTTAAGATAAAACATATAAGGAGACGGGTTCACAAGCCTAAGCGCCCTGTAGAAAAGAAAGGGGTCGGGAGGATTAATAATCTTTTTCCTGCGGGAAATCTGCACCTGAAATATATCTCCTCGGAGTATATATTCTTTTGCGGCTAAAACATTTTGCTTAAATTCGTCGAAGCCCGTTTCGTCTATAATTTCGATATCGGACTTTTTAACTTTTTTAGTTTCTTTGAACCCGGAATCTCTTTTTTTGATTATCCCGGCTATTTTATTTATTCTTTTAAGAGCCGAATCATACTCCCTTTTTAGACTTGCGCCGCCTGAATTACCCCTGAATATATAAGATACTATCTTAACGGCCTGATTCAATCCGTCGTAAACTATCACGTCCCCCGGAAGCATAAAAAAAAGGTCGTAAACATCGGTAACGTCTTTTTTAACCGGAGGCAGTTTTTCTATAAGGCCGCTGACTTCATATCCTAAATAACCGAAAAGTCCGCCTATAAACTCTTCCGACAGATTGTCTTTGTATATATTGAATTCGGATAGGATTTTCTTTATATACGCAAAAATATCTTCGTTTAAATCTTTAAGGTTTATTTTGTCCTTAAATCCGAACTTGCAACCGGTAAAATTCACGACGTCAAGCTCGTCTTTATAAAGTCGGACGGTCAGCAAAGGATTTAAACAGATAAAAGAATATCTTCCCCATTTCCCAACGCCTTCGGTGCTTTCAAAAAAAAATGCGCACTTTTCTTGCTGGAAAGAAGAAAATATGGATATCGGCGTATCCATATCGCCGCTTATTTCATAAATAAGGGGGATAATATTGAAGGTATCCGGCGTTTTTAAAATATCGTCGTAATTTAATATAGGCGTAAGAGGCATAATAAAGAGAATTATATCACATTTTTTTTCTTTATCATAGTTTATGCCTGCTTAAATTACCGTAATTTGAACTAAGATTGCTTTTCTTCTTTCGGAATGAATTCTATCAACCCTAATGGGCTTGCATCTCCGGCTCTGTACCCTGTTTTAATAATTCTAACATAGCCTCCGGGCCTATCGACAAATCTCGGCCCTAAATCCTTAAAAAGTTTTGTCGTTGCATTCTTGCTTCTTAGCCGTGAGAATGCAATGCGCCGTCTCGCCGTGGTATCAGATTTTCCGAGAGTAACGAGCTTTTCAATGTATGCTCTTAAAACTTTTGCTTTAGGCAAAGTCGTTTCGATTCTTTCGAACTCGATAAGAGAAGAAGCCATATTCCTTAAAAGGGCAGCCCTATGTGACGATGTTCTGTTTAATCTTGTTTTGATTTTTCCGTGACGCATTTTAACCTCTGAATATATAATTTAACAAATTATTTTTCCTGTTTTGATACGGCGGCGCTATCTAATTTCATCCCGAAGCTTAACCCCATCGTGGATAAAACTTCTTTTATTTCATTAAGGGATTTCCTTCCGAAATTTTTCGTTCTAAGCATTTCTCCTTCAGTTTTTTGAACCAGCTCATAAATCGTTTTTATATTTGCATTTTTAAGGCAATTTGCCGACCTGACGGAAAGTTCAAGCTCGTCGACGTTTTTAAGTAAATTCTCGTTTACATGGTTTTCCGAAGGTCTTTCCGTTTCCGGCTGAGCTTTCTTTTCGTATAACTGGTCCATTTCTTCAAATGTAGCAAAAACCGAAATCTGATCCTGTAAAATTAAGGATGCCGAAGTAAGGGCGTCTTCAGGAGTTATATATCCGTTTGTATATATTTCCATTATAAGCTTGTCGTAATCGGTAATTCCTCCGACCCTTGCATACGATACGTCCATTGTAACTTTTTTAACCGGCGAAAAAGAAACGTCAAGGGAAATTGTTCCTATCGGCGCATCTTCCCTGATATTAAGCTCGCTGGGAACATATCCTCTTCCGCCCGTTACAAGCATTTGAGCCTTGAAACTGCCGCCTTTGGCAATAGTTAAAATCTTTTTTTCTTTATTTACGACTTCGACATTCTGAGATGTCTTAATATCGGACGCATAGACGTCTCCTTCTTTATCGATATCTATATATACGTATTCAGGCTCGTCGGATGTTATATTAAAATCTATGTCTTTTAAATTTAATATAATCTCGGTTACGTCTTCCGTTATGCCCGGTACTGAAGAAAATTCATGGGATATTCCTTCAATTTTAACTTCCGATATTTTATATCCCGTAATAGAGGATAAAAGTATCCTGCGAAGCGCATTGCCTATAGTCGTTCCGAAACCCCTTTCTAAGGGTTCTACAATAAGCTTTCCGTAATAATCGGTATATGTGTCCTTTTCAAATTCTATTTTCTTTGGCTTGATAAGCGAAAGCCAATTTTTTTTCATATTGCCTCCAAAAAATTATTATTCGGCGCTTATTTAGAATAAAGTTCTACTATAAGCTTTTCATTTGCCGTCGATATAATTTCGTCTCTTTCGGGAATACTTTTTAACGTCCCCTGATAAGATTCTATATTGGCCTCGAAATATTCCGGGCGGGTTTTTCTTACGGCAGACTCTAACGAATTTTTTATAATTTCGCATTTTCTGCTTTTTTCGCAAATCGTTATCTGCTCGCCGGGTTTCAAAACATAAGACGGTATATTTACTTTTTTACCGTTAACTAAAAAATGTCCGTGAGTTATTAAAAGCCTCGCTAATTTTCTGGAAACGGCAAAACCCAACGTATAAACTGCGTTGTCTAACCTTCTTTCTAACAAAGAAAGCAGATTTTCTCCGGTGATTCCTTTCATTCTTTCCGCAGTTTTGTAAGTCTTTTTAAATTGCTTCTCCATTAGGCCGTATGTTCTTTTTAGCTTTTGTTTTTCTCTTAACTGTTCTCCATATTCGGATAATTTTCTTCTGATGCCCTTATGCTCTCCCGGAGCATATTCTCTTTTGTCGTAAGCGCACTTATCTGAAAAGCATCTGTCGCCTTTTAAAAAAAGCTTCCCCCCTTCCCTCCTGCACAACTTACAAACCGGTCCGTTGTATTTAGCCAATTTTTCACCTCGTTATTTCAATGTTACTTAATATGTAAATTTATCTAATTATAATAATAATCTAAAATATAAAAGTTAAACCCTTCTCCTTTTCGGCGGTCTGCATCCGTTATGCGGTATTGGCGTAACGTCTTTAATCAACGTTATATTAAAACCGGAACTTTGAAGCGCTCTCAGAGCTGATTCCCTGCCGCCGCCTGGACCTTTTATATAAACTTCTACGTTTGCGACGCCGTAATCCGACACTTTTTTTGCGGCCTGTTCGGCGGCAACCTGTCCGGCATACGGAGTACTTTTTCTCGACCCTTTGAATCCGCTTGTTCCGGAGCTTGCCCATGCAAGAACATTTCCGCTCAAATCCGTAATGCTCACGATAGTATTATTAAATGTCGATTTTATATGAGCAATCGCATTTTGAATATTTTTTTTATCCTTCTTTTTTTTAGGCGCATTCTTTTTTACGTTAGCCATTTATACCTCTTAGTATCCCAATTAAATTAATAATTATTATATATTACCTGAGCTTTATATTTTATTTGTCCTTATTTGGCTTTCGCCGCCGCTATAGTGGACTTCCTCGGTCCTTTTCTTGTCCTCGCATTTGTTTTGGTTCTCTGTCCCCTAGCCGGCAGTCCTTTCTTATGCCTTAAACCTCTATAGCTGCCTATATCTATAAGCCTTTTTATATTCATCTGAACTTCTCTTCTTAAATCGCCTTCGACTTTAAATTCGCTGTCTATCTGCTGTCTTATATTATTTACCTGAATATCCGTCAAATCTTTCACTTTAGTCTCTATAGCAACGCCGGCTTTTTCCAGAATGCTGTTCGACAATGCGCGGCCGATTCCGTAAATATAAGTTAAAGCGATTTCTATCCTTTTATTCTTGGGTAAATCTATTCCCGAGATTCTTGCCATTATTTATCCTCCACATATTTATATATGCTAATTTTGTTATATCTTTTCAGCCCTGACGCTGTTTATGTTTAGGGTTTTCGCAAATAATTCTTACGACCCCTTTTCTTTTTATAACCTTGCATTTATCGCAAATTTTTTTAACCGACGACCTTACTTTCACTTCCGGCTCCTTTTTATTTATTAGAAGGCAGATTTAGATTTAAAATCTTCCCCGTTATTATTATTTATTTTCCTCTGAAAATAATGCGCCCTCTCGTTAAATCGTATGGCGACAACTGAACTGTCACTTTATCGCCTGCCAAAATCTTAATGTAATGCATGCGCATTTTTCCGGATATGTGGGCAAGCACTTTATATCCGTTTTCCAATTCGACTCTAAACATTGCATTAGGAAGCGGTTCTACAACCGTTCCTTCGACTTCGATTAAATCTTCTTTATTAGACATAAATTTTCCTATGTAAGAATTTGCGGACCGTCATTCGTTATTGCAACCGTATGCTCAAAATGAGCCGACAACCCTTTATCTTTAGTAACAACCGTCCATCTGTTTTCTTTAATCTTTACTTTATAAGAAAATTCATTTACCATAGGCTCTATTGCTATTACCATTCCATTTTTTATCGGTACGTCGTTTGCCTCGATATAATAATTAGGAACTTGCGGGTCTTCATGTAATTTAAAACCGACCCCGTGGCCTACAAAATCTTTTACTACGGAATATTTATTCTTAATAACAAAATTTTCAATCGCCGCTGAAATGTCGTTAATTTTATTGCCGCAAACAGCTTTTGATATCCCTATATTCAAGGCTTCCTTTGTAATTTCCATTAAATTTAAAGCCGGGCTCGAAACATTGCCTACGGGAACCGTTACCGCGGCATCCGCATAATAACCGTTATAATAAATGCCGTAATCCAAACTTACTATATCTCCTTCCCTCAATTTTCTCTGCGAAGGAAAACCGTGTACTACTTCTTCGTTTACCGATACGCATACGGAATAAGGGAACCCGTTGTATCCTTTAAAAGCCGGTGCAGCCCCTGAAGATAATGCCTCCTTTTCCGCAACAATATCGTATTCTATCGTTTTCATACCCGGCTTAGTCATAGCCGATAACTCGTTTAATACTTTATTTACTATTTCGCCCGCTTTTTTTATACCTTCTATATCTATTTTGCTTTTAAGATTAACCATTTCACCGGATTAGATATGCGAAATTATTTCGTTTTCTACCTCTTTAGGAGATTTTTCGCCGTTAATCCTGATTACTTTGCCTAATTTTTCAAAATGCTCGACTAAAGGATGCGTAGATTTATGATAAGTCGCCAGTCTATTTTTAATAACTTCGGGCTTGTCGTCATCCCTCGTTATTAATGGAACTCCGCAATCGTCGCATAGCTCGTCGTTTTTAGGTTTATTAAATTTCATATGATACACTTTTTTGCATTTCGGACAGACTCTTCTGTTTGTAAGCCTCTCAAGTATAGCTTCATCTTTAACGTCTATATAAATAACTTTATCTACTTCAAGATTAAACTCTTTGAGCATGCCGTCTAATAAAACGTTTTGCGATAAATCTCTCGGAAAACCGTCGAATAGAAAACCGTTTTTGCCCAGATTCTGCTGAATATTTGCCTTAATTATCTTGGCGACTAAATCTATAGGAACAAATTCGCCCTTATCCATATATGATTTTGCAATTTGACCCAATTCTGTTTTTTTCTCTACGTTTTCTCTTAATAGGTCTCCTGTCGAAATCAATACAAAGTCTTTTGTACTGGCAATATTTTTTGCCTGGGTTCCTTTGCCGGCGCCGGGAGGCCCTATTAAAATATAAATTTTGCTTTTCATTTTTACTCCTTACTATGTTAAATTATTTTTTTGACGCTTTTTTTAACAGGCTGTCATAATTTCTATATAATAAATGCGACTGAATCTGCACTATTGTATCCATAGCTACTACTACGACGATTAAAAGGCCGGTTCCTCCAAAATAGAACGGAACATGGAATTTATTAATTAAAATCGTAGGCAGGAGGCAAATTAATGAAACATATATAGCGCCGATAAAAGTTACCCTGTTTAAAATTTTATCTATAAATAACGAGGTCGACTTCCCGGGTTTAATTCCCGGGACGTTCCCGCCGTATTTACGCAGGTCGTCCGCAACATCATCCACTTTAAACGTAATTGCCGTATAAAAATAACAAAAGAAAAAAATTAAAATAACAAAAATTATATTATAAAGAACTCCGTTAGGGTTTAAATACTCCGATACCCTCTCAAAAACTGGTACTTTAATAAAATTGGCTATCGTCGCCGGAAAAAGAAGAATCGACATCGCAAAAATGGGCGGGATTACCCCCGGCGTATTTACCTTTAAGGGAAGATAGCTTGTCTGACCGGAATATAGCTTTCTTCCTACCATTTTTTTTGCATACTGTATCGGAATTCGTCTCTGTGCCGACTCGACAAAAACAATAAAACCGATTACCAAAATCATTAACGCAAGTATTAAAATTAGCAGCATTATATTAATTTCGCCAAGCTGAACCATTTTAATAGTATTCATAAATGCGCCCGGTATTGCCGCGACTATTCCCGCAAATATAATCAATGAAATGCCGTTGCCTATGCCGTGCTCCGATATCTCTTCGCCGATCCACATAACAAATATAGTGCCTGCCGTCAGGGCAATAACCGATATAATTAAAAAACTCATCCCCGGATGCATAACTACGGGGAGCCCGTCG
The DNA here is from genome assembly GCA_021789455.1 of bacterium. The sequence continues at coordinate 4,437 of JAJYJN010000006.1, read as the reverse complement.
GGACTTCTCATTGCTTCGATTCCGTAACTTATCCCGATAGATTGAAATAAGGAAAGCAGTACCGTTCCGTATCTCGTATATTGCATAAATTTCTTTCTTCCGGCTTCGCCTTCTTTCTGAAGCCTATCAAGGGAAGGCACTACCATGGGCAGCATCTGAAATATTATAGAGGAGCTTATATACGGCATAATACCGAGAGAAAATATGGAAAAACGCGCTAACGCCCCCCCTGTAAACATATTAAAAAGCCCGAATAAATTGCTGTTGGATGCGTTAAAAAACTGGGATAAGGCTACGGGGTTGACGCCTGGAGTCGTAATGTGAACGCCTATCCTGAACACTATAAACATCAAAAGCGTATAAAGTATACGGTTGCGCAGTTCAGGTATTTTTCCTAAATTTTCAAAACTTTGAGCCATTATTTTTATATTATCCTTACGGTTCCGCCGCTTTTTTCTATTTTTTCTTTAGCATTTTTAGAAATTTTATCGCAGACGACATTAATCTTGCGGCTAATTTCTCCCGAACCTAATAGTTTAAATTTGTTTTCGCTTTTTTTTAGTATTCCGCTTTCTTTTAAAATATTTATATCTATATTATCGCTTTTTATATTTTCAATAGCGGTAAAATTTACGATAGCAATCTGTTCCCGAAGAGGATTATTAAAACCCCTTTTAGGGACTCTTCTGCTGTAAGGCATCTGGCCGCCTTCAAATCCCGGCCTTACTCCGCCTCCTGCTCTTGCATTCTGGCCTTTATTTCCTTTGCCGGATGTCTGTCCGTGCCCTGAACCGGAACCTCTTCCGAGCCTTTTTTTATTCTTATTATTATGTTTGCCGAATTCGCTTAAATTAACCATTTAATTGTCTTCCTCTTTTACTCATTCTATAATATTTATTTATGATTTTTTTCTTCTTTTCCCTAGTTCCCCTTTATAAAAAAAGGAAGAAATGCATTTCAGCGTCGCGTTTGCCACATTATGGGGATTCGATGAACCGATAGACTTGGCGTAAACGTTTCTTACCCCCGAAAGTTCAAAAATTGCTCTCATAGCTCCGCCGGCGATTATTCCGGTTCCTTCAGGAGCGGGCTTCATAAATACGTAACCGGCTCCGCTCTTTCCGTATTGCTCATGAGGGATTGAATTTTTATGAACTTTAACTCTTATTAAATTTTTCTTTGCCTGTTCTGTTCCTTTTCTAATTGCCTCCGGCACTTCTTTGGCTTTCCCGAGACCTATGCCTACGAAATTTGCATCCGGATCTCCAGCCACTACTAACGCAGAAAAACCGAAGCGCCTTCCGCCTTTAACAACCTTGGCAACTCTTGAAATATGGATAACTTTATCCTTAATATTTAAATCTTCAACGCTTAACTTCTCCAAATTATCCTCCAATATTCAAATATCTAAAAATTTAACCCGTTTTCTCTTGCGGCATCGGCTAATGCCTTAACTCTTCCGTGATAAATATATCCATTCCTGTCAAATGCAACATCTATTATCGATTTCTGCTTGCATAATTCGGCAATTTTCATCCCGACTATTTTAGCGGCATCTACATTGCCGCTGTGCCCTTTAATCTTTCCTTTTATCTCCTTGGAAAGAGAAGATGCTTGGGCAAGAACGTTATTATCCGGGGAAAACACCTGAACGTAAATATTGTTTAAACTTTTAAACACGCACAAACGCGGTTTAGTGTTATTTTTCATAACCTTTTTGATATGCGCCTTCCTGCGCAATCTCTTTTCAATTTTATCTTTCATTATCGAACCTCTTTTTAGGGGATAGATTTAAATCCAACCCCCTTCTGTGATGTTTATTTTATTTTCCGGATGCTTTGCCGACTTTTCGTTTTATAACTTCGTCTGAATATTTAATGCCCTTGCCTTTATATGGCTCCGGTTTCTTTAATTCCCTAATTTGAGAAGCGACGAGTCCGACGAGCTCTTTATCGAATCCGGTAATTTTTAGTAAAGTATTTTTTTCGACCGCTATCTTTATTCCTTCAGGAATCGTAAAATTAACCTGATGCGAAAACCCTAAATTTAAAACCAGATTCTTATTCTTCACTTCCGCCCTGTATCCTACTCCGATAATCTCAAGGTCTTTCGAAAATCCCTTTACTACGCCGATAATTGCGTTTGCTATAATAGTTCTGGTCAATCCGGTAAATTTTTCAAAATTTGGGTCATTGTCCTTTAATTTAACTGAAACGGCTGATTTATCGATGTCTAAAGCTATCCCTTCCGGAATTTTTTTAGAAATTTTCCCTAAAGGTCCCGAAGAAGTTAAGATATCGCCGTTCAACTCTACTTTGACTTCCTTAGGGATTTCAATAATTTTTTTACCTATTCTAGACATTTTATCGATACCTTTTTATTAGATTATTAAAAAACTTTTAACAGTGAAAGCCCGCCGACTTTTTTTTCCTTACATTCGACATCCGAAAGAATTCCTGAGGAAGTTGAAAATATCTCTATCCCTAATCCATTTTTATATGCCCTGATGTCTTTCGCTTTTTTATAAAATCTTATTCCCGGAGTACTGGTGGTTTTAATATCGATAACCGTCGGTTTTTTGCTTTCATAATAAGCCAGCTTTATACTGATATTTTTAGTTGAAACGACATCCGCATTTTCAACGGAGTAATCTTCTATAAATCCCTCTCTCTTTAATATTTCGCATATATTTTCTTTTAACCCCGAATACGGCATATTAACTTTTTCTTTACCTGCTTTATAGGCATTTTTTATTCTCACTATCATATCTGAAATCGGGTAAGTCATTTTCTCTTTTTTCCTCTCTTAATATAATACATTAAAGAATATTTTTATTATTTACCAGCTCGATTTGGTAACACCGGGTATAAGCCCTTTGCTGGAGTATGTCCTGAAACAAATTCTGCACATATCGAATTTTCTGTAATAGCCTCTCGGCCTTCCGCATATCGGACATCTGTTGTGGGTTCTTACTTTAAACTTGGGCGTCCTTCCGGCTTTTATAATCATAGACTTTTTTGCCATATATCATATCTCCTAATTTCTAAACGGAAAATTAAAACTTTTCAAAAGTTTATATCCGTCTTCATTATTTTTTGCTGAAGTAACTATCGTTATATTCATTCCTTTAATTTTCTCGATAAGCTCGTAGCTGATTTCCGGGAATATAACCTGTTCCTTAACTCCCAGAGTATAATTTCCGCGGCCGTCGAATGCTTTTCTTGAAATGCCTTTAAAATCCCTCACTCTCGGAAGGGATATATTAATAAGTTTATCGATGAAATCATACATCCTATCGCTTCTCAATGTTACAAAACAGCCTATTTCCTGATTTTCTTTTAATTTAAAGGCGGCAATAGACTTTTTTGCCTTAGAGACCACGGGCTTTTGGCCGGCAATTTTACCAAGTTCCGCAACCGATTGTTCGATTATTTTAGAATTGGAAGTTGCTTCTCCGAGACCCATATTGATGACTATTTTTTCTAATCTGGGTATCTGGTTGATGTTTTTATAACCTGTTTCTTTAAATAATCTGGGTATAACTTCATTCTTATAAAATTCTTTATATCTTGACGACAATTTTCAATCCTCCAAAATTAAACTTCAGACCCGCATTTCTTGCAAAGCCTTGTTTTTTTTCCTTTATCATCCGTACTTACAGAAAATCTTACCGCTTTTTTGCATTTAGAACAATATAAAGCGACATTGGATATATTTACCGGCGCTTCTTTGTCTATTATGCCTCCGGGTTCCTGAGCGCTTCTAGGCTTAATATGCCTTTTTATCATATTTACCTTTTCGATATAGACCCTGTTTTTTTCTCTATCGACTCTGATAATCTTGCCGGATTTCCCTTTTTCTTTTCCTGCTAAAACCGTTACGTTATCGTTCTTTTTTAATTTAATTGTCATATTATAGGACCTCTGGCGCTAAGGATATAATCCTCATAAATTTTTTTGCTCTCAATTCTCTTGCTACCGGACCAAAAATACGGGTGCCTATCGGTTCGTTCTGGTTATTTATTAAGACCGCAGAATTATTATCGAATCTTATATAGCTTCCGTCCGGCCGTTTTACTTCTTTAACGGTTCTGACGATAACGGCTTTTGAAACGTCGCCTTTTTTGACTTTGGAATTCGGAATTGCTTCCTTTATAGAAACTACTATTATATCGCCGATACCCGCGTATTTTCTCTTGGAACCTCCAAGAACTTTAATACACATAAGCTTTTTTGCGCCTGAATTATCGGCGGATTTTAATACTGTCTGCATTTGAATCATCGTTATAGCTCCAAGTAATTAAATTATTTTAAAAAAATTATTATAGAACCGCCTCGAGATTCCATCTTTTATCTTTAGATAAAGGGCGAGTTTCAATAAATGAAACTTTATCTCCTACATGAGCGATATTATTTTCGTCATGAATTTTAAATTTTT
>JAJYJN010000066.1 GCA_021789455.1 bacterium | reverse complement strand
CAGGCTATTTCACCCCTGTTCGCTACTAAAATTTTATTAAACATTATTTTAAAAATCCTCCCTCAGATTAATTCGGTTCACTTGGATACTAACCAAGTTTAATGCTGTAGGTTATAGGGCAAGCTTTGTTTACTAAATAAGCAATGCTGCAGGAACTGGTAAGAGCTTCTTCTACGGCTTTTTTAACGTCTTCTTCGGTTATTCCTTTGCCTTTTACTGTAAAGCTTAACATTATTTTCGTGAATACCTTCGGTTTTTCTTCCCTTCTTTCGCTGTCGGTATCGACTATTACGTCTTCTACATGTTTGCCCGCTTTATGAAGCGCTTCGTATGCATGTATTCCCATGCAGCCTGCAATAGAATACAAGAATAACTCGGGAGGTCTTATTCCCCTTCCCTTGCCGCCGACGTATCCTGCCGCATCTATATTAATTTCGCCGGATTCGCTCTTGCCGACAAAATGAAAATCTTCTTTTTGTTTAACGGTTAATTTCATATAACCTCCGGAATTGATTTTAAATCTTATTTTAAATAATCGTTTTAAATTATATTTATTCTGTATTTTTAAATCTCTTTTATTATATGTTGACCAAACTCCACGGTACTCAGTTCTACGGCTTTTTTGTCTAATTTTTCAAAACCGGTGTAAATATCCCTTGTGCCGTTACCTTGATAAATAGTTCTTTTCACGGCATCGTAAACAAGTTTCGCAGCCTCGTTAAAACCTATATACTCAAGCATCATTGCTCCCGAAAGTGTAATAGAAAGCGGGTTCGCTATCCCCTTACCGGCGATATCCATGCCTACGCCGTGCGTGCTTTCAAAAAGAGCGTAGCCGTCGCCGATATTACCGCTCGGCACGAAACCCGGTCCGCCGACTAACGCCGAAGCAAGGTCGGAAATATAATCGCCGTTTAAATTTTGCGTAATAATAACATCGTATGCATTAGGATTTAAAACCAACTGCATAAGCATCTGGTCGGTAATAACTTTGGATAATTTTATTTTTCCGGTCGCACCTGTTTCCGTTGAAATTTTATCTTTAAATTCGTCTTCTTTTGCTACTTCAAACGCCCAGTTTAAAAATGCGCCTTCGGTAGCTTTCATTATATTGCCCTTACCTGCAACGGCGATAGATTTTTTACCGTTATCTATAGCATATCTGAAAGCCTTTCTTACGTGCCTTTTAGTCTTAAATTCGCTCATGGGCTTTATGGTGATTCCGGCATCTTCCGGTATTGCGTCTTCTTTAACCCCCATTTCTTTTATAAAGAAATTGCGCACCTTTTTTGCGCCTTCGCAACCTGCCATATATTCTATAGCCATATAAACGTCGTCGGAATTTTCCCTGAAAATCGTAACGTCCACTCTTTCAGGATCCGGAATCGGCGTAGGCTGACCAAGATAATAAACAGGCCTGATAGCAGAATAAAAATCCATAGACTGCCTTAATATCGAATTTAAAGATTTTCCTGGTTTGCCGACCGGAGTTCCAAGCGGACCTTTTATGGAAACTACGCTGCGTTTAAGTATTTCTAAGGTCTCCGCGGGCATTCTTTCCAAACCGTTAGATTCTGCTTTGTCTCCTGCGACTGCTTCTACCCAGTATATTTTTTTTGAATGTCCGTAAGCTTTTTTCATTGCGGCATTTACTACGTTAAGCATTACGGGAGTAATCTCCGGACCTATGCCGTCTCCGCTTATAAAAGGTATTATAGGATTATTAGGCACTTCTAAGCTATGGTCGCTTTTTAATGTTATAAATTTGCCGTCTTTAGGTATGTTTATTTTACCGTCCCATAAAAAAACGTTTTCGTTTTTCATTATATATTCCTTTTAAAATTATCGTTATTTTAATTAATTATTAAATTAAACGGATTAAAAAATATGATGGCATTGATTATAATAAAACATTTTTTTAAAATCAAGCAAAAAAAATAAAAACATTAATTTATTTTTTCAAAAATATCTCCGCCGAACGAATAGTTATAAACATCTCCGGTTTCTATATCGTAATGCCATCCGTATATATTTATATCTTTATTTTCTTTAATATAAGGATAAGAATTGAGGTGTTTAAGCTGTTCTTTTATATTCTCTCTTTCGGTAAGCGCCGCTATCTGTTTTTCCGTAAATTTTTCGCCGTTTTCGCCCGCTTTCCTGATATGTTCGGATACTATTTTTTTTGCGCTGCCTGCAAGCTCAAGCCATTTTTTTGTATGCGGAATATGTTTTAAATCCTGGTCGGACATATATAGAGCCCTGCATCCTCCGCAGTTTGAATGTCCGCATACTACTATATTACTGACTTTTAAAACATTTATTGCATATTCTATAGCCGAAGTCGTCGCAAGATATTCGGCTACGTTTCTATATGGAGGCACTAAATTTGCTATATTTCTGACGACGAAAAGTTCGCCGGGGAGAGACTTAGTTATTAAGGTGGGAACAACTCTGGAATCGGAACATCCGATAAAAAGCGTGTGCGGACTCTGTCCATCCGCTATTTTCTTAAATAGTTCGCTGTATTTTTTATACTCGTTATTATTGAAATCGATAACTCCGTCAAATAAACTTGCCATAACTGCGACCTATTATTTATTATTGATTTTAAAACGAATTATTATAAAAAATTAGTTCTTATTATAATAAAACATTTTTTTAAAATCAAGCAAAAATAAAAACTTTAATCATGCAATAGAACAAAAAACCTCTATAATATGTTCTAACGATTGGAAAAACGTTTAAGAAAAAAGCGTAAGATTTTATTTTACGTTTACGAAAAGTAGCAATTAACTATCAGAGAAAAAGGTGTCAGATTTTATTTTACGTTTACGAAAAGTAGTAATTAACTATCAGAGAAAAAGGTGTCAGATTTTATTTTACGTTTACGAAAAGTAGTAATTAACTATCAGGGTGTTGCGTAAAATTAATCTGACACCTTTTTCATATATTTTTATTGCCGGTTAAAATCGTTTAAAAAATATTTAAACAGTTTAGAACCGGAGTCAAAAAATAAACCGCTGTTTTGCGCTAACGTTTCGGAATAATTAACGGATGAGTATTTATCTGCCGCCTGTTTTTCCGTTTTAGTAGAAAAACCGCAGAACGGCACCGGTTCCGGAGTATGCTTTTTTAATTTAACCTGATTGTAATGGTCCGGCAAAATCATTACCGTATAATCGCCGAATTTCTTAAGTCCTTCAAGCACTCCTCCGGCGATAAATTTGTCGAAATCTTCTATAGCTTTAAGTTTTAAATCTATTTTTCCTTCATGTGAAGCTTCGTCGGTCGCTTCTACGTGAATATAAACAAAATCTCCGCCATTTAAAGATTTCATCCCGTATTCTACTTTACCTGCATAATTGGTATCTAAATATCCGGTAGCGCCGGGAACGTCGATAACTTTAAGTCCGGCATATTTTCCTATGCCTTTTACCAAATCTACGGCGGAAATAACCGAACCTTCAAGTCCGTAAGCTTCTTTCATGGTCGGCATGGAAGGTTTATATCCCTGTCCCCAGAGCCAAATTGAATTTGCCGGCAATTTACCTGCGGCGATTCTTTTTTTGTTTACTTCGTGATTTTCTAATATTTTTTCTGCTTTTTTCATTATTTCGACTATTTCGGAACTTGAAGCCGTGCCGTGAGGAATATATTCGTCTATCTGCAAATCGGGAATGTCATGCGGCGCAACCGTTTGAAGACCGTTTATGTCTATATTTTTGACTACGAGAAGATGCCTGTAGCTGACGCCGGGGTAAAAACGGAACCTGTCGCCGCCGAGTTCTTTCCGAAAAGTTTCAATAATCTGCTTTGCCTCTTCCGTGGTAATATGTCCGCCGGAATAGTCGTGCATATATTTTTTGCCGTTTTTCTCAAGTATATTTACTAGATTAAGCCTGAACGCAACGTCGTCTTTGCCGAGTTCGACGCCCATGCTTGCGGCTTCGAGAGGCGACCTTCCGGTATAATAATTTAAAGGATCATATCCGAGTATCGACATAGAACCTATATCACTGCCGGGAAGACATCCGTCCGGAATAGTTTTCATTAAACCGGTAACTCCTCTTGCCGCCACGGAATCCATATTCGGCGTTTTAGCGTACTCAAGGGGCGTCTTGCCGCCGAGTTCGGATAACGGGGTATCGGCCATGCCGTCGGGGCATAAAATAACGTATTTATGTTTATTCATCTAATTAAATAAATCCTCCTTTTTCAATTTGTGGTCGCCGTATGCTTTGGCGGTGCCTAAAAAGATATCAAAAGTCAATTATGTCAATTATATTGTTTCGATTCCGGAAAAGGTGTCAGGTGTCAGATTCCGGAAAAGGTGTCAGATTAATTTTTTTTGCAAATAACTTTTTATGTTAATTGACTGTTTAGTATGCAAAAAAAATAAAATCTGACACCTTTTCCTTGTCACCTTTTCCTACTGAAACCTTTTAACAACAACAATTTCCATTTAGCGACTATCTATTTTGTGACAATGCCGGAATTGAATTCCGGCACTTTATCTATTTTGTGACGGGGACAGAATTGAATTCTGTCCCTTTATCCATTTATCTATTTTGTGACAGGGCCAGAATTGAATTCCGGCACTGTATCTATTTTATGCCCATAGCTTTTAGTACCGAGTTTTTATCGCAAGGAACGACGACGGGTTCTTTGGAAACCTTTATGGCGTTGCCGGGGTCTTTAAGCCCGTGGCCGGTAAGAGTCAAAACGCAGACCGAACCTTTTTCAAAAAATCCGCGTCCGTTAAGTTTGATTAATCCGGCAAGGGTAATCGCCGAAGCAGGCTCGCAAAAAACTCCTTCGCTTGCCGCCAGCAAAGCATAAGCCTTTAATATATCTTCATCGCTTACCGATTCTATTAATCCGCCCGACTCTTCTTTTGCTTCTACAGCTTTATGCCAGCTTGCGGGATTGCCTATTCTTATCGCAGTCGCAACGGTGTGCGGTTCCTTTACTATATGGTTTAAAACTATGGGAGCGGCGCCTTCTGCCTGAAAACCGAGCATTTTTGGAAGTTTTTTTATTTTGCCTGCGGCGAGATATTCTTTGTATCCTTTCCAGTATGCAGTTATATTTCCGGCGTTTCCTACGGGCAGAATATGGTAATCCGGCGCGGTACCGAGTTCGTCCGCTATTTCAAAACTTGCGGTCTTCTGCCCTTCTAGTCTGAACGGATTAACGGAATTAACCAAAGTAACGTCGTAATCTTTTGCTATCTCGCGCGTAATTACCAAAGCGTCGTCAAAATTTCCCTGAATTTGCATGACTAACGCTCCGTGGACTAAAGCCTGAGACAGCTTACCCGTAGCTATTTTGCCTTCGGGTATTAAAACGAAAGATTTTATTCCCGCCCTAGCCGCATAAGCCGAAGCGGAGGCGGAAGTATTTCCGGTGGAAGCGCATATTACGGCTTTGGAGCCGTCAGACACGGCTTTTGATACAGCCATAGTCATCCCTCTGTCTTTAAAAGAGCCTGTCGGATTCAAACCCTCGTATTTAAAATATATTTCTATATCGGGATTTATTATCCCGCATAGATTGCGGGCTTTTATAAGCGGAGTATTTCCTTCGTTTATAGTAATTATATATTTTTCGTCAATTTCGGGTAAAAATTCGCGATATCTTTTTATTACTCCTTCGTATCCTTTAAATACCAAACTTCCCTCCGTCAGTCTTTTTATGAGTTATTTTTTGATTGATTTGTTTTATTCGTTTGAATTACTCGATTTTGTCTTCTATCCTTAAAACCATAGTCTTAGCCGTAATAACGTCTAATTTGTCGCATTTTTCTACGCTCTTAAACAATTCGGCTTCGTTTGCCTCATGAGTGGTGATTACTATAGGAACGGAGCCTTCGACTTTTCTGCCTTTTTGAATCATCGAGCTGA
>JAJYJN010000065.1 GCA_021789455.1 bacterium | reverse complement strand
AGGTATTGCTATAATGTCGAGAGGTCTTGCAATGGTTATAAGCATGCCGCTGGCAGGAAGGCTGTTTAATAAAGTAGGTCCTAAAATTTTAGTTTTTATAGGATTTATTTTATCTATTATATCTTCGATTCAGATAGGCTCAATGAGTCTTAATATGGGATTCTGGGACGTTTTCTGGCCTCAGTTTACGCAGGGCCTGGGTTTCGGATTAATCATAGTTTCCCTCATGACCTCTTCGCTGATTACTCTCGAAAATAAATATAAAATAGACGGCGCCGGTTTGTTTAATTTAATAAGGCAGGTTGCCGGTTCCATAGGCATCGCCGTGCTGGCGACCATGATAGATAATAATACCCAGATGGCGCACTCCGTTCTCGTACAAAACATAAGCGGCAATACGCAGACGATGTTATCTTTAAGGAGAGCCGCTCAAATTACGCATTCGTTTGTGTTTTACCCTCCCGTCAAAAAAGTACTTGCTTTAATTAACGGGATGGTTACACAGCAATCCACGATGATTGCGTTTAATTTAGCTTTTATATTTATGGCTGTATGTTTTGCCGTTTCTATACCGGTTATTTTCCTGCTGAAAGGCTCAAAAAGCGCCAAAGAAAAAGAAGCTTCGCCTTCGATTACCCTCGAATAATAAAAACATTTCCCATTGAATCCGCTTCGAACTTTCAAACTTAAAATTAATATTGTATAATATAAAAATGTGCAAAAAATTTAATATGCCGGTAATTAATTTATAAAATATATGCCTATAAACAATAAAAACAATAAAAGCGCAAGCGGAAATAATTCGAATAAACCGAAAAAAGGAAAGAATAAATTAGTCAAAATAATTTTTGGCGGGCTTTTTATCTTAATTTTTGTCCCCGTAATAATTTTTATCGTATTATATTATTTGCTCGCTTCTTCCGTTCCCAATATTGTTTCCCTCAAGGACTACCATCCCAAAGAAGTTAATTACGTATATTCGGCAAGCGGAAAATTGGTGGGCTATTTAGGTTCGGTAAACAGGGAGGTCGTTCCTTTTTCCGATATTCCTCTGCAGGTAAGGGAGGCTTTTTTAGCGGCGGAAGATAAAAATTTTTACAATCAGGGACCGCTCGATTACAAAGCCATAGCGAGAGCTTTTATCGTAAATCTTTTGGCGGGACATATCGTCGAAGGCGGTTCCACGATAACGCAGCAGGTTGCAAAAACCCTTCTTGTTCCTTATGAAAGGTCGTATATCTGGAAACTGCGCGAGGCTATTCTGGCATACAGGATTGCCGATAATTTATCAAAAAACGATATTTTAGATATTTATCTTAATCAGATTTATCTCGGCAACAATGCCTATGGAATACAGGCGGCTTCCCTTACGTATTTCGGAGTTCCGGTTTGGAAGCTTAACCTTGCCCAGGCGGCTATGCTCGGCGGGCTTCCGCAGGCGCCGTCGTTTTTAGACCCCTATATTCATCTTAAAGACGCCAAAAGAAGGCAGAAATATGTTCTGGAGCAGATGGCAAACGACGGATTCATAACGAAAGCCCAGGCTGAAAAGGCATACGGCACAAGGCTTGTTTTTCATAATTTCTTTAAATATTACGGCGTCGCCCCTTATTATCTGGCTTACATTAAACAGGATATTATAAATAAATACGGCAAGCCCGTTTATAAAGAAGGCGGACTCAGGATATATGCGGCTTTAAGCGCAAGGGCACAGCGGTATGCCGATAAAGCCGTAAAAACCGGATTAACCAAGCTTTCCCATGAATACGGCTACACCGGGCCTTTAAAAAAGCTTAGTTACGGGGAAATGCAGAATAAAATTAACGAAGAAAAAGGACTTATAAATTATTTATACGAAGGCGGCATCTATAAAGGTTTCGTTACCGGAATTTCTAAAGACGGCCTGACGGCTTTTGTTTCCGTAGGGAAATTCAGAGGAGTTTTGCCCGTGTCCAATATGAAATGGGCTTCACGTTTCCAGCGTTATGTTTATTTTACGTACAGGACAATCGGCAACGCCGGCCAGGTTTTAAAACCGGGTTACGAAATACTCGTTAAATTCGACGGTTATGTTAACGGGACGCCGGTTTTTTCTTTAGAGGAAAAAAACGTTATAGAAGGGGCTTTGATTTCTATCGACCCGCAAAACGGATTTGTAAAAGCTATGGTCGGCGGGTACAGCTTCAGCCAGACTCAGTTTAACAGGGCGCTTTATGCAAAAAGGCAGACCGGTTCGGCTTTTAAACCCATAGTTTATGCGGAGGCCCTGACCTTAGGCTATACCCCTTCTTCGATTATAAACAATACTCCCGTAATATATCCTACCGGAGTGCCGGGAAAATATTACAAGCCCCATAATTTTTCGAGAAGATTTACCGGGCCCACGACCCTGCTTATTGGACTTGCTCATTCCATAGACGTAGTAGCCGTCAAACTTCTGCAAAAAGTAGGCGTAGATAAAGTTGCGCATTTAGCCGATGAAATGGGGATACATCACGTAGTAAAAAATTTGACTATGGCTTTGGGGTCTTCGAGTGTCCGGCTCATCGATTTGACCGACGCATATGCCGCTTTTGCTAACGGCGGAAAAGAATGCAAGCCCGTTTTTATTATTAAAATATTAACGCCCGGCGGAAAAAGCCTCTATAATTATAAACCGGAATGCAGGCAGGTTTTATCCCCTCAGGTCGCTTACGTGCTGACGAATATGCTGGAAAGAGTTATTACGAACGGCACCGGAGTTACCATTTCAAATATAAGAAAGATTACCCCTTACGTAGCCGGAAAAACCGGTTCGTCGAGCCAGTACAGGGACGGAATTTTTATGGGATATACCTCTTCTTTGGTAACCGGGGTCTGGACCGGACGGGACGATTTTCATTCAATGGGCAGGTTTATGGTCGGCGCGATAACCGCTGCTCCTATATGGGATTCTTATATGTCCAAAGCGCTTAATATTTATCCTCCGCAGGCTTTTGCTATACCTAAAGGGGTTGTTTTTGCGGAAATTAACCCGCATACCGGTCTGATTGCCGATTCAAGCTATAAAGACCCGGTGCTTATGCCTTATGTCGAGGGAACAGAACCTACTGCCGTAAAAAAGAAAAAAAAGATTAAAAATCCGCAGTCGTTCTTCGGGTTATTTTAGGACAATGTGAAAATGGAAGAATTAAAACCTTTAATCGACAATTTCGGCAGGCAGATAACGTATTTAAGAATAAGCGTAACGGACAGGTGCAACTTAAGATGCGTTTACTGTATGCCGGGAAGCGGAATTTCCCTGATAAATCACGATGAGGTAATTTCTTACGAAGATATTTTAAGATTGGTAAATATTCTTTCAAACCACGGGGTCAACAAGATAAGGATTACCGGCGGAGAACCCTTGGTAAGAAAAGGACTGACGGGCCTTATAGAAAATATAGCCAGGATAAGAGGCATAGAGGATATTTCTATGACCACTAACGGAATCCTTTTGAAAAAATATGCTTCCGAACTTTATAATGCCGGACTAAAAAGAATTAATATAAGCCTCGATTCCATAAAAGAAGAAAGATTTTGCAGGATTACAAGGACTGGCAGTTTAAAAGACGTTTTGGCCGGCATAAAACTTGCGAAAAAAACGGGTTTTAATCCGGTAAAAATAAATACGGTTTTAATAAGAGGGATAAACGACGACGAGATAATAGATTTCGTTAATTTTGCAAAAGAATTCGAGCTTAATTTAAGATTTATCGAATATATGCCTATAGGCGGCAACATTGCCGAAGCGGTATTATCTAAAGAAACGGAAGAAAAAATCATGTCCGAATTCGACGATTTCAGGCCGATTAAAGGCAATCCGGCGGAAATTCCGCCTTCCGGCAAAGAAGGGGTTTATGACGGCGTCAGCCGTTCGTTCGGATTCAAAGACGGTAAAGCGGTGATCGGGTTCATAAGCCCTTTATCCGGGCATTTTTGCGGGGACTGCAATAGATTAAGGCTGACCGCATCTGGAAATTTAAGGCTCTGTCTCTTTTACGATAACGAGTATAACATTAAAAATATCCTAAGGCAAAACGACGACGAAGCCGTTTTTAAAAAGATTGAAGATATTATTAAATTAAAACGTTTTAAGCATAACTTTAACGAGAAAGCCAAGAAAAAGGAATCTATATTATGGGCTAACGATTTTATGAACGGGATAGGCGGGTAATAAACAATATAATAGGCAAAACATAACAAGACAAGGAGAAAATTTTGGATCAAAAGAGCATTATCAACATCAATATCGAAGACGAGATGAGGCAGTCGTATTTAGATTACGCAATGAGCGTTATAATCGGCAGAGCGCTTCCCGAGGTTAAGGACGGATTAAAGCCCGTTCACAGAAGAATACTTTTTGCCATGAACGATTTGGGCAACGATTTTAATAAGCCTTATAAAAAATCCGCAAGAATCGTCGGCGACGTTATCGGTAAATATCATCCGCACGGCGATGCGGCGGTTTATGACGCAACCGTCAGGATGGCCCAGGATTTTTCTTTAAGATATCCTCTCGTGGACGGACAGGGAAATTTCGGCTCTATAGACGGCGACCCGCCTGCGGCTATGAGGTACACGGAAATCAGGATGACTAAACTTTCGTCGTTTTTATTGGACGACATCGATTTTGAAACGGTAGATTTTACTCCGAATTATGACGGTTCATTGCAGGAACCGTCCGTTTTGCCCGCCAAGTTTCCAAACCTTCTGGTAAACGGTTCGTCGGGTATAGCCGTGGGAATGTCCTCTAATATTCCGCCCCATAACCTTACGGAATCGATAGACGCGACTCTTTACTTCATAGATAACTCCGACTGCAGTATAGAAGAATTAAAATCGTTCATAAAGGGTCCGGATTTTCCTACAGGCGGAATAATTTACGGTTACACCGGAATAAATAATTATTTTAATACGGGAAGAGGACTCGTCAAGGTAAGAGCAAAATACCACTTTGAAAAATCGAAAATAATAATAACGGAAATACCATATCAGGTGAACAAGTCGAAAATACTCGAACGAATAGCCGAACTAGTAAAGGAAAAAAAGCTCGAAGGCATATCCGACCTTCGCGACGAGTCCGACAGGGAAGGGATGAGGGTGGTTATAGAATTAAAGAGGGACGCAAACGAAACGGTCGTAATAAACAACCTCTTTAAACATACCCAGCTCGAAGAAACATTCGGCGTAATTTTCCTTGCGATAGTGAACAATCAGCCGAAAATATTAAATATAAAAGACATGCTGTCTCTTTTTGTGGATTTTCGGAAAGAAATAGTTATAAAAAGGACGATATTCGAATTAAAAAAAGCGGAAGCGCGCCTTCATATATTGGAGGCTTTCAGGATTGTGGCCCAAAATATCGACGAAGTCATAGAGTTAATAAAGACTTCGGAATCCCCGGCCGCCGCCAAAGAGCGCCTTATACAAAAGTACGGTTTTTCCGATATTCAAGCTAGGGCGGTTCTCGATTTAAAATTGGAAAAGATTACCAATCTGGAGCGCGAGCATATAATTAAAGAATATGAAGAAATACTCGATAAAGTAAAAAAATTAAGGGAGCTTCTCTCCAGCGAAAAACTTATAAAAGACGTAATTAAAGAAGAGCTTAAACTTATCAGGGATAAATTCGGCGATGCCCGAAGGACGGAGATAGTGCAGGAAGAAAACGAAACGACGCTTATCGACCTTATACCTAACGAAGCCATGATAGTTATGATGACCGAAAACGGATATATTAAAAGAACCAAACTTTCCACGTTTAAGGCGCAGAACAGAGGCGGGAAGGGACAAACCGGCATTAAATCGAAAGAAGAAGATTTTGTATCAAACTCTTTTTGCGCAAATACCCACGATAATATTTTATTTATTTCAAACTTCGGAAACGCATATAAATTAAACGTTTACGATATCCCGGAAACCCTGAAAACTTCAAAGGGGAAACCGATAGTAAATCTTCTTAATTTA
>JAJYJN010000005.1 GCA_021789455.1 bacterium | reverse complement strand
CCGCTACTACGGCAAAGCCCCTTCCCTGTTCTCCGGCTCTGGCGGCTTCGATGGCGGCGTTTAAGGCAAGAAGGTTCGTCTGGTCGGCTATGTCGTTTATTACGCCTATGATTTCGCCTATTTTTTCGGAAGAAGAGCCGAGTTCTGTAATGGTGGCGGAAACGGCGGATACGGTCTTTTCTATGTTTTTCATCTCGCGCGCCACGTCCTGAACGGACTTCGTGCCGTAATCGACGACTTTTTCGGTTTCCTGAGCCTTCTGGGCGGAAGAGGAAGAGTTCTTGGCTACTTCTATGATGGCTATTGACATCTGTTTAATGGATTCTATTATACGGGATGCTTTTTCCCTCATCTGCTCTATGGTCTTTTCGAACTCCTTGGAAGAGGAATTCAACTGTTCCGACTGGGAGCTTAAGGAGTTGGAAGTGCTTATTATGCCCCTTACGTTGCCGGATAAAGAATCTACCAGGCTGTTGACCTGTTCTATAAGGATGCCTATTTCGCTTTCTTTATGGACGCCGGATATTTTAATTTTAGAGGTCAGATCGCCGGCGGCGATCTGCTTGATTTTTTCATCGATTAAGTTCAAAACCCTGATGATGGAATTTTTAAAATACAGCATAACTATAACCGCCCCGATTAAAAAAGCAATCGGAAATGCTATAAATATATAATCGAGCAACTTTATCTTTTTATGATACGAATTTTTTATTGCGCCGTTAACCTGAGTTATCTGGGCAATCATCGGATTGAGCTGGCTGTCGAAATATTTCGTGCTCATCGCTCCGCCCAGAAGAATAGGATATTTTAAAAGCCTTCCGACTATGGGGCGGAATATGTAAAATTTATTTTTGAGGCTTTTTAAAAGAACGGCGGTTTTTTGGGACGAAAATCTTTGAAGTTTCGATTTGTCGGTTCCGAAGACGGAAGCCGCTTTAACCTTGCTGAATCCCATAGTGTATCCTATAAGGGCATTATCCACGTTTGAGAAAAGCTGTTTTGAATCGCCGGCTAATTTTAATATTTTCGCGTCATAGTATTTTTCTATTTTCGTTTTCGCTTTTTTAGATTTTACCGCGTTCATTTTAAGCATTTTTATGTGCGACAAAAGAATAATCTGCAGTAGATTGCCCTTTAAGGTTTTGATTCCCATAGAAGTGCTGGAAATAACGTCGGAGTTTATCGTTTCGTTTTTTAAGCCTTTAGAATAAATAATCAGCAAAAGGTTGACCAGCAGGATAAAAATGAAACCTCCAGCCATAATAAAATAAAGCTTTGATTTTAACGTTTTAAGCATATACATATTCCTCCATTTAATTATATACAAAAATAAACAGTCCGACCGTTTTTTTCAGTAAAAATATTGTTTTATTATATATCGGTATTATGTAAAAAATCTATAGTTATTTTTAATTAAACCCTCCATTTTTTAGTCGG
This sequence comes from bacterium, assembly GCA_021789455.1. Next base: position 28,355 of record JAJYJN010000005.1, on the reverse strand, counting down.
CAAAACCGTTGCCTAAAAATATTATATCTGTTATAATTTTAAATAAAATTTTATGTTAAGGAGGAAAAAATGCCTTTCGTATCGGTTAAAATGCTTGACGGAAGAACAAAAGAACAGAAAAAAAACCTTATTAAATCTATTACTAAAAGCGTGTCCGAAAGTCTAAGCATAGACGAAAATAACGTTTGGGTGGTAGTCGAAGAGTTTCCCTCCGACGAATGGGGACTCGGCGGAGAACTCGCCTGCGATAAAATAAAAGCAAAAAAGGAAGCCGGCAGATGAAACCGAGAATCTGCCTGTCAATCGGGAATACCGGATTAAGCGCAGTATATGACGCCGTAGATTACGCAAAAAGCAAAGATGCGGAATTCATAGAGCTCAGGTTCGATATGATTGTCGAAACCTCGCCTTCAAACAGTGCGCCGGATAAAAGCCGAAACAATCCGGAAGTATATTTTCATAAAGACGCCGTTTTGCCTGAAATTAAAAAAATAATTTCTTACGCTAAAAATAAAGGAATTAAAACAATAGGAACGAACAGAGATAGTTCCTACGGCGCGAACGGATGCATCTCCTTTTTAGAAAAACAAAGATCAGCAAAACCGTCCGGCTTAGAAATTGCCGAAAAAAGCGGCAGGGGAGGCTTAGAACCGGAAAGAATAAAATTTTTAAGGGCGGTTATAGAACTAGGCATAGATATTTGCGATATAGAACTCGATATTTTAGAGCGAAACGTTATAAAAAATTTTATAGAATTCGCCCATTCAAAAGAATCGCGGGTAATTCTTTCCGTTCATGATTTTAACGGGCGGATAGGCCTGCTCGATACCGTAAGATTTTACTTAGATTCAAGTTATTTCGGCGCCGATTATTTTAAGCTGACAGACACGGCCGTTTCCGAAGAAGATGCGGAAAGCGTTTCCGAAAAAAATATTAAAATACGTTCTATAAAAATGACGGATGAAAAGGCATTTCCCGAATTTATAATTTTCGGGATGGGCGTAAAAGGCAGGATAACCAGAGCCTTATCCGTAATTTACGGCTCTTATCTTGCATACTGCTCTTCGCCTTACGGAATTACCGCGCCGGGGCAGACTACGCCGGACGAATTTTATAAAACGGTCGATTTTTTAGCGGCTTCCGTATGATTATCGGAAACTTATATATCGGAACATTTTTAGCAGACGAATATGGGCATAATAATAAATAATTTATCAAAAACTAAAAAACTCGGCGAGATACTTTTAGATGCGGGGCTTTTAAATCCTACCCAGCTGGAAACGGCTCTTACTGAGGGAAAAAAGCGCAATCTGAGATTAGGTTCGGCGCTGACCGCCCTCGGAATACTTTCGGAAGACAATATATTAGATGCACTTTCCTCGCAAATAGGTTTAAAAAAAATCGACCTTTCGAAGCTCATAATAGACCCGACCGCCGGCAGGCTGATATCCGAAGGGCTTTCTAGGCAGTTTAAAATGGTCGGAATAAGCCTCGCAGATGGTATTCTTACCGTGGCGCTTTCCGACCCGCTTAACGTTTTTGCCGCAGATGCCTTAAAAAGGCATATAGATTACAATATAGATATAGTTCTGGCAAAAGAACACGATATCTCTAAGGCGATAGATTTCGTCTGGACCGCTAAAGACATATCTAAAGCGGCTTCGCATCAAAACGTCGTTCCTACCGATAATAAAAATTTTACCGGTTTAGCGGCGGGACAGACGGGAGCGGCCGGCTTTCCCGGCTTTCCCCATTCCCCTTCGGCTTCGGCCGCAGTCAAGGAAGTCCTGCAGTCCGAAGACGTAAATATAATCAAGCTAGTAAACGATATAATATTTTCAGCTTCTAAAAACAGGGCTTCAGATATACATATAGAGCCTCTTTCGGACGAAATGATAGTCAGGGAAAGAATAGACGGCGAACTTATAGAAGCAAGAAGAATCCCTTTGCAGTTTTTAAATCCCGTTATAGCAAGAATAAAGATAATGGCGAATATGGATATCGCGGAAAAAAGGAACCCGCAGGATTCGAGGTTCGACATAAACGCCGGAGAAAAAAATTTAGACGTAAGGGTTTCCGTAGTTCCGACCATAAACGGGGAAAAAGCGGTTTTCAGGCTATTAGACAAAGCTTCAAAGGTCAATAAGGTTTCGGAACTTCCTATAGACAAAAACGATAAAGAAAAAATTTTAAAGATAATATACAGGAAATACGGCCTATTTCTGATAACGGGACCTACCGGTTCAGGCAAAACTACTGCGGCTTATTCTATGATAGCTGAACTTAACAGCATAAATAAAAATATTATAACCGTTGAAGACCCGGTAGAATATAAAATAAGATATATAAACCAGATAGAAGCCAATAAAAAAGGAGGAATGGGGTTCCCGGACGCTTTAAGAGCCGTTCTTAGGCAGGACCCGGATATCATTCTCGTTGGCGAAATAAGGGACGAGGAATCGGCAAGAATAGCGATTCAGGCGTCGTTAACCGGCCATTTCGTTATTTCTACTCTTCATACGCAGGATTCTTCCAGCTCAATTTCAAGGCTTGCCGATATGGGAATAGAGCCTTTTTTGATTTCTTCTTCTATTGTCGGAATAATCGGGCAGAGATTAGTAAAGAGGCTTTGCGACAGATGCAAGCAGGCGTATGTGCCGGAGCCGGCACTTCTTAAGGAACTCGGTCTTCCTGCGGGCGTTAATTTTAAGTTCTATGAAGAAAAGGGCTGCGATTTATGCATGGGAACAGGTTTTCGCGGAAGAATAAACATACAGGAAATTTTAACGCTTTCTAGAAACGTACAAAAACTGATTATCGAAAAAGCCGATGCGGCGCAGATAAGAAACGCCGCCATAAAGGACGGTTTCATTCCCCTGAGAATGGCCGGGCTGAAAAAAGTTATAGAAGGCGTTACGACGCTGGAAGAAGTTCTGCAGGCTACGCAGGACATATAAAACTTGCAAATAACCGTGCGGTATAATAATATTAAAACAACTAATACATAACGGTACATAATAAACTCGTTATATATACATCATAATATAAAAATATAAATCTTTAAATATTCGGTTTTTTGCTTTTATTTATGGCTATATACAATTATAAGGCGAGAGACAGGCATGGGAAACTCATAGCCGGAAGAATAGAATCCGTTTCCCCTATTTCCGCAGAAAAACAGATAGAAGAATTGAAGCTTATCCCTATTTCGGTCGAAGAGTCCGCAAGTTTTTCATGGGGCGATTTTTTTCCCGTATTTCAGAGCATCTCTAAAAAAGACGTAATAGTTTTTTCGAGACAGCTTGCCACGCTGTATCAATCGGGCGTGCCGCTAACCAAAAGCCTCGATTCTTTAATGGAATTTGCAAGAAACAAAAAATTCAAGGAGATTCTGGCTGAAATAAAACGGGACGTAGAGAGCGGGCAGACTCTTTCAAAAAGTTTTGCAAAACATCCCAAAGTTTTTTCCGAAATTTACGTAAATATGGTAGAAGTCGGCGAAACCAGCGGTCTTTTATATGACATACTCGTCAGGCTTGCTTTATTAATGGAAAAAGATATGGCGGTTAGGGCAAAAGTAAAGAGCGCCACGTTCTATCCTAAAATCGTCGTTTCGGCAATAATAATCGCCGTAGTGATATTAGTAGGATTCGTCATACCCAAATTTGCTATGCTTTATAAAAGTTTTAACGTTCCTCTTCCATTAGAAACAAGGATATTAGTGGCTGTTTCCGATTTTTTCGTCGGCTTCTGGTATGCAGTTTTAATCGCCGCCGTTGCTTTGACGGCTGGAGTTAAAATTTATTTGAATTCGTCTTCGGGAAGACTGTGGTGGGACGAACATAAACTTAAAATACCTATATTCGGAAGCATTTTTTATAAATCCATGATGAGCCAGTTTACAAGGATATTCGGGCTTTTATTTCAGAGCGGGCTTCCCGTCAACAGAGCGTTCGAACTTATCAGGAACGCCGTAAACAATAAATTTTTTACCAATAAAATAGACGAAATACAGTCCGACGTTACAAGAGGGGAGTCTATTGCAAACAGTTTCAAGAATTCTAGAATTTTTTCGGGCATTATTATCCAGATGGTCAGCGTAGGCGAGGAAACCGGACATATAGACGAAATGCTCGGCAAGGTCGCGGATTATTTCGACGAAGATTTGGACCACCAGCTGGGCATGCTTCAGGCAAGCATAGAACCGGTGCTTTTAACTATAATTTTCGGCATGGTCCTCTTTCTTGCGCTGGCAATATATCTTCCTATTATTGACGTAATAAATTTTGCAAAAAAAGGCTGATAAAAAAATTTGACTTAAAACATATGAAAATGATAATATTGTTATATATGGATAGTTATATATATAAAATAACCCTCCGTAAAAAACAGCGGAAAATAATAAGTATTTAAGCTATTTCAGATATATAAAGGGAGCAGGAGATGAAAAAAATCAACGGTAGATTTTACGCCGTTTTAGCGGTATTCTTTACAGTATTATCATTATCGTTAAGCGGATGCGCAAAAAAGCAGGGCGTTACGGGAGAAACTAAATCAAAGCTGAGCGTCGGCGCATTTAAAACTCAATACAGCATTATTCCGGATTATCTTAAATCTCCGGGAAATACGGATTCATTAAATAATACAGCCATATCCGCCCATATTATGGGATACGTAGTTTCGGAAAACGCCCATCAGGGTCAGGCAGTTTACAGGGGGCAGCTTTTATTAAAATTAAGCGCCCCCGAAATAGGCTCAAAATATTATGCCGCGAAAGCCGGATTTATTAACGCAAAAAAAACATACGACAGGATTAAGAGATTATATAAAGAAAATTCTGTGTCGAGACAGATGTACGACAATACCTTAATGCAGTATAAAGTGGCTAAAGCCGACTTGAACGAAGCCGGGAACTATTTGGATTACAAAAATATTTATTCTCCTATCGACGGGGTCATAACTAAAAAAAACGTTTCCATGGGCGACCTTGTCGCGCCCGGACAGATGCTGTTAATAATTCAAAGCCTTAAGAAATTGGAATTTAAGACATCCGTAAACGTCAAATATTTTAGCAAAATAAAAAACGCCGAAGCCGTTAAATTGAATTTTTCGTCTATAAATAAATCTGTCGAAGGAAAAGTAATATCCGTAGTAAGGTCTGCCAATCCTTATTCCCATTCCGTCTTAGTTAGAATTGCCATAAAAGGCGCCGAAAAATCCGGGCTGATGCCGGGAATGTACGGAACGGCAAGATTTAAAATAGGAAAAAGGAAAGCTATAACCGTTCCGAAATCCGCCGTCGTAAGGAGACTCGGCATTACCGGAGTTTATACCGTTAACGGCGCCGGCGAAGTCGTGTTTCAGCCGGTAAAAAGGGGCAGGACGTATAAAAATAATTTTATCGTAATCATAAACGGATTAAATCCCGGAATGATTATAGTAACAACCGATTTAGACAAAATAAGCGCAGGAAGCTATGTGAACCCGAAGTTATAATACAAGATAAGGAGTTTTTTAGATAAATGAATAAAAATTTCAGCGCTAAAATTACCGAATATTTTATAGAAAACAAGATAACGCTTTTATTAATCCTTTTTAGCATAGGTTTCGGAATAATAGCGGTTCTTCTTACCCCTAGGCAGTATAATCCGCAGATTATAGTTCCGGCGGCAAACGTAATAGTCAGATTTCCCGGAGCGAGCGGCGAGCAGGTTAAAAACTTAGTAACAAAGCCGTTAGAAAGAAAAATGTGGCAGATTCCGGGAGTTAAGCACGTTTACTCGATATCGATGAACTCAGAATCCATAGTTACCGTAGAGTTTCATGTCAACGCAAGCCGCAATAAAAGCTTAGTAGATATATATAATAAAGTATTTTCAAACCTCGACGAAATTCCTAAGGGCGCAATGAGGCCGCTCATTAAGCCCATAGACGTAAACCACGTGCCTATTTTAAATATCACGCTATGGAGCAAAAAATATAACGCGGGTTATCTTACGACTATTGCAGGCAGGATATTAGACAGGCTCGATTCCGTTAAGGGAACCGGGGTAACTTTTTTAAACGGCGCAAGATACAAACAACTCAACGTTTATCTGAATCCCTTGAAAATGGCTGGTTATAACGTTTCTCCGTTAATGATAGCGCAGGAGCTTAAAGGAACCAATATAAACATTCCGGCAGGTTTTCTTCAGAAAAACAATAAAAAAATGTTTCTGACGGCAGGCGGATATTTTCACCATGTAAGTTCGGTCGAGAACTTTATAATATCCGTTTATAACGGAAAACCCGTTTATCTTAAGGATGTAGCAAAGATTAAATATTCGTATAAGCCGTTAAATTTTTTATCGGAAATAGGATTCGGAAATAACTACAGAAAAATTAATGCAAACGACAGGGTTATTAAAGATTCCAAGGGTATTTACCCTGCCGTAACCATAGCCGTCGCAAAAAGAAGAGGGAAGAACGCGGTTGAGGTTGTGAACAGCGTTCTCGCGAAATTTCATAAAATTGCCGAAACAAGCCTTCCCGCCGGCGTTCACTATACAATAACCAGAAATGACGGAAAAAAAGCAAACAATGCCGTAAATAAATTGCTGTTTCATCTTATAATAAGCATAGTTATAGTAATAGTACTTCTTTTAATAATATTAGGCTGGAGGGAAGCTTTCATAGTTGCTTTTACAATTCCGCTGATGCTGTTTCTCACCCTCGGGATAGCTTATATTTTCCATCAAACTTTAAACAGGATTACCCTGTTCGCATTAATTCTTTCCCTTGGGCTTTTAGTCGATAACGCCATAGTAGTCATCGATAACATAGAAAGGGTTTTTTCAAAAGAAAGAAACATACTTCCCGCTTATGCGGTGGATGCCGTAAACGAAATAGGCAATCCTAATTTTTTTGCTACTCTTGCGGTTATATCGTCCTTTATTCCAATGCTATTCGTAACGGGAATGATGGGCCCTTATATGAGGCCTATCCCTTTTAACGTTCCAATAGCAATGCTCGTTTCTTTATTTGTAGCCCTCACAGTAGTTCCGTGGTTTTACCTTAAACTTATGGCAAACGAAAGAGGAATGGCGCTGATTCGCAAAAAAGAATTAAAAGAGCACGGCAAAGACGGCAAAAAAGGCCTGTATTCTAAAATATTAATGCCCCTGCTTTTAAATAAGAAGAAAAGATATATATTTATGTCGGTCGTAGTAATTTTATTTATTTTAGCTATGTCTCTTCCGGTTTTAAAAATAGTAAAATTTAAAATGCTTCCCGTCGCAAATACCAACACTTTTTTGATTACTGTAAACAAACGCCCCGGTTCTACTTTTCAGGATACCAATATCGCCACTATGCAGATAGTGAATTATTTGAAGCGAATAAAGCAGGTAAAAAACTACGTGGTTACGGTAGGAACACCCTCAGTTATCGATTTTTCCGGACTTTTGAGTGGGGCTAATTTTAGAAATGCAAGCTGGTTCTCGGAAATAAGGGTTAACCTCATAGACAAAGACAAAAGAAACACGTCTTCACATCAGCTTGTTTTAAACATTCTTCCCGACGTGCATAAAATCGGAAAAGAATATAATGCTACGGTAAAGGTTTTGGAAAGCCCGCCCGGACCTCCGGTAAAATCGACTATAGTAGCGGAAATTTACGGTAAAAATTACAACGAGCAGGAAAAACTTTCAAAAATAGTAGAAGCGAAGATGAAAACAACGAGGGGGGTTACCGACGTAAATTCCTCATATAAGCGCCGGATAAGAAAGGCGGCGGTCATCGTTAGAAGAAGAAAGGCGGCGATGCTGGGAATAAGCACCGAAATGATTGCTCAGTCGCTTTATCTTTTAAACAACGGAATGAGCGTGGGAACTATTCATAAAAAAGGACACCTTCATCAGGAAGATATTTTTTTAAGGATGCCCGGTTCATTCAGAACGGGGGTAAGCGGCTTATCGGGCATATGGATATATGCGCCTTCGGCCGGCAGGTTAATACCCTTAAATTCGGTGATAAAAATAAAGCGGGGCTATTTGCATAATATGATTTACGAAAGAGATTTAAAGCCGTTAGTTTATGTTTACGGCAAAGTTGTAAAAAGAAGCCCTATGTATGCAAATTTAGATCTTTTTCTGCATTTCTTAAAGCATCCTCTTCCTGCGGGATATCATATAAGGTGGGGCGGAGAGTGGAATCTTACGCTTAAGGTATTCGCACAGCTCGGCGCGGCAATGGGAATAGCAATCCTTCTTATCTATATACTCTTGGTAGGCTATACCGGTTCTTTTATTATCCCTTTAATACTTATGGGGGCGATTCCTCTTGAAATGATAGGCATAATGCCGGGGTTCGCCTTGATAAGGGTTTATTTTACCGCCACTTCAATGATAGGGGCGATTGCATTGTCAGGCATAGTTATAAGAAATTCTTTACTTTTACTGGAATTTATTAACGACAAAAAAAAAGAAGGCAATAATATAATAGATTCGCTGGTAGAAGCCGGGGCTATGAGGGCAAGACCAATTATAATAACGGCTCTTGCCGTTATATTCGGTTCGGCGATACTCGTAACCGACCCTGTATGGAACGGTCTGGCATGGGCGCTCATTTTCGGCATGTTAGCCTCTACTACCTTAACGCTCGTCGTAATTCCCGTGCTATATTATATGGTAGAAGGAAGAAGATGGCATAAAGAAGACGTTCACGATAATTTATAATCAATTAATTTAAAGAGGTAGATTATGCCTATAAGATTCGATCGAAAAAACGGCTCGTTAGCCGAAATAGATATTGATTTGGGCGGCAAAAATACGTTCGATATAACCGGAATGAACGAACTAATAAAAATTTTCGAAGGAAATATCGAAAAAGAAATAGAACTGAAAGCAATTTTAATAAAAAGCTCCAATCCGGATTATTTTGCGACCGGACCGGAAATCAAGGAAATTGCAGGACTCGACAGGGACGGCGCAAGATATTACGTTACGGTTTTGAACGTTATGTGCAGGCATATCGCCGAGTCGCCTGTTCCGGTTATATGCTCCGTGAAAGGGGCCGTAAGCGGGATAGGCCTTGACATCGTATCTTCCTGCGATTTCAGGCTTGCCGAAAAAAAATCATTTTTTGCGGACTTGTCGTCAAAATACGGCATAATGTCGCCTTCTAATTCTGTGTTGAGGCTTGCCTTCTTAATAGGGGCACAGAAAGCAAAGGAAATCATATTGACTTCTAAAAATTATACGGCTGAAGAATTATATAAATTTAATTATTTGACGGAAATCTTCGGCGCCGAAGATTTCGACGGAGGCACGGCTAAATTTTTTAAAGATTTTACCGCCCTTTCGACAGATTCCTTAAGGCTTAAAAAAAGAATTTTTATCGATTTATGGAAAAATTATTTAAAGAATAATCAATTTTCTTCCGGCGAAATTTTTTCCGAACTTTTAAAAGAAGGAAAAGACTGGAAAAAATCCGTATCAGATTTTAACGGCCATTCCTTGTAGCTTCATAACGCGGTTTTAAAACATTTTTTTATTTTTCCCTTGACAACAATTTTAGAATATTCTATATTTAGAATATACACATAATCGCGGTGTGCTACATCGCAAAGAATTAAAAAAAATGGGAAAAATGGGAAAAGAGTTTTGCACGGACGACAAAAACCTCAACAGAAAATGCAAAGATTTGGCAAGCATCTTTAAACTTTTGTCAAATCCTATCAGATTAGGAATTTTATGTATCGTTTGCGATGAAGAAGTCAGCGTAAACGATATATCCTCCGCCTTGGGTAAAACCCAATCCAACATATCCCAGCATTTAGCCGTCTTAAGGAACACTCAGATGGTAGATTACAAGAGAGTCGATAATAAACTCTTGTATTATCTGAAAAATTCCAAAATAAGACAGCTCGTCAAAGACATTAAGGAAATCAAAGATGCGGGAGATTATACCGACTTGAGATTTTCAGGCGATGCCGCCTTAAAATCCGACAGTAATCCCGATATCCGTTAATCGTTATCCGTTTTTAATTTTTTATTATTTTATTGAAAATTTTTAACGTTCAGTTGTGCAGGATAAATGCGCCTGAATGCATGGAAGTTTTCGGCATCTTTACGATAAATTTGCGCAAATTTCATAAATATCAAAAGATCGACAAATATTTACACCCCTAATCCCGATTTAGGATTTTATATTCTGGATTCCCGCTTTCGCGGGAATGACTTTGAGAGGATTTAACTTTTAACCAAACGGGTGTCATTCCCGCGTAAGCGGGAATCCAGTGTTATTTAGCATTATAACTTATAAATATTTTTTAAATCGGGATTTGGGTACACCTTAAAAGTTGCGAAGCAAATTGATTAAAGTATATAAATATGAGGAGGTATTTTAAAATGAGCGAAGAAAACAAGAATCCTATTACGGAAGAAATCGAAAGCGCTAAGGGCGGACACTTTTATAAGGAAATTATGAAAGATTTCCGCATTAAAGAATCTCTGCACGGTTGTCTAAACTGCGGAACTTGCGTGGCAAACTGCCCCGCCGCCGCATTTTACGATTACTCTCCGCGCGAAGTCTGTCAGATGATTATAGAAGGAGACGAGGAGACTATCGAAGAGTACATGAAGGGCAAGATTTGGAACTGCGCCCAGTGTTACAGCTGTAAATACAGATGTCCCAAAGAGAATTCCGCCGCGGATATCGTTATGGCTATGAGAGAGATTGCAGTCAGGGAAGGTCTGGCCGCCGAAGCGCTTGCAGGTTATACCAGAATCGCAAAATTAGTTTTAACAAGAGGCAACCAGCTCGCGCCGGATATGCTTTCTCCGGATGCTTTTCCGGACTGGGGTCCTAGGATGATAGAGCTTTCGTCTAAAAAAATGGAAATGAGGGAAGAGCTTTTTGAAGGTTTTCCGGGTATGAATGTCGTCGATAGAGCATGGGCCGCGGAAGATTACACCATATACGAAATGCAAAAGATATGGGAAGAAAGCGGCGCTTTAGAAAAGGTTGGGACCGTATTTCCGTTTTTAGTCGATATAGTTCAGGACGATATGGAAGACAAAAAAGACGAAATGGAAGCAAAAATTCAGGAAAAAAAAGAAAAATTAGAGGCGTCTAAAAAGTAAAGTCTAAAAAGTAAAAAAATACTATAAATTTTGGAGGACATTATGTCTTATGAGATAAACGACGTTAAAACCGGCATAAATCATGCTAAGGGCATGAATTACCATGTGCACGACATCAGGGCCGAAATGAAAAAATTAGAGGAAGAAGGCGAAATCAAGATAGGCCGTATTATAGGGCAGTATAAGGAAGAAGAGGTTATGTACGGCATAAAAAAGAAAGTGCCTTTAGATATGCACTATCAGCATAAGAGCTGCGGCCAGTGTGCAAATCTTCCGGGCGTTCCTAGGTCTAATTTTTATTACAGGGATAAACTCGGAATAAAATATTACAACGATATGCAGCAGACTTCATGTACGGCATGGAATTATCATGCATCCGGTCTGGGGAATCTTGTTCAGCTCGCTTCGGTTGCCGCCAGGAACTGGCACAGGGCATATGAAGAAGGCTATAATTTTACTATACACTGCGTTACCAGTTTCGGAAACTATTTAGAAATGAGGCATCTGTTGGTAGAAAATAAAGAGTTGAGGGATTCCGTAAAAAAAGTTCTTGCAAAATTAGGTAGAGAACTCGTCATTCCAGAAGAAATAGTCCACGACAGCGAGATAGCATATGCTTTGAGAGATAAAATACTGGCGGCGGCAGACCCTAAAAGGATTGAGGGAATTAAAGGGTTAAGGGCTGTAGAGCATTACGGATGCCATTTCTTTAAACAGGTATCCGACGACATAATCGGCGGAAAAAGACCCATCGTCGTAGGCGGATTAGCGTCGCACCTCGGCGTGCAGATGGAGGAATACTCTAAATGGTTTATGTGCTGCGGATTCGGATTCAGGCATATTTTAGTCAACAGAGAATTCACCAGGTCCGCCCAAAACATTAAATTAAAGGCGATTAAGCAGGAAGTAGATCCCGATATGATATTGGTCAACTGCACAGGCTGCGGAACGACTTTCGACAAGACGCAATGGATACAGAAAGCCGTCGGAGAAGATTACCATTATCCCGTCGTGTTTTATTCCCAGTTAGCTGCTCTCGCTTTAGGGGCGCATCCTTTTAAGGAAGCCGGATTAAACTTTCACGTCACGCCGGTAGAACCGCTTTTGGATAAGATGGGGATAGCTTACAACTAAATGAAAATATAAAATTATAAGTAAATTATAAAAAGTAAAAAGGAGGTATTCAAGGTGAAAACAGTTTTAGTTATCGGAGGAGGAGTTACCGGACTTAAGAGCGCATCGGAGCTTGCAGAGATGGGTTATAACGTTTCCTTAGTGGAAAAAGAAGATTACTTAGGAGGGCAGGTAGCTAAACACAAGTATTATAAACTAGCACCAGATTTAAGGCTTGCGGGCGACGTGCTCGACCCGGTTATTAAAGCCGTAGAGAGCAATCCTAATATTAAAGTCTATAAACATTCTCAGGTTGTTGAGGTTTTAGGCGGCGCTCCGGAATTTAAAGTTAAAATGAAAAATTCTAAAGGGGAAAGCGAAGGAATTTTCGGCGCTATAGTAGTAGCAACAGGGTTCGGCCATTTCGACCCGACGGTTAAGCAGGAATACGGCTATGGAAGATTTAAAGACGTGGTCACCAATGCCGAAGTCGAGGAGATGCTTAACCCTGACGGACCGACGAAAGGCGAATTAAAAAGACCTTCGGACGGAAATATTCCTAAGAAAATAGCAATATTTCAGTGCGTAGGTTCCAGAGACAGGCAGGTCGGAAATCCTTACTGCTGCAGGGTAGGATGTGTCGTTTCCACGAAGCAGGCTATAGAAATAAAAGAAAAATATCCGGATTCCGAAGTTTACGTATATTATATGGATATGAGAATGTTCGGAAGAGGATGGGAAGAGCTTTACGGCAAAGCGATGGAAGATTATGAAGTCATATTTACGAGGGGAAGAGGCGCCGAGGTAACGCTTAAAAATCAGCAGCTTTCTTTAAGGGCGGAAGAGACTATTATGGACAGGCCGATACAGCATTCCGTCGATATGATTATTCTTGCCGCTGGAATGGCCGCCGGAGAAGGAACGATAGATGCAGCAAAAGTGCTGGGAATTAAACAGAACGATTACGGTTTCCTGTCTCCCAAAGACGATTTTCTTAGCCCCAACGAGTCTTCAAAACCGGGCATATTTATAGCAGGCGCGGATAAAGGCCCTATGGACATAGAAAACTGCATCGTAGAAGGCGCAGCGGTCGCGGCAAAGGTAGCAGGCAGTTTAAAAAATTAAATATCTTAATTAATTATTATTAGTTATATTGTTAATTGTATTAAGATTTATATATATTTATATATAAGGAGAAAGCAATGGCTGAAAATACCGATAAAATGGTTATAGACGGCGTAGAACTTACCGGCATTTGGAAAGAGTTTCTGCCGTCGAGAATATTATACGAGGACGTTACTACGGAATTTCTCGACGAGGTTAAAAAACTTCCGGGCGGTTCTACCATAGTAAGATGTTATCAATGCGGAACATGTTCGGGCGGATGCACGCTTCCGGATTTCGTAGATAAATTTAATCCGAGAAGATTTATAGACTTGGTCAGAAGAGGGCATTACGACATATTGGTAAACGAAAATAAAGATTTAGTATGGAAATGCGTATCGTGCCAGAGATGTACCCACAGATGCCCAAGAGGCGTAAATACGCAGGAAGTAGTCAGGGCGATAGCCAAATTTTTAGAGGACAGAAAAGTTTTCGGAAAGCTTACAAACGATGAAGCTTTCGATGAAATTTTTATGGAAGAAGTTATCGAAGACGGAAGGATAGACGAAGTGAAAATAGTCAAGGATTTTTATTCTAAAACCGGAAGGCTTAAGGAAATGATGAGCGCAGACCAGCTCTCGCTCGGTTTCAAGATGCTTACCAGCGGAAGGATAAAGCTGTTCGGCGGCAAAATTAAAGACTGGAAGAAAGTTTCCCAGAGGTTAAAGGAGGAATTACAATGAAAATAGGATATTTCCCCGGCTGTTCTTTGAAAGGAATGGCTCGAGCTTACGACGAATCTACTAAAATAGTCGCTCAGGAGTTCGGGATAGATTTAATGGAAATAGAGGACTTTAACTGCTGCGGCGCCCTAGAAGTAAAAGGCTCCAACGAAAAGCTTTCCTATATGCTCCCGGCAAGGGTAATGGATTCGGCGAAGGGAAGGTTTCACGTCGATGCCGTGGTTACCCCGTGCAACGGATGCTACCACAGTCTGTTAAGGGCAAATTCGGCAATGAACGAAAATGCCGCCGCTAAAGGAGACGTTATAAGCTTCCTTAAAGACGTCGGCTACGGAACATACGAAGGCGATATGGACGTAAGGCATTTTCTGGAACTGTTTTATAACGAAATAGGTCCGGAAAAAGTAAAATCGGCTGTTAAGAAACCTCTTAAAGGGCTAAAAGTCGCTTCTTATTACGGATGTTTATACGAAAGGCCGAAAACTATTACTATGACCGGTTATAAAAGCAAAAGAGACGATTCGGAAAATCCTTATTTTCAAGACGAACTGTTGAAAGCAACCGGCGCGGAAGTAGTCGAATTTCATGCCTCGGCTTCATGCTGTGGCGGAGCGCACGCCCTTCAGGACGAATCTTTAGCCGCAACTTTATCGGCGGCGGTTTTATCTTCCGCAAAAGAGGCGGGGGCGGATATGTTAGTGCTTCCGTGTCCTTTGTGCGGAGCGGCTTTAGATATAAAACAGCCTGAAATAATTAAAGCGCACGGAGAAAAGGCGAAACTTCCGGTAGTTTATTTTACCCAGCTTATAGGGCTGAGCATAGGGAAAAATCCTAAAGAGCTTAAATTATCCGACCCGATTTCTAATCCAATGGAAGTTTTAAAATCGAAAGGACTCGCGTGATAAAATAAAAAAGTAAAAAGGTGCCGGATAAAAAGGGGTCGGATTTTAAATCCGACCCCTTTTTATCCTCTTTTCATTAGAACGCCGCATTTCAAAATTTTTATGATATACTTGAGAATAATAAAAAATTATAGTATCATAAATAAAAAAATAATTAATTTAAGGAGGAATTTATCATGTCGTCTAAGATTAACGGATGCGATATTCCGGAGGATTTATACTACAGCGTAGAAAAACACGTATGGGGAAAACTAGGGGATGACGGAACGGTAACGGTAGGAATGACGAGCGTAGCCCAAAGTTTAGCAGGCAAACTGCTATATCTGACCCCGAAAAAAGTCGGACAAAAAATCGCCCAGCTTAAATCTGTCGCAACGGTAGAAAGCGGCAAATACGTGGGTCCCGTTCCCGCTCCGTTTTCCGGCGAAATAACCGCAGTTAACGAAGACGCGGTAAAAGACGTATCGCTGATAAATTCCGACCCATACGGCAAAGGGTGGGTATGCAAAATTAAAGCAGACAATATAGAAGCCGATAAAAAAAATCTTCTTACCGGAAAAGAAGCCGTAGAGGCATACAAGAAAAAAATAGAAGCAGACGGAATTAAATGCGAATAGCTTATATAGATAATATAAATATTAAATATTAAAACAAAAATAGGAAGATATTAAATGCCGATTTTTAACGAATGCAATATTCCCGAAGACCTCTATTACGATATAGAAAATCAGGTTTGGGGCAGAAAAAATTCCGACGGCACTTTTACCTTCGGAATGACCGACCCCGCTCAGTCTTTAGCCGGCAAAATTCTTTACGCCGACGTTAAACCCGTGGGCAGAATAATTAAAAAAGGAAAGAGCGCCGCGACTATAGAAAGCGGAAAGTACGTAGGCCCTTTTCCGATGCCTTTTGCCGGAGAAGTCGTAGAAGTGAACAAAGAGCTGGAAAACGACTCCCATATTATTAATTTAGACCCTTACGGAAAAGGCTGGATAGTAAAACTAAAGCCTCTTCCCGAATCCATGTCCGACGTAAATTCTCTTCCTACGGGGGAAGATGCCGTAAACGCTTATATAAAAAAGCTGGAAAAAGAAGATATAATCTGTAAAAAGAGATAAGAAAAATATGAGTTTTTATGAATACAACGAAGATATAGACGAAGATTATGCAAAAGGGTTCGATATAAGAAAAAACTATTTTAATTCCGAAATAAATTTTTACGCCCCTAGTATTAAGTCTTACGAAACCGAAGACTTTAAAAACGGTAAATCCGATTCTTTCCCCCCCTTTTCCATCACAGGCGGTTCATGTTCCTTAAAATGCGAACACTGCAACGCCGAAATTTTAAAATCTATGGCTCCGGCGCTAACGCCGGACGAACTTTTTGAACGGGCTAAAACTATATACGAATCAGGAGGCATGGGATTTTTGCTTAGCGGGGGGTCAAACAGCAAGGGCATAGTCGATATTTTGCCGTATATAAAAACTATAAAAAAAATAAAATCCGATTTAAACCTTAAAGTAATAGTCCACTGCGGGCTCATAACAGAAGAGATAGCCGACGGACTTTTAGAAGCAGGGGTCGATTCGGCAATGCTCGACATAATAGGCGAAGAAGATACTATACGCAAAATATACCACTTGAACGCCACGGTTAAAGATTACGAAAATTCCCTGAAATATCTATCGGACAGAAAAATACCGTGTTCTCCGCACGTAGTAATAGGTTTAAAACACGGACGCATAGCAGGAGAATTTAACGCTATCGACATTATTTCAAACTATGATATTTCTTCCTTGGTATTAGTGGGGTTTATGCCGATGCATAATACTAAAATGGAAAATGTTATTCCTCCGACAGCGGAAGAAATAGGGGAAGTATTTTTATACGCCCGTAAAAAATTTACTGAAACGCCCGTTCTTTTAGGGTGCGAAAGACCTTACGGACTAAGCAAGTTCAAAATAGAAGAGCTTGCGGTAAAATCAGGATTAAACGGCATCGCCTATCCATCGGAGGGAATTATTCCTTTCAGCGTAAAGCTCGGATTAAAGCCTAAATTTTCGGAATTATGCTGTTCGTTAATTTTTTCTGAAGCGGCTTTGCCCGTCATAGAAATGAGCCGTTAAATGAATATGCAATGAATATGCAATGAATATGCAATGAATATGTTCAGGGTAATAGACACCGGTTTAAACGATTTTTCGTATAATATATGCATGGATAAATCCCTCCTAGAACTCAGGAAGGAGGGTTTAATAGAGGACACTTTCCGTTTTTTAAGATTTAAGCCTTGCGTTCTGACCGGGTATCACCAGTCGGTATTCAGCGAGATAAGGCGGGATTACTGCGAAGAGCGCGGTATAAGCATCGGCAGAAGGATTACCGGCGGAGGAGCGATATATTTCGACGAAGCCCAGCTTGGGTGGGAACTAGTATTTTCTTCTAAAAGCATTAAGATTAAAAGTCTTGAAAATTTAACTGAAAATATCTGTACCTCTTTCGCAAAAGGGATAAGCAAACTTGGAATTGATGCAAAGTTTAGGCCTAGAAACGATATAGAAGTTGACGGCAGGAAGATTTCGGGAACAGGCGGCACTTATGAGTCTTCGGTTTATTTTTTTCAAGGAACCCTTCTTTTAGATTTTAATCCCGAAAATATGGTAAAATCCCTGAAAATTCCGGTCGAAAAATTGACGTCCAAAAATTTTAGTTCGATTCTTTCAAGGGTAACGTCCCTTAAAAGCATTTTAGGCCGTATTCCCGATTTAAACCTGATTAAATCGGCCGTTATTTCAGGATTTCAAGAACACTTAGGTTTAGATTTTTTTTACGAATCGGAATTATCGCGGAAAGAAGAAGATTTTTTAAAAGAAAACCGCCGGTTTTACGGTTCAGAGGAGTGGATTTATTCCAACGAATTCGACCCCGTTAAAACTAAAATGATTTCCGAAATTTATAAATGCGGCGGAGGGCTTTTTAAGACCTATGCAAAGGTTGACGAAAAAAGAAATTTATTAAAATATATTTATTTTACGGGCGACTATTTTGTTTCTCCGGCAAGGGCTATTAACGATTTAGAAAGCTGTCTGAAAGATACGCCTTTCGACGAGCTCATATTTAAAATAGACGATTATTTCGAAAAATTTAAACCGGAGTTTCAAAATATCGGGAAAGAAGATTTTTTTAATATCGTTATGCAGATTATCAATAAAGTTAATTTTTCTAAAAACACCGGAATAAAAGAAGAAGATTTATCGAGATTTATTTTCGTAAACGGAATGAAGCCCGAGGATATTTCATCGGCAGAATATATTCTTCTGCCTTACTGCGCCAAAAAAATTGACTGCGAATACAGAAATAAAGACAAATGTATATCCTGCGGCGAATGCGAAACCGGAACCGCATATAAATTTGCCGAAAGATACGGAATTACGGCGAAGACGATTATCAATTATGAAAATTTAGTTGAAACTTTAGGCGAATTAACCGCAAAAGGAGTTAAAACTTATATAGGATTCTGCTGCAAAGAATTTTACATAAAAAGAAACGCCGCATTTAAAGAAAGCGGGATAAAAGCTCTTTTAATAGATATTTCATCGCCTTTATGCTATAAATACAAGAATGAAGAATCTGCTTACGAAGGCAGTTTTGAAGGGGAAACTTCGTTAGGAGTTAACGTTTTATTTAAAATGTTCGGATGAAAATAAAACCGGAGGACATATATTATATGAACGGAACCGCGGCATTAGAAGATTTAAATTTAAATTATGAAAGCAAAAGAGATAATGTTTCCGGGAATTCCCCGGAATATTTAAAGGTAAGCCTTGCGGCGGCAATGACCATGGATTTCGTGCCCGGCATTTTTTACCGCAATGCCTGCCTGCACTGCATAAACGTTCTTTTGACTTACGATGAAGGATGCAGGGCAAACTGCGCATATTGCGGACTTCAGAAATCTAGGGAAGGCGAATATAACGATAAAAGTTTTATAAGAGTAGATTGGCCCGTATTTAAAACGGACGATATTATCGCGGCTACGCTTAAGAAGAAAGATACGGCGGATAGGATATGCATTTCGATGATTACTCACGAAAGGGCGAAAGACGACACCTTTGCCGTTTTAAAAAAATTCGCAAACGAACTGCATTGTCCCGTTTCTATACTGATGACCCCTACTATATTAAAACATAACGATATAGAACGCTTTAAGGAATACGGCGCCGATATGGTAACCGTCGCCTTAGACGCAGCGACCCCGGAACTGTTCGACGAGTATAGGGGGAGAGGCGTAGGAGGTCCGCACAGATGGGAAAAATATAACGATATACTTGAATATTCCGTTGCCGTTTTCGGCAAAAATAAGGTCGGATGCCATCTAGTAGTCGGTCTGGGCGAAACGGAAAAAGAAATGATTTTCAGGATGCAGGATGTGAGGGATAAAGGAGCAAGGTCGCATCTTTTTTCTTTTTATCGGGAAAAAGGTTCGAGATTAGAAAATCATCCTCAGTGTCCGGCTGGCCAATACAGGAGAATCCAGGTGGCAAGACATATAATAGACTACGACATGGGCAGGGCTGAAGATATGAAATTCGACGGCGGCGGAAGAATAACCGATTTCGGAATACCGTTTAAAAACGTAGCGGAGATAATAGAAAGAGGCGCGGCTTTTCAGACCACCGGATGTCCGGGAAAAACCGAAATTTCTGCATGCAACAGGCCTTTCGGCGATTCTTCGCCGAAAAATATCAGGAGTTTTCCGTTCGAACTTAATGCAGGCGACGTAAACAGGGTAAGAAAAGAGTTATTGGAATACGATTAGGAGAGCAAGAATGTCCGAAGCCGAATTAGTCAAGGTAAAAGTAAAACATCTAAATAATTTGCAGAATCAGATTATTACCGAAAAACATACGCTTATAACGGACGAACCCGAAGCTTCGGGAGGGGACGAACTTGCCGTTAATCCGATAGAACTTGTTCTCGGAGCCGAAGGCGCATGCACCGTGTCCGTTCTAATGATGTTCGCCAAAAGAATGAAGTACGACCTGAAGAGCGTAGAAATAAGTTTAACCCACAAGAGGATTAGAGTTGAAGAAATAAAGGCCGCAGGAGCAGAACCGGATAACGAAAGAGGCTACGTCCATAAAATAGAAAAAAATATAAAATTTATCGGAAATCTAGACGAAGACCAGCTCGAAGAACTGCAGAGAGTTTCTCAGAGATGCCCCGTTCATAATATGATAGAAAAAAGGTCCTATTTCGAAATATCGTTCGACCATGCGGACGATTAAGATTAAGGTTTGCTTTTGAAACTTGAAATTATTATTTAAAATTTATAAAATAATAAATTATGTTACGTCAAATAATAAAGGAGGTTTTATTTTATGACGGTAACCGGAATCGGTTCTACTCCGGCAAGCACCATTATGACAAATTATCAGCAAATCATCCAGAATGCTCCGCCTATCAAGATAGAACTGCCGAATACTCCGCCTGCCGTCAGTTCGCAGGAGTCTAACGGCAATATAAGCATTCACGTTTAATGCAGGCAGACAAATATGAATTAAATTGGATAAATTAAGTTCTTCTTTCCTTAATAAATTAACTAAAACCGTAAAAGATTCCGGTCTTATTGCCTGGGGGGAAAGAGTAATAGCTGCAGTCAGCGGCGGCATAGATTCGACCGTTCTGCTTTGTTCGCTTTACGAACTGAGGCATTATTTCGGAATTAATATTGCCTGCGCTTCATTCGACCACAAAATTAGATTGTCTTCAGGCGGGGATATAACGTTTGTCGGAGATTTATGCAAAAAACTTTCCATACCTTTTTATACCGAGAGTAGAAACGTAAAATTATACGCAAAAGAAAATAAATTAAATCTCGAAGAAGCGGCGCGCATTTTGAGATACCGTTTTTTAATAAAAACGGCTGCGGATTTTAAAGCTGAAAAGATAGCGGTTGCCCACCATCTGGACGATTTTGCCGAAAATTTGGTTATGAGGCTGATTACCGGCGGAGGGGCAGGCGCTATATCCGGTTTTAACGTCAGGTCAGGTTTGATAATCAGGCCGCTGATAAACCATTCAAAATCGGAAATAAAAGATTTTGCAGATAAAAATTCTATAAAATTCGTAGAAGACCATACTAACGCGGATACAAAAATTTTAAGAAATTTCGTCAGATTAAATATCATACCTTCCTTTAAAGAATGCAATCCCTCTTTTTTGAAAACGGTTAAAAATACTGCGGAAATATTGAAAAAAGACGACGATTTTATCGAGGTGATTGCGCGTAAAAATTTTAACGATATCGCCAAACCGGAACTGGACGGAAAACGTATCGTTTTTGAAAAAAACGACTTGTCGGTATTAGAAGACGCTTTGTTATACAGAATCTTAAGGATTGCAGTCCTGGGCGCCTGCGGTTGCGATTTAAAAAATAAAAGTAATATTTTCATAAAAAAACCGATAGTTTATTATAAAAATCTTAAAGCATTTGTTCAATTAATAAAATCCGAAAAACCTAATACTTATTTTTATATTAATTCATTTACCGCCGCCAGAAAAGAATACGATAAGATTATTATAGAATATATTCCGTCGGCAAAAAATTTAATTTTTAAATCTTTTAATTTCGAACTGGAAGAACCTCTCGAAAACCCAAAATCGGGGCTCAAAAAAAGATATAACCGCATAATCCGTAATGACGCCGGCGAAACCGGCCGGTATTCCGTAAACATTAAGGAAATCAATAAAACCTTTCACATAGAAAAATTATCCGCAGAAAAGTCGGATAAAATTATAAAAGATATTTTAAAAGGGGAATTTATTTTTCGGCCCGATACCGCTTATTTCGATTACGATAAAATATGTTTTCCCGTTACGATAAGACCTTTCAACGACGGCGACAGGTTTGTTCCTTTGGGTATGAAAAACGGCAAAAAATTGAAAGAATATTTTATAGATAAAAAAGTGCCGGCAAACGTAAGGAGAGTTATTCCCTTAATACTTTTCGGCGGTAAAATAGCCTGGGTTTCCCTAAACGAGATAAGCGACGATATTAAAATAACGGAATTTACGAGAAATGCAGGAATTATGCGGATAGATTGAAAATTTCAAAAAATACATAAATATTTTCTAAATCTTAATTTAAAATACAAGTAGAATGCAAATAGTTATTGAAAAAAATATATAAATATGACATATTTATATATGTACCGTGTAATAATTTAAGCCAAAACCTTAAGGGGGTCAATATAATTTGAATTCAAGACTAAAAAACCTTTTACTCTGGATATTTATAATCTTTTTGATGATTTTTATCTTTACGATGTTCAATCATCACCCGCCTAAAACTCAAAAAATAATTTTTTCTTCGTTAATAAAGGAAGTTAAGGCAGGCAACGTTAAAAGCGTTACCGTAGAATCCCACGACATAATCGGAGTTTTTAAAAACGGAAAGAAATTTACAACGTATGCGCCGACTTATCCCGGACTCGTAACGCTTCTGGAAAAACATAACGTGGAAATAGACGCCAAACCTAAACCGGGTTCGCCGTGGTATTTCAGTTTTTTGATAGACTGGCTGCCTATGATTATAATACTTTTCGCGTTCTGGTATTTTTTCTGGAGACAGATGCAGGGAGGGGCGGGAAAGGCAATGTCTTTCGGAAAATCGAAAGCTAAACTTTTAAACGACGGCACGAACAAAGTAACATTTAAAGACGTGGCCGGCATAGAAGAATCGAAGCAGGAATTGGAAGAAATAGTAGATTTCTTAAAAGACCCTAAAAAATTCACGAAACTCGGAGGCAGAATACCCCACGGCGTTCTATTGGTCGGCCCTCCCGGAACGGGTAAGACGCTTCTTGCAAAAGCTATAGCCGGAGAGGCGGGAGTTCCTTTCTTCAGCATAAGCGGTTCCGATTTTGTCGAAATGTTCGTCGGCGTAGGCGCTTCAAGGGTAAGAGACCTTTTTGCGCAGGGAAAGAAAAGCGCTCCCTGCATAATATTTATAGACGAAATAGACGCCGTAGGAAGGCATAGAGGCGCAGGTTTAGGAGGCGGGCACGATGAAAGGGAACAAACTCTTAACCAGCTTCTCGTAGAAATGGACGGTTTTGAACCAAACGAAGGCGTGATTTTAATTGCGGCTACGAACAGGCCGGACGTTTTAGACCCGGCTCTTCTAAGGCCGGGCAGGTTCGACAGGCAGGTCGTAGTTCCTAAACCGGACATAAAAGGCAGGGAAGAAATATTAAAAGTCCATATAAAAGACGTGCCTTTAGATAAAGACGTGAATTTAAAAGTTATAGCAAGAGGAACTCCGGGATTTTCCGGCGCCGACCTTGCAAATATGGTCAACGAAGCAGCTCTTTTGGCCGCCAGAAAAAACGAAACGGCCGTTACTATGGCAGACCTCGAAGAAGCTAAAGATAAGGTAATGATGGGAACGGAAAGAAGAAGCATGGTAATCACGGAAAAAGAAAAGAAAGTTACCGCTTATCACGAATCGGGACACACACTCGTCGCAAAACTGCTTCCCGGGACGGACCCTATCCATAAGGTAACCATAATTCCAAGAGGTATGGCAATGGGACTTACCCAGCAGCTGCCGATTGACGAAAAACACAACTACGATAAAGAATACCTTCTTAACGAAATAGCGATTTTACTCGGCGGCAGGACTGCGGAGGAAATTATCTTCAATCAGGCGACTACCGGAGCTTCCAACGATATAGAAAGGGCTACCGATATCGCTAGAAAAATGATATGCGAGTGGGGCATGAGCGAAAAACTAGGACCTATTACTTTCGGAAAAAAAGAAGAGCAGATATTTCTAGGAAGAGAATTCGCCCAGCATAAGGACTATTCGGAATCCACAGCCGTGACTATCGACGACGAAGTCAAAGAAATCATAACTAAAAATCACGAAAGGGCGCGGGCTATTTTGACCGAAAATATCGATATGCTTAACGACCTCGCCTTGAAACTTATAGAAAAAGAGTCTTTAAGCGGGAAAGAAATCGATGAAATTATTATCGCCCATAAGCCGGATTACAAAACCAACGAAGTTGAAGGGGAGAAGGACGATTCAGGCGATAAAGGCGGCGGAACCGGCGAAGGCATAGATATCGAAGATTAATTAAATTATTACATATGAAAGCATATCTCGTAGATATTCTGGACAGCCATACCGCTTTTAACGCGTTATCGGGCATAGGGGTATCCGGAACCGGCAAAATTATTATGGGGGATAAGCTTAAGTATATTATTATTAAACTGAAAAATATAAATTCGACAGCGCTGAATATACTCAAGCAGGAAGCTCTCAGCATAGGGGCTGAAGTTGCCAATCATAGAGACGTTATTACCGGAAAAATTGCGGTATCCGATTCTATTTTATTCGGAACGCCGGTACAGTTAAGGATTATCGTAAAGAAAATAAAAACTCAGCAATTCGGTTTAAGCGAATTATCCGCGGAACTGGAAAATATACTTTCGGAATGCGATAAATCTTTCAAAAAATCTAATCCGGCGACGATAAGAACCAAAAAAAACGACATAGTCTTTAACGGAAAAACTTATATAATGGGTATTCTTAACGTTACCCCCGATTCATTTTCGGACGGAGGCAAATATTCGGATTATTCTTCCGCGGTTAAAAGAGGCGTCGAAATAGAAAAAGAGGGAGCCGACATTATAGACATAGGGGGCGAATCCACAAGGCCGTCGTCTCTGGAAGTCGATATTCAAACCGAAATAGACAGGGTCTGTCCCGTAATCGAGAAATTGCATAAAACAACGTCTGTCCCTATATCGATAGATACGAGAAAACCGGAGGTTGCAAAAGAAGCTTTAAATGCCGGAGCTTCTATCGTAAACGACGTATCCGGCCTTTCATTCGACGCCGAAGGAATGGCCAAAATCCTGAAAAATACGGGAGCTCCGTATATTATGATGCATTCAAGAGAGAAATCCCCCGAAAATATGCAAAAAAATTTAGAGGCTTACGACGATATTTTTTATGAGATATTGTCTTATTTTAAAAACAAAGCCGAATATCTCGAAACTAAAGGATACGATACCGGCAATATTATACTCGACCCTGGATTCGGTTTTGCAAAATCCATAGACGATAACTATAATCTGCTGGCAGGCATTACATCTTTTAAATCGCTTGGAATGCCTGTCCTGGCTGGCGTTTCAAGGAAATCGTTTATAAAACATATCGCCGGAAACAATAAAAGCGAAATCCTAAGCGGAAATCTTGCGCTTGCATCTTATTTAAAACTTAAAGGCGTCGATATCGTAAGGGTTCACGACGTAAAGCAAACCTCGTCGGCGTTATCTTTGTTGGAAAGGGTAACGGCATAAAATATGTTTTCTCTTTTGCAAAATTTCGGATGGCGCGATATAGCGGATATCGTTATAGTCGCCTTTATAATATACAGGGCGATAACGCTCATTAAGGGAACCGGAGCGTTTCAGGTATTAGTAGGACTGATAATCGTCTTTGCGGTTTTTTTATTTGCCGTAGTATTTAAGCTTTATGCGACGGAATACATTTTCGGCAATTTTTTAAGTTCTATTATAATCGTAATAATAGTTCTTTTCAGAAACGAGATAAGAAGGGCGCTAATCGAAGTCGGAAAAAATCCTTTCGCGGTCGCCCAGAATAAATTAGAAAGAGTAAACTTAATCGAAGAAACTTCTAAGGCGGCTTTTGAACTGGCCTCAAAAAGAATAGGAGCGATAATAGTCTTCGAAAGAAACGTGTTTCTCGGAGATTATTTAAAAATCGGGGTCAAATTAGACTCTATAGTATCCAAAGAACTTCTTTTAAGCATATTTACTCCGCCTTCGCCTCTTCACGACGGCGCCGTTATTATTCAAAAGGGCAGGGTTGCCGCCGCTTCCTGTTATCTGCCTCTTTCCACCGAGGACAATATAAGCAAAAAATTAGGAACGAGACACAGAGCCGCAATTGGACTTTCCGAGCTTACCGATGCCTTTTCGTTAGTTATTTCCGAAGAAAGCGGCAAAATTTCGATTGTCCGCCCTAAAAAAATATCTAACGTAGAAAATATGGAAGATTTGAGGAACCAGCTTTTAAAAAATTTAAAATACCAGTACGACCACGGACACAGTTTAATAAGAACCGCTTCGGAACTTTTGTTCGGAAAATACGGCCAAAAATAAAAATGGGCAAATATTTAGAAAATCTGATTAAAAAAAATTTCTGGCTGAAACTTTTCTCTCTAGTTTTTGCCGTTATTATATGGGCTTACGTCGTCGGAGGAACTAAACAGGATGTCGTCTATACGGCAGGGCTAGCCGTCGAGCATCTTCCCAAAGGGTATGCCGTCAGCAACGCGCTTCCGGCAAAAATCCATTTAAAACTGCGCGGCTCGAGAATTGCGCTGATGAAACTTAATAAAAAAATTATTTTTAAAATAAACGGATATTCCCTATTGGCAAAAAAAAATACGATAATTTTAGGCAGCGCTTATCTAAATCTTCCTAACGGAGTTAAAATTATTAAAATTCGCCCTAGGATAGTTCCTATAATAATAAGCAGAATTATAACAAGATACGTAAAAGTACTTCCGGTAACGGCTGGAACCCTTCCTAAAGGATATATTTTAAGAAGCATGGAAGTATTCCCGCAATACGTCAGAGTAAGAGGGCCGAGAGACATCGTTGGACACCTCTCTGTTATAACTACAATGAAAATAAATTTAAATAATATAGGCAAAAATAAATTATTAACGGTTTCCTTAAGAAAACCTACAAAACTGGTAAAAATTTTGTATAATAAAAAAGTAAACGTTAATATAGCGATAGAAAGGAGATAATTTGAACGGCAGAAAGTTATTCGGCACGGACGGCGTGCGCGGACAGGCAAACAGATACCCTTTGACATCCGAAGTTGCTTTAAAACTAGGTATGGCATTAGTTAAGGTTTTAAAATCCAAAGACAAAAGGTTAAAAATAGTTATAGGAAAAGATACGAGAATTTCCGGCTATATGCTGGAAACTGCTCTTTCGTCGGGTATATGCGCCATGGGTTCGGACGTTTATTTGGTCGGACCTATGCCTACGCCCGGAGTAGCTTTTATAACTTCTAGCATGAGAGCCGATGCAGGAGTCGTAATTTCCGCTTCGCATAATCCTTTTTACGATAACGGAATTAAGTTTTTCGACAGAAACGGGTTTAAGTTCGACGATGAAGTAGAAAAAAAAATCGAAGATTTATTTTTTAATTTTAATTTCGATAACGCCGGCACGACCGGAATTAATATAGGCAAAGCCCACAGAATAGACGACGCCACCGGAAGATACGTTATTTTTACCAAACTTTCTTTTCCTAAAAATCTTACCTTAAACGGACTGAAAATAGTTCTCGATTGCGCAAACGGAGCTAATTATAAAGCCGCTCCGGAAGTTTTTTCGGAGCTTGGAGCCGAAGTTATTTTAGAAGGAGCAAGCCCCGACGGAATAAACATTAACGAAGGGTGCGGTTCGATGCATCCCGAACATTTAAGTTCCTCCGTCAAGAAAAACGGCGCCGACGTAGGATTGGCTTTAGACGGGGACGGCGACAGGGTAATTTTTTGCGACGAAAACGGAAAGACTCTGTTGGGCGACGAGTTTCTAGCAATCTGCGCCCTGCATATGAAAACCGAAGGATATTTAAAAAATAACGGCGTGGTTACCACCCCTATGTCAAACGTAGCCCTGGAGATATTATTTAAAAAGCACGGGATAAAAACGGTTTACGCAGACGTAGGCGACAGGTATATTATGGAAAAAATGCTGAAAGACGGGTATAATCTCGGAGGAGAGCAGTCGGGCCACATAATATTTTTAGACGATATCAACACCGGCGACGGCATAATATCGGCCTTAAAACTTCTTTCCGTAATGGTAAAAACGGGTATGCCGCTTTCCGAACTGAGAAAAGTGATAGAACCTTATCCGCAGGCTCTTTTTAACGTCGATGTTCCTTATAGAAAAAACATAGAAGAACTGCCTGAGGTTTCAAAAAAAATTGCATATTTCGGAGAAGTCTTAAAAGACAGGGGCAGAATATTCGTAAGATATTCCGGAACGCAGAATTATCTCAGGGTTCTCGTCGAAGGCGAAAGCCGAGAAGAGATAAACAATATAGGCTTCGAAATAAAGGAAGAAATAGAAAAATGCTTCAGGAAGGAAATAGGGTAGAATCATCGCAAAACCGCACCGTTTTTCGGAAACTAAAAATAACAGAGGTATAATTAAATATGAAATTAGGCGTTAATATCGACCATATAGCAACTTTAAGAAATGCAAGAGGAGAAAACTTTCCGTCGCCGGTTCATGCGGCTTT
>JAJYJN010000064.1 GCA_021789455.1 bacterium | reverse complement strand
TTTTAAAAAAGATTATATACGCCGCATAATAGATTTGACTGAATTAGATAAAGCCGTCAGCGGAGCGGATAAAGATTTATTAAAATCGTTAGAAGTTGTTATAGACCCTATGTTCGGTGCCGGCATAGGATATCTGTCTTCCGTATTAAAAAGATTTTCTATTAAATATAGCTCTATAAACAATGTCGTTAATCCTGCCTTTCCGGGATTGAATCCCGAACCGATAGACAGCAATCTGCATAAATTGAAATCGTCTTTGAAAAAAAAGGGTATTAAAAATAAGTTTGCGGTCGGTTTTGCTACCGACGGGGATGCCGATAGGATAGGTGCGGTAGATTGCGAAGGCAATTTCATCGATTCCCATAAAATTTTTTCGATAATTTTAGATTATCTAATAAAGGAAGGCCGTTCAGGCAGCGTAGTTAAAACCGTTTCCGTATCCAAATCTATAGACGACATCTGCAAAAAGCATAATATAGGGCTGTATGAAGTCCCGATAGGGTTTAAAAATATTGCCGCTCTTATGACGAAAGACGGAAACGACGTATTTATGGGCGGAGAAGAATCAGGCGGAATAGGCATAGCTTCTCATTTGCCGGAAAGGGACGGTATTTTTAACGCCCTTCTGCTCCTTAAAATTATTATTAAAAGCGGGAAAAACTTAAATGAGCTTTTAAACGGCATATTTAAAGAACCTTATCCTTATTCATACGCAAGGGAAGATTTGCATTTGGATGAAGGCAGGAAACTGCGGCTGATAGAAAAACTGAAAAGCGGCAGTTTCGATATACCGTTTAAAAATAATTTAGCCTATTCCAACTTTATAGACGGTTTTAAGTTCGGATACAAAGACGGTTCATGGCTTTTAATACGCCCTTCCGGGACGGAGCCGTTATTAAGGATTTATGCGGAAAGCAAGGCTAAGAATAAAACGGACGGGCTTATAAATAAAGTAAAAACGGAAATAGACGCTTTATAAAAAATTTATTTTTAGAAAAAGAAAAAAATGTTATAATGCTTAAATTATTTCTTAAAATTTAAATCTAATATTTTTATTTTTCAGGGGAAAATCTAAAATGAGCGAAATTGTCGATGTAAAAGGGAGGCAGATTTTAGACTCGAGAGGAAATCCTACGATTAGCGTTAAGGTTTCTTTAGAGAGCGGTATGAGCGGTTCTGCCTGCGTTCCTTCCGGGGCATCTACCGGAGAATACGAAGCCTATGAAAAAAGAGATAACGACAGTTCGGTTTACGGCGGGAAATCGGTTCATTCGGCGATAGAAGGAATTAACGATATTATAGCAAAATCTTTAAACGGCATAGACAGTTATTCTCAAAGGCTGATAGACGACATAATGATGAATCTCGACGGTACGCAGAATAAGTCCAATTTGGGCGCGAATGCAATTTTAGCCGTTTCGCTGGCGGCTGCGGTTGCTTCGGCAAATGAATTGGAAATACCTCTTTATCGTTATTTAGGCGGCATAAATACCCATGTTATGCCTGTTCCTATGATGAATATTCTAAACGGCGGAAAACATGCAAACAATATGCTTGATTTTCAAGAATTTATGATAGTTCCCGCCGGAGCTAAATCCTTCGAGGAAGCCCTTAGAATGGGAGCGGAAGTTTATCAAAAACTTAAAAAAGTTTTGGACGAAAAAAATATGCCCACGGCGGTCGGCGACGAAGGAGGATTTGCGCCTCAGCTCCAGAACAATATGGAAGCGATAATATTGATTATGGAAGCCATAG
The DNA here is from genome assembly GCA_021789455.1 of bacterium. The sequence goes on along the minus strand of JAJYJN010000064.1, from coordinate 4,562 downwards.
AGAAAGCAAGATACCAGCCCGGAAAAGATATTTTTATCGCTTTAGACCCTGCGGCAAGCGAGTTTTATGCCAACGGCAAATATACGCTTAAAGAAGCAGGCAAAAAAACCGTGCTTGAAGCAGACGAGATGGTCGCAATGTATGCAGGCTACGTCGAAAAGTTTCCTATCATATCTATAGAAGACGGTATGGCGCAGGACGATTTCAACGGATTTTCTCTTTTGCTTAAAGAACTCGGGGACAAAGTTCAAATAGTAGGAGACGACCTGACCGTAACAAATCCTAATCGCATAACAAGGGCGGTCGATTCCCATTCGATAAACTCTGTTTTAATAAAATTAAACCAGATAGGCTCTTTGTCTCAAACATTAGATGCCATAGAATTGACTCAAAAAAATAATATGAGCGCCGTTATTTCACACAGGTCCGGAGAAACGGAGGATACTTTTATTTCCGATTTATCGGTTGCCGTAAATTCGGGGTTAATTAAAACCGGCGCGCCCGCCCGTTCCGAAAGGGTAGCGAAATATAACAGGCTGTTGCAGATAGAAGAAGAATTAGGTTCTAATTCTTTATATAAAGGGCTTAAAGCCTTTAAGGGCGCTGGAAGCCGTTTAAGTTAAAACAAAAATAACAATAAAATTAAAACAAGGAGGCTGTTATGGCTTTTATTATTACTGATGAATGTATTGCTTGCGGAGTCTGCATTCCGGAATGTCCGAACAATGCGATTGCCGAGGGAGATATATATGTTATAGATCCCAATCTCTGCACCGAATGTTACGGATATTTCGATACCCAGCAATGCGCTTCGGTTTGCCCCGTCGATTGCTGTATCCCGGATGAAAACCGCAAGGAATCCAAAGATGAACTGAAGGCAAAGGCGATGAAGGCGCATCCGGATAAAAAGGACTGGAAATTCTAATAATTTTTACGTTTTATTAAATCGCCGGCAGAAGCAGGGCGGCGTTTTCCGGCGTTCCTGCTTCTGCCGATATGCCGTTAAAAATTTTTAGAATAAAATATGTCCATTAAGAGAGAAAATATAAAAGGATACGAACTAAACTCTTTAGATAAATCCGAACCGTGGAGACTTTTCAGGATTATCGGAGAATTCGTGGACGGATTCGATATTCTGCCGTCGATATGCCCTGCCGTAACTATATACGGAAGCGCAAGAGTTAAAGAAGACGGCGTCGTATATCAAAAAACTAAAGATATCGCTTATAAACTCGCGCTAAAAGGATTTTCTATAATTTCGGGAGGCGGTCCCGGCGTTATGGAGGCCGCAAACAGGGGTTGCAGGGAAGCTAAGGAACAGCACGGTTTAAACGTGAGTTCGGTAGGATTAAATATTAAACTCCCGCATGAGCAGACCCTGAACAGGTTTGCCGACGTTACGCTCGAGTTCAGATATTTTTTCGTCCGAAAAGTCATGCTGGTAAGATATGCTTCCGCATATATAATGATGCCCGGAGGCTTTGGAACTTTAGACGAACTTTTTGAGACCGTAGAACTGATACAAACCAATAAAACAAAGCCGTTCCCCGTGATATTATACGGTTCGAGCTACTGGAACGGTTTAATAGACTGGATTAAAAGCAATACTTTGCACAATTCCTACATTTCGGAAAAAGATTTCAACATAATTAAGATAATGGACGACCCCGACGAAATAATTAATTATATATTAAATTTCAATTTATAACAGAGGCAATTAAGCAAGGGTTGCAATAAAATATGATTAAAAACGATAAGTGGATAGAAAAAATGGCAGAAGGCGGCATGATAAGCCCTTTTGAAAATTCTCAAGTCAGGGACGGAGTTATATCTTACGGAGTATCTTCCTTCGGGTACGATTTAAGAATATCGAACGAGTTTAAAATATTTACCAATATAAACAACACCGTCGTGGACCCTAAAAATTTCGACCCGAAATCTTTTGTAGATTTAGTATCCGATGTCTGCATCGTTCCTCCAAATTCTTTTGCTCTCGGCAGGTCGGTAGAATATTTTAAAATCCCGAGAAACGTCGTAACTATCTGTCTTGGAAAATCTACTTACGCAAGATGCGGAATAGTAGTTAACGTTACCCCGTTCGAGCCTGAATGGGAAGGATACGTAACGCTGGAAATTTCAAATACTACGCCCCTTCCGGCTAAAATTTACGCCAACGAAGGTATCGCCCAGGTTCTTTTTTTTGAAGGAGAAGAGCCGAGGACGTCATATAAAGACAAAAAGGGCAAATACCAGTCCCAGGTCGGCATAACCCTCCCGCGCCTTTAAGAATAAATTATTTTATTACCCTTTTTCTTATAAAGAAAACGGAAGCGTAAAAAAATATAAGGGCGAATAATATTATAGCCGATAAATAGGCCGATAACGTCAAAGGATTTATTCTGCCTTCGTCCAGCATTCTCATAATGCTTACCGTATAGTATAAAGGCATAATATAAACGAAATATTTTACTAAATATGGAAGGGATGAAACCGGATAAAATACTCCCGAAAAAAGAAACATCGTAGATATCGCAATAGTAAAATAATAGGAAAAAAAATCGTAAGACGGCGAAAACGACGTTATCAGCAGGGACAGAGAAGAGAAAAGAATTCCGTTTAGGATTATAACGACCGGAATAAAAAAAACGAAAGGGGATATAATCCATCCGAAAGCGGCGCCTATTATCAAAACAGCCGCTCCGCTCATAAACGCCTTTGCCGTTCCCCAGAGGATTTCTCCGGCGACTATGTCTTCTATTCCAACCGGCGTAAGAAGAATAGCTTCGTATATGCCGTTTGTAACCATTCTCGTATATGCGCCGAACGTAGATTCGAATGCCGCGGCATACATCGACGACGACGCTATTATCCCCGGAACGATATATTTAACGTAAGATATTCCGTTTATGCCGTGTATAAACTTGCCTACGCCGAAACCGAGTGCGGCAAGATATAAAAGGGGTTCAAGGATGTCTCCTATTACGCCCGGCTTGTAATATTTAAGCCAGACCATATAGTTTCTATAAAAAACCGTAAAAGACCTTGAGCTTAAATTGGAATTTATACCGGTTATTTTTTTTATTATTTTCACTTAATTTTTAGCGATATCGAGAAAGATTTCTTCTAAAGATTTTTTATTTAGGGTAATATCGTTAACCGCTCCGCTCATTACGATATTTCCGTGATTTAATATTATCATATTTTTAAAAAGCCTTTCGGCTTCTTCCATATAATGGGTGGACATAAGAATAGTAACGCCTTTTTCGTTCAAAGTTTTTAATCTGCCCCAGATATTCTGCCTGTATTCAGGATCTAATCCGCTCGTAGGCTCGTCCAGTATGATTAATGACGGATTATTTATTAACGCCCTTGCAATCATGAGCCTCCTTCTTAACCCGCCGGATAAATCGGCAACTTTAGAATATTTTTTATCTTCTAAATCGAAAAAAAATAAGAGTTCGGCCGATTTTTTCATAGATTCTTTTCTGGGCATTCCGAAGTACATAGAATATATTAAAAGGTTCTCATAAACGCTCAAGTCTTCGTCTAAATTATCGTCCTGAGGAACAATGCCGAGGTTATATTTAATCTTTTTATAATCGTATTTAAGATTAAGGCCTTCTATGCCGACAAAGCCCGAATCGGGGATTACTATGCCGTATAGTATTTTTAAAAGGGTGGATTTTCCGGCCCCGTTAGGCCCTATGAGTCCGAAAAAATCTCCGTATTTTATACTAAAGGTGAGATTGTTTAAGGCTTTAAGCCGGCCGAAATTTTTCGTTAAATCTTTTACGTTCAGAATATAATTTTTCATCTTACGAATTAATTATATCATGTTTGATATTAATAATAAAAAAAATATAAAATGGAGAAAAATAGATTAAATAGATAATAAATTTTAAAAAATAAAGAAAATCTAATTTAAATTGACTTATTTTAAAAAATGCTATATAATTCCAATAATCGTTAAAAGATTTATAGTATTGTTTTTTTAAAAACATAAGTGTATATTAAAAGAGTTAGCACTCAAACAATATTAGTGCTAATTATTCGGCGTAAGGCTTTTACAGGAAATTAAAAATAAATTAATAATTTAATAAGGAGAAGAAGTTTATGAAAGTTAAACCTTTACATGACAGAATCTTAGTAGAAAGGCTTCAGGAAGAAGAAAAAACGAAAGGAGGATTATTTATTCCCGACTCTGCTAAAGAAAAGCCTATGCAGGGTAAAATCGTAGCCTCGGGAAACGGCAGGATTACTGAAGACGGAAAAAAAATCCCCATGGACGTTAAGGTGGGCGACATTGTTTTATTTGCGAAATATTCCGGCAACGACGTTAAAATCGACGACAAAGAATACCTCATCATGAAAGAAGACGACATTTTGGCTATAGTCGAAAAATAAGAATTTTATACAAATTTAAATAATTTAAATTCAAAGGAGTAAAATAATTATGGCAAAAGAATTAAAATTTTCATCGGAAGCCAGAGCCGAAATTCTTAGCGGCGTCAATGCACTTGCAGATGCCGTTAAAGTTACGCTTGGCCCTAAAGGAAGAAACG
>JAJYJN010000063.1 GCA_021789455.1 bacterium | reverse complement strand
CTGCGGCAGCCTCACATTCGTCGTATTCTTCTTTCGTCAGTTCGGGATTAATTAAATATTCGGTCCTGCCTTTAGTGTATTTTGCATCGTAAGAATAAAAAATATCTTTGGGTTTAACCTCGACACAACCGAGCGGTTTTCCGAAAGCCGCCGCAAATTGTATCTCCCTTCCTTTTATATATTTTTCTATCAATACTTCATCGTCATATTTAAAAGCATTGTTTAATGCTTCCTCAAGTTCTTCCTCCCTATTTACTATACCGCATCCTATGCTGGAACCGGAAGCGTTAGGCTTAATAAAATAGGGCGGCTCTATATGCTTAAGTTTTTTTCTCAGGAATTCTCCCTTTTCCCCTATTTTAACGGCGATTCCCGGAGGAGTTTTTAATCCGTAGAAATTAAACAACGCTTTCGATTTTATTTTATCCATAGCAAGCGCGCTTGCCAAGACTCCGGAACCCGTGTACGGAATGCCGAATATATCGAGCGCGCCCTGCACCCTTCCGTCTTCTCCGTAAGTTCCGTGAAGAGCTATGAAACAGACGTCTATATTTTTTAAATTTTCGGCAAAATTTTCGTCTAAGTCGAAAGTTACGACGTTATAGCCGCTTTCTTTGAGCGAACCTGCAACGGCATTTCCGGTTTTAATGGAAATTTCCCTCTCTGCAGACCTGCCCCCCGCCAAAACGCCGATTCTCAAATTTTTGATACTTTCCCGCATATAAATTAGTAATTAATTGTTTAAATTATCTTTATTTCCGTATTTAGTTTAATGCCCCTATGCGATAACGCCTTTTCCTGAATATTTTTTATTAAAGACACGATATCGTCCGGCTTTGCGCCGCCTTTATTAATTATAAAATTAGCGTGTTTTTCGGAAACGGAAACGCCGCCCATGGAAAAACCTTTAAATCCTATTTCTTCTATGACTTTTCCGGCAGAAACGCCTGACGGATTTCTGAAGATACATCCTAAAGAAAATTCGCCGAGCGGCTGCGACGATTTTCTTTTTTTGAAAACCTCGATATTCTCCTTTATTTTTAGCGCGGACGACCTATAAAACTTCAGGTATGCCTTGGTAATGAAGTAGCCGCCTTTAATGCCTCCTATTTCTAAATTGCGGTATGAAAATTTCAAATCGTTTTTCCCGATAATATATTTTGCCCCTTTATCCGTGATAATTTCCACGGCATCGATAATATTTCCTATTACGCTTTCTTTCGAACCGGCGTTCATTCTTACCGCCCCGCCGGCAGTGCCAGGTATCCCGTAAAAAAATTCGCATCCGCCCATATTGTTTTTTATTGCATAGTTTAAAATCTTCGACAGGGGCATTCCCGCGCCGGCCTCCAAAACGATTTCCGACCCGTTTTTTTTGTTTTCCGACAGATTAGAGTCGAATTTTTTAAACGAAATAACGGGGAGGCATATTCTTTCGTCTTTAAAAAGGATATTGGTTCCTCTGCCGATAATATAATAGCCGCATAAATCGGATTTAAGCAGATTTATAACGGAAACCAACTCCGTTTCGTTTTTCGGGAATATAATTAAATCGGTCAAGCCTCCTATTTTGATAGAAGAGTATGCCGACATTTCTTCATTTTCCAGAAATTCTATCCCGAATTCTTTTAATCCGCTTAATAAATTTATGCGCTTTTTTTTATTCATAGTTTTAAGAATTAATTTGAGCGGCTAATAATGCCTTGCCGTATGCTTCAGATGTTTTTCTGCCGCCTGTTCTGGTTCTGCTGTGGACAAAATCGTCGCAACTCTTTGTTATATCGCCTGCCCCAAGAAATATTACCATTTCCCCGCCCCTCAGCATATTTTTTAAATTAGATTTTATATCCTTCCTGTTAGGAACGTAAAAAACATTCTTATAGCCTTCGCGCCTCATCTTTTCCGATAATGCCATAGACGACACGCCTTCTATTTCGATTTCTCCCGCGGAATAGACATCCGTTATTATAACGAAATCCGCAAGTTTAAGAGAACTTACGAAATCGTCCATTAAATCTTTCATTCTTGAATATCTGTGGGGCTGGAAAACGGCGACTATCTGCCTGTTCCAATTTTTAGCGGCCTTAAGAGTAGCCGCTATTTCTACCGGATGATGCGCGTAATCGTCAACTACTATCAGCCTGTCGTTAGATTTTTTAATCTGGAATCTTCTTTCCACGCCGTGAAAATCCTTAAGCGCCTTTTGGATAAATTCCGTTTTAATACCTAATTCTTTTGCGGTAACGATAGCGGAAAGAGCATTTAGAACATTGTGCATCCCAGGAACCGATAAATTGAATTTTCCTATTAATTTTTCGCCCGAATATGCATCGAATGAAGACGAATTTTTTTCCAGCGATATATTTAAAGCATAATAATCCGCTTTTTGTTCTATGCCGTAGGTAAAATATTTTTTGTTTATTTCCGGAAAAAGAGAGCTTAATATAGGATTATCGGCGCATAAAACCGCAAAACCTAGAAAAGATATGTTATTTATGAAATCTATAAACGATTTCTTTAAATTTTCTATGTTTCCGTAATAGCACATGTGCTCATAATCGATATTCGTGACTATGCAATAATCGGGTTTAAGCTTCAAAAAAGAGCCGTCGCTTTCATCGGCCTCTACGACCATATAATCGCCTTTGCCGACTTTTGAATGCATGCCTAAACCGAAAACTTTTCCGCCCACGACAAAGGTAGGATCGACTCCGGCTTCCCCAAGTATAGACGATATCATGGAAGTAGTGGTCGTTTTGCCGTGAGAACCGGCGATAGCAATGCCCTTTTTTAAGGAAAGCAATTCCGATAGCATTTCGGCGCGCCTGAGGACCGTCAGTTTTTTGCTTCGAGCTTCCGTTAACTCCGGATTATTTTCCTGAATTGCCGTAGAATAGACTACTACCTCGGATTCATTAATATTTTCGGAACTGTGTCCGATGAAAACCCTGCCGCCGATAGATTCAATTTTTTCTATTGTCTGGCTGTATTCTATATCGGAACCCGTAACTGAATAACCCAAATTGATGAGAACTTCGGCTATGCCGCTCATGCCGGAGCCCCCGATGCCGATAAGATGAATCTTTTTGACGCCGTTTTTCATTATTTCTCTCCTTTATTTAATATTATGCCTGCTATTTCCGAAGCAGAGTCTTTAACAGGAAATATTTTTAAATTTTCATACATATCTTTTAACAAATCTCTATTATAAAATATTTTGCGGATTGTTTGTAATAAATCTTTAGAAAGTTCTTCATCGTCTTTGAGCACATAAAAACACCCTTTGTCCGAAAACGCCTCGGCGTTTTTTTCCTGATGATTTTTGGCCGCAAAAGGATACGGCACCAAAATAGCCGGTTTTCTCAATAAAACAAGTTCGGACAGCGTGCCCGCCCCCGCCCTGCATATAACAATATCGCTTGCCAAATAATAATTTTCTATAGCGTCGGTAAACGGAAAAACTTCGTATCCGCTTATTTTTGCGCTCTTATAAAAATTTTCGGCCTTTTCTATATCCCGTTCGCCCGTTTGATGATACACGGTTATGCTGCCGGATATTTCTTCGTCGAGCATAGACAGCATATCCATAAACGCTTTATTAACGGAAGATGCCCCCTGGGAACCCCCGAAAACAAATATACTTAATTTTTTTTTATTTGTAAATTCATTTTTTTTGGCCGCTCCGGATACGGCCAATTTATAAATTTTTTCTCTTACGGGATTTCCCGTTGCTATAACGCGGGAAAAACGTAGATATTTTTTTGTTGCTTCAAAAGAAGCAAAAACGGTTATTCCTAAAAAAGCCAGTATTTTATTAGAAAGCCCGGGCTCCGCATTCTGCTCCATAACGCCACACTTTATATTTTTTAATCTTGCCGCGATAAGCGGAACAAAAGAAATATATCCTCCCAGACCTAAAACATAATCAGGTTTTATATTGCGGTAAATAGAATTTACCCTTTTTGCCGCGCCGAATAGTCCTACTAAAGAATTTAGCTTATCCATAAAACTTTTTCCGGAAAATCCCTTTACGTTTATTATAAATAATTCAAAACCCCAGTCATCTTTAATCCTGTTTTCTATGCCCCTTTCCGTCCCTATAAAATAAACCTTTGCTCCGCCGTCTAAACTTTTTAGTTTTTCATAAACCGCAATGCCCGGAAATAAATGCCCTCCTGTTCCTCCGCCCGCAATTATAATATTCATTAAATATTTTTCCCTTTAAGGCTTTGAGAAGATATATTAAGCAAAATGCCTATGCCGATACACGAAGCAAGCAAAGAACTGCCTCCGTAGCTTATGAAAGGCAGGGCAAGCCCTTTCGTCGGCAGTGAATCCAAAACCACTCCGATATTTATAAAAGCGCTTAACGCGATAAGACAGGTGATTCCGTATGCAAGATAAGTTCCGAAAAGATCCGGCGCATGTATCGCAATTTTTAATCCCCTGTACGCCATAACCAGATAAAGAATTATAAATATAAGCACTCCTATAAATCCAAGCTCTTCTCCTACGGTAGAAAATATAAAATCCGAATAAGGGGTCGGCAGGAAAAACAATTTTTCCTTTCCGTTGCCCAAACCCATCCCGAAAAAACCGCCTCTTGCGAATGCATATAAAGACTGTATTATTTGAAAACCTATGCCCGACTTATCGTGAAACGGGTGAAGGAAGGCGAGTATCCTGTCTCTTCTGTACGCCACGGTAAAAATCAGAAAATATGCCGCAACGCTCCCTAAAGCGGCGGTGATAATAAGATAAATAAGGGTTACTCCTCCTGCAAACAACATTATGAACGTTATAACGAATAGAATGAAGCTTGTCCCGAAATCAGGCTCTTTTAAAAGTAAAATATCTAAAAATCCCATAAATATAAAAGGGCTTATGAACATAAGCGAATAAGGGTTATTATCCAGTATATCCTTTCTTTTTTCTAAAAAATTAGCCAGATACACTATAAAAAAAATCTTCAAAAATTCGGAGGGCTGTATGCTGAAGAACTTGAAATTGACCCATCTTCTGGAGCCTCCCGCGTCTATGCCTATGTGCGGGATAAATACCAGAAACATTAGAACTATTATTCCCAATAAAATAATCTTATAAAACGATTTTAAAATATGGTAATCGTTATGCATTAAATACCATATAAAAAATCCGGACACGGCAACGTATATACCCTGCCTTATAATAAAATGATAGCTGTCGCCGTATTGGACTATGGAAATCATCGCGCTTGTCGAATAGACCATAACGAGTCCGGCCGCTATAAGAAGTATAGCCGTTAAAAATAATGTTATATCGTATTTTCTTATAAAAATCTTTCCGTAGTTAATCATATTTTATCCGCAAAATTATCTTTTAACTGCAGGTAGCATTTTTTAAATACGTCTCCTCTTTCATTGTAATCCCTGAACATATCGAAACTGGAGGAAGCGGGAGAAAGCAGGACTGTCCCTGCGGCGTCCGCCTCCGTGTTGTTTTTTAAAAAATCGAACGACTTCTTAACGGCGTCTTTCATGTCCTCCGCCTTTAGCAGTTCTATATGCCCCCGTAAAACATCCTGCAGTACGTCTTTTGTTTCGCCCATCAAAACGCATGCTCTTACGCTGTTCTTTATAGGCTGAATCATATATTCGTAATTAAACCCCTTGTCTTTGCCTCCAAGTATAAGAACTATATTCCTGTTCTTCCCGGCGCCGAACGATTCAAGGGCGCTTATTACCGCGGCCGGATTGGTCGCCTTCGAATCGTCGTAAAATTCTATATTTTCGATATTCCCTATATATTCGACCCTGTGCCTCAAAAGTTTATATTCTTCGAATGCCTTTTCTATAATATCGGGAGAAATTCCGTATAACATTAAAGAGCACGCCGCCGCCATCATATCGCTTATAACGAATTTTCTTTTATCCTTTACGTTTTTCAAAGATATGGAAGCGTTAAAACCGCAAAGAGCCTTAAGCCTTAAATTAACGGCATCGTCTTTGTAGTAAACGTCGCATTTATTTTCGTCAAATCCGTACAAAACGGCGTTTGAGCCCGTAACGCCCTTTAAAATAGACGAATTGCGGTCATCGTAATTCAGTACGGCTGTATCGCTGTATTTAAGATTTTTAAACAATTTATATTTTGTGAGCCTGTACTCGTCGAAATTTTCGTATCTGTCTAAATGGTCGTCCTCGACATTGAGCAGTACGGCGATATCGGGTTTAAAGTCGTAAACCCACTCCAGTTGGAAACTCGATATTTCCAGAATAAAATCTCTATAATCCTTTATTCCGGAAATAAAGGGGACTCCCAGATTGCCTCCCACGAACGTCTTTTCGCTTAAACCGGCTTTATCTA
>JAJYJN010000062.1 GCA_021789455.1 bacterium | reverse complement strand
CCATAACGGATTTATCTTTAACCACGGCCGTCTGTCCTATATCGGCTCCCGCAATGAGCATAGCCGCATTTTTTCCGAATTCTATATCTTCCTTTTCTTTTTTATTCGGAGACCTCTTAGATGCTACGCCGGACGGCAAAAATACCGAAGAAATATATTTTGTCTGAGGAACAACGCTTACCCCTTCTTTTTCTAAAAATTTACATATGGCATTTAGAATAGTATCGTCTTTTTTATCTTTAAGGGATAAAAAAAGAGTAATTGCTTTAATGTCGGGTTTAATTTTTTTAAACATCAGCGTTTTTCGGACTTTACCGGCCATTATTACTTCGCTGACGCCTTCGGATTTAAAAAAATTGACCAATTTGCCGAGCTGTCCGACGCTTATATAAATAATAGAATCTGCGCGTTCCGAAAGCGATTTATCCGCTTCTTCTTCTATTGCGCAGACTTTCACGGAATAACCCGCCGCTTTTAATTCATCTATATATATTAACGGAAATTCCCCGTAGCCGGCGATTATGCCTATATTTTTATTTTCCATTTGCCTCGCCAATAACATAACTTCGTATATTCCAAGAACTTACGCTCTTTATGTTATTTACCTTGTAATGCCTCTTTTAGAGCTTGCGATAAACGACGTGAACTTTTCGATTTTGTCGGTCATGCCTATTTCTTTCTCTATTTTTTCTACGGCTATTTTAACGGTAACTTTAGACCTATATAAAATCTTATATGCATTTTTTATTTTTTCTATTTCTTCTTTGGTAAAGCCCCTTCTTTCAAGACCTATTCTGTTAATGCCGTAAATTTTTGCCCTGTCTCCCGATGCGACGAGATAAGGCGGAATATCCTGGACTACCATTGAACCGCCTGCAATTAGAGCAGATTCGCCTATGCGAACAAACTGATGTATTGCGCATAGGCCGCCGAGTATAACGTAATCCTGAATTTCTATATGTCCCGCCAGAGTCGCGTTATTAGCAAAAATATTTCTGTTTCCTATAATGCAGTCATGGGCGATATGCACGTGCATCATAAAGAGGTTGGAATCGCCTACGGCGGTAATGCCGTTTCCCGTAACCGTGCCCGGATTCATAGTGACGTATTCCCTGATTATATTATTATCGCCTATAATAAGCTTAGTATCTTCCCCTTTATATTTAAGGTCCTGCGGTACGGAACCTATAGAGGCGAATTGAAATATTTTATTTCCGTCGCCTATCCGCGTATTTCCTTCAATAACTACATGGGAAGCAATCAGGTTGTTTTTCCCGATTTTTACTCCGCCTTTTATAATACTGTAAGGACCGACGTCGGTTGAATCGTCTATTTCGGCTCCTGGATAAATTATTGCAGTTTTATCTATCATGTTTCCATTTTGTGGTAGTGCCCGAATTGAATTCCGGCACTGTTTCCATTTTGTGTCGGGGACAGAATTGAATTCTGCCGCCGTTCCATTTTGTGGTAGTACCCGAATTGAATTCCGGCGCTACATTATTTTGGTATAAAAGTCGCCATAAGTTCGGCTTCGGCGCAGAGATTGCCTTCAACCTCCGCCCTGCCGGAAAAAACCCATACGAACTGTTTTCTTTTTATCAGCTCTACTTTGAGAAATACGGAATAACCCGGTAAAATCGGTTTTCTAAATCTTGCTTTGTCTATTCCCATAAAGTAAGTTAATTTATCCCGCAAATCGTCGTTTTCCTCTGTTTTATAAGCCAGAATGCCGCCTGCCTGCGCAAGCGCCTCTAAGATAAGCACGCCGGGCATAACCGGATAACCCGGAAAATGGCCCTGAAAAAATGGTTCGTTTATAGTAGTATTTTTAACTGCCGTAATAGATTTGCCTTTTTCTAAGGATACGACTTTATCTATCATAAGAAAAGGATACCTGTGCGGAAGAAGATTCAAAATTTCTCCTATGCCGATAATTCCGCCCTCCTTTAAAACGTCATTCCTTTCTTCTTTTTTTTCCATTTTCGTCAATCCTTCGTTTTTGAAATTTCCTTTATCTTTTTAAATAATTCCGGAAGTTTCTTAAAAAGCACTACCGAATTGCGCCATTCTTTAATAGAAAAAGCCGGCGACCCGGATATTATCTCGCCGTCTTTTACATTGCCGGATACTCCGGACTGTGCAGCTATCATAACGTTATTTCCTACGGAAATATGTCCGGCTATGCCTACCTGGCCGCCCATAGTCACGTTATCGCCTATTTCGGAACTGCCGGCTATTCCAGTCTGTGCGGCAATTACGCAGTTTTTACCGATTATTACGTTATGGGCTATCTGAACCATATTGTCTATTTTAGTTCCGGAACCTATTTTCGTAAAATCCACCGCGCCCCTGTCTATAGTAACGTTAGCGCCTATTTCGACGTTATCTTCAAGCTCTGCGTATCCGGTATGAATAATTTTAACATAACCGGCTTTGCCCCTGGCATACCCGAAACCGTCGCTGCCGATAACCGAGCCCGCATGTATTATGCAGCCGTTGCCTATTTTAGAATTATCGTAAACGGTTGCGTTAGGATATATAATTACGTTATTTCCTATAATTACGTTATTTCCTATAACCGCATTCGGCATAATCCTGCAGTTATCGCCTATAGAACACCCTTCTCCGATAAAAGCGCCCGGAAAAATTACCGTATTTTTTCCTTTAACGGAAGTTTTCCCTATAAAATAACCGCCGTCAAAATCGCCGTACCCGCAGTTTTTTTCAAGGGAAGCATCTTTAAAAATCTGCGTCGCCTCCGCAAACGACAGATACGGATTTTTAGAATCTAATATTATGAATTTTAAATTGGAAGGCAGTATGGTTCTCAATGAATCGTAATCCATTATTACGGCGCAAGCGTTTGTTTTTTCAAGCTGTTTTGCATATTTTGCGCCGGTAATAAAAGATATTTCGCCGCCTCCGGCAGATTGCAGGGAACCTATGCCGGAAATTTCTATATTTTCCGAACCCGGCCCTCCTATAACCGTAAGCGACAGCTTTGAAATAAGGTCTTTTAAAAGCATAAATAAAGGACTATATTTTATTTATTTCGAATTCATTTCATTTAGAACTTCGCCGGTTATATCTATAGAAGCCGACCTGTAAACGACGCTGGGCCTGTCTATAACCAGAATATACCCGTCTTTTTTCGCGATAGCGTTAATAATGGACGTAGCTTTATCTACTATTCCTTTTAATAATTCGAATCTTTTTTGAGACATAACGCCTTGAATGCGTTTTTCTTCCGCGGTAAAATTGGATATATCCGTTTCGAATTCTTTAGTTTTTTTAGCTTTTTCCCCTGCCGACATAATAGAGCCGTTATTTTTCAAATCAGCCTGAACAGAGGCTATTTTTTTTCTCATCGCAAGCAGTCTTGCGTCATATTTGGAAACCAAAGCCTTTAATTGGCTCTGCGCCGCTTTCCCCTGGTTCGACGTCGAAATTACTTTCTGCATATTAACTACGGCAATACTTGAACCGGCTGCGTTTGCTTTTACGGAGCCAAAGAACATAGTTGCCGCCGACATTAAAAAAACAGCAAGGCTTAAATTTAAAATAGTCTTTTTCATAAATAAATCTCCTTATTTTTTATTTAATTGAATCTTTATAACTTAAATTCCGGGCATGCCCTCGCCGAGACTGAACTGTATTCTCGTCGGATTATTTCCGTTTATAGCAGTTCCGAGTATCTTGCCGTAAGTAATGGTAATCGGCCCGAACGGGGAATACCAGTTAAAACCTATACCTGCCGCCTGAACAAGACTTATCGGAAACACTGAATCTCCCTGCAGCCATGCGTTACCGGCATTCCACCATACAAATCCGTAAAATTTCATTCTTTTAAGTATAGGTATAAAATATTTTGCCTGAACGGTAAACATTTTCGTTCCGCCTATTATATTGCCGTTTTCCGAAGGACCTACCGAATCGTACATAAATCCCAGAAGAGGATAATTGTTCATTATGCCGCCGACGAAAAACCTCTGATAAATAGGAAGCGGGTAAGACGAGTTTGTTCCCGTTATATAACCCAGTTGCGCTCCCTGCATAAAAGACGTTCCCCACCACAGCGGAATATAATGGTTAGCCTGCGCTACGTATTTAACGAAATCGTCGTTCCCCCCTATAGGCGGCCCGGCATAGCTGATTCTGAAACTGTCCATATCCCCGGCCGTAGGAACGATAGGATTGTTTAAAGTATTATAAACCGTCGTCAAAGAAACTTCGCTGGTCGTAACTTTCCCCTGCGGCAGTATATTCGCCAGACCGGGTATTATTACCGAATTGTCCTGTTCTATAAGGTATCTGAAATATTCCGTCAATACGTTGCCGTACAGAGGGTATCCTAAAGTTACGGAACCGCCGACGGAACGGTAGGCGAACTCGTAATACAGGGAATTAAAAGTATCGTATAAAGACAAGTTAAGCGATAACGGCCTAGCAAAAATATATGTAAGATAGGGCTGAAGTATATTAATACTGTACGACTGATAAGGGCCGCCCGCCTGAACGTTGAAGGATGCGGAAATTCCCGTTCCGAAGAGGTTAGATTCGGAAATAGACGATATAGCCATAAAAGACGTAGCCGAACTGTAACCGCCTCCTATGGTAAATTTTCCCGTGTTCTGCTCTTTAACATGAACTTTAACGTTTAATATGCTTTTTCCGGGAACTTTTTCGGTAGTTATCGTAACATGCTTAAAATACATCAGGTTTTTTAAGTTCTGCCTGGATATTTTTATGAGTTTCGGATTATATTTTTCTCCGGGATATATAACGAGCGCTCTTAATATAACATAACTGTAAGTAATATCGTTTCCGGTAATGGTAATTTTTCCGAACTTTGCGATTTTACCCTTGTGGACTATTAAGGATAACATAACGGAACTGGTTTTGCGTTTAATCTTAATCGACGGTTCGACGTTTGCAAACGCATATCCCCTATCCGTAAAATATTTTGTTATGCTTAAAATTTCTTTTTCTATATTTTTCCTGTTAAAAATAGAACCTACTTTGGTAATTATAAGCTTATGCGCTTCCTTATATTCCTTAGAACCCGCTTTTACTCCTTTTATAACAAGGTTTACTTCGGAAATCCTGTATTGAGGACCTTCGACGATTCTTATTATTACTGTAACGTATTTTTTATTTTTAGAAAATATAAACTCGGGCTTCTTGACGCTTACGTTTATGTAACCGTGGTTATAATAAAAACTCAACAGTTTAATAATCTGGGAGTTCAGTTTTGCTTTTTTGAATTTTCCCGCTCCGGTTATCCAAGTAAGAAGATTTACCGTTTTAATACCCATTACGGATTCGAGCTTGCCGGAGGTAAACGACGTATTTCCGCTGAATTCGACTTTCCTTACCATTACCGGTGAATTTTCGCTGATAATAAAATGTATTCCTACATAATTTCCCGGAAAAGATTTCTTTTTTACTTTTATCTTTGCGTTATAATAGCCCTCCGCCGAATATATAAATTTTAATATTTTAACAGCCTTGTCTATTTCGTAAGAACTGTAAGGTTTGTTAATTTTAAGATTGATGACTTTTTTAATTTTTTTAACGGATACGGAACCGTTTCCGGTATATTTAATCGATTTAATATAAGGTCTTTCGGAAACTATAAAAGTAACTATAAGCCGTCCGCCGGAGGAAGCGATATCGACCAGAATATTTTTAAAATAACCGGTTTTGTAAAGTTCTTTAATGCTTTCATTTATTTTGCTTATCGAATAATAGCCGCCGCTTTTTATTTTAATGCGGTTCATTATAAATCCGGCTCCGACTCTTATGTTTCCTTTTACCCTGACAGCGTAAATCTTTTTCTCGAATGAAGGATTTTGCCTGCCCGCAATTTTCTTTGCGATTCGCCCGTATATAAAACCGCCGACTTTATAAGAAAATTCGTTTAATTCTTTTTTAAGGGAAGCTTCGCCTGCGCCGGAATAGTTAAGCGTCTTGGATTTATAGACGTCTGCAACGTCTATGAGCATTGCGTGAACCGTAAAATTTGAACCGAGCCTAGAAATGCTTCCTGTAATTATATAATTGGAATGATAAGCCAAACCGAGCTTTTTTATCCGGACTAGATTTATTTTTTTATCGAAATTGAAATACGGGGGTTTTTGAAGCAAAGTATATGCAAAAACAAAATAAGGCTTTCCTGAATCCAGATAATTTTTAAAAGCCGCCGAAAAAGATTTTTTTATAGAAACGGAAGACGGCGAACCTTTCTGATGGAAAAATCCTGTCCATACGTTCCTGTTGTTTAAAGCGGCGTAAACGTTAGCCGCATTTAAAATTAAAACGCCGGATATAATAATTCCGAAAAATATCGATTTTAAAAATTTCATTTTAATAAACTATCAAATATTAAGCCTTATGTCAATTTATATGTTCGATTATTCCGCCGGCAATTTT
>JAJYJN010000061.1:5465-6769 GCA_021789455.1 bacterium | reverse complement strand
GTCGGCAATGCCCGCGGCAAGTTTGTTAATCGTGTTATACGTAGCGGGAGCTATGAGTATAATATCTGCGAATTTCGACAGAGCGATATGCGAAAGCGGGCTCTTAAAAGCGTCGTCTTCAAAAACATCTTCCCCGAAAGATTCGAAAATATAAGGAGAAATAAATTTTGCCGCCGAGGCGCTTACGACTATTTTAACGTTTGCGCCTTCTTTCTTAAGCTTTCTGTATAAATCGACGCTTTTGTAGCACGCGATAGAACCTGTAATGCATAAAAGAATGTTTTTATTCTGCAAACTCATATTAAATACGGATTGAATTTTCTTTCATATCCTATAGTCGTAGGTTCGCCGTGACCAGGATAAACCTTTAGCGCGTCGTCCAGGACCATAAGTTTATTTTTAATAGAAATGATTATCTGTTCGGATGAACCGCCTAAGATATCGGTTCTTCCTATGGTATTTCTAAAAAGCGTATCGCCGCTGAAAAGATGCTTATCGTTCACTAAAAACGAGACGCTTCCTGGGGAATGTCCCGGCGTAAAAATCGGCATGATTTTAATGCCTTCCAGTGCGATAATTTCCCCGTCTTTTAAGTACCGGTCGATTAAGACGTCTCCGGCATATTCAAAGCCGAGATATTCCGCCTGTTCTTCCAGATTTTTAAGTATATATTCTTCTTCTTTCGCCGCTATAATATCGATGCTGTATTTTTCTTTAAAATAATTATCCATAATAACATGGTCGATATGGCAGTGGGTATTCAATATAAATTTTAAATCGATATTTTCGTCCTTGATTATTTTTTCGATTTTATTTTCCTGCCCGCCTGGGTCTATTATAAAGCCCTCCCTTCTGCCATTCTTAGTTTCTTCGGCGTTATCGTCGAATACGATATAAGTATTTACTTCAAAAGGTCCTGCGGGTATTGTGTAAAATTTCATTAAATTTCATCCTTTTTCGTTTTGTGTTTCCATTTTGGGTATCAGAATTAAATTCTGGCACCATAGTTATATAAGGTACTTATGAAAAGCGCTTATCAGGATGTCAAGATTTTCTTCAGTGTCCGCTTCTCCGTATATGCGCATTAAGTCTTCCGTTCCGGAAAGCCTCGCCAACAGCCACGAATCGTCGTCGAAGAAGACTTTATATCCGTCCGTAGCGTTTTTGCCGGTAACTGTCCTTCCTTCGAAAACGTTCGGAAATTTTTCCATTTTTTCGTCTATTTCGGCCTTAAACTTCTCTTTATCGACCGGAACGTTAATTCTTTTCGTGAATATCGGGCCGAATTTTTCAAGAAGGCCTTC
>JAJYJN010000061.1:0-5455 GCA_021789455.1 bacterium | reverse complement strand
TTCTACCAAAACTTTCAGGGGTTTTTTGTAATAAGCGAGCATTTCTAAAACCAAAAGACAAGTATAAATTCCGTCTTTGTCCGGAGCGTGTCCGGCTACGGTCAAACCCGACGACTCTTCGCCGGCTATCACAGCCTTGCCTTCGGATATAAGTTTGCCGAGATATTTAAAGCCTACCGGGGTTTCTATAACCTTAAAGCCGTAATGTTTTGCTACCCTGTCCACTAAAGCCGTCGTAGCGACGCTTCTTGCCGCATCGCCTTTTATCCCCTTGCCTTCGATATAATAATTGTAAAGAAGCGGAAAAATAATATTCGGTTCGACGAATTCTCCGTCTTCGTCAAGCACGCCGTATCTGTCGGCATCGCCGTCCGCCGCAAGCCCTATGGCGGTTTTCTTAGACTTGCCTTCATTATATTCCTTAACCATCTTTCCCATCTCTTTTAAATTCTTCGCGGACGGGTCGGGAGCAAAACCGGGAGCAAAAAAAGCGTCCCTTTCCTCGTATATTTCTTTAAATTCATACCCCGCTTCTCCGATAATCTTTCCTATCATACCCTTCGAAGTTCCGTGCATGGAAGTAATAAACGGATATAAATTTCCGCAGTTTTCTTCGATGAGTTTTAAATCTAATTTTGATTTTACGAGTTCCGTATAATAACCTATAAAATCTTCTTCCGTCAGCAACCCGCTTTTCTTTGCCGAGCCGAAATCCATATAATTATACCGCGGCGCTTTAAGAAGTTCGTTGGATTTTTTCGTAAGGATTTCCGTGTCTTCCGGCAGAGCCGGTCCTCCCCACTCGGGCGAGAATTTTATGCCGTTATAGTTGTAAGGATTATGGCTTGCGGTAATGTTGACGGCGCCGAGAGCTTTTTCCTTTAATATTTTAATTGCGATAACGGGCGTAGGAGTAAAGGTGTCGGCAAAAATTACGTTAAAACCGTTGGCGCAAAAGACGCAGGCGCTGATTTTAGCAAATTCTTCGGATAAAAAACGCGTATCGTAGCCTATTATTATTTTTTTAGACGGAAAAGAGCCTTTATATTTTTCCGTTAAAAAATCGCAGACCGCCTGCGAAACAAGCTTGACGGCTTCATAAGTGAAGTCGTCGGCAATTTTGCCTCTGTAACCGGACGTTCCGAACTCGATTTCAAAAGAGTTATTCATATTATTCTCTATTTTTACTTATCCTCGTCATACTTAATATAAATGGAATATTAAGACAATTTAGCATTTACTATAAGCCGCCGCTTATCGTTTATTTAGATTGCTACGATAGGGCGCTTAAATCTCTTTCGTTCTTCCAGTTTTCTATATCGTTATTAAACTGGTTTAATAACGCGAGCGCTTCTTCTTTATCCCTGCTCTCGGAAAATATCTCGAAATGAGCTCCTTCAGATGTCGGATATGCAAGAACCCATCCGCCGGGTTTGATTAATTTTATTCCGTCGATTAATAAAACATCGTCGCCGCTGTATTTTTCGAAAAATTTTCTCATTATAAAACCTTTTAATTCGGTAGGACATGGAACTTTTTTGTATTCAAAATAGGAAGGCTCTATATATCTAAGTTCGTTTTTAATCGAAGTGTTGAGCTTAGCCAGCATCTCAAGCAGTTTTATAGCGGAATACATTCCGTCGAATGCCGGCATAAATTTCGGATAAATATATCCTCCCTCGTTATCTCCCGCAAAACAAATATTGGAGTTGGCCGATTTTTCCATAAGACAGCTCGAAGAATTCTTGGCAAAAAATATTTCGAAGCCGTAATCTTTAGCAGATTTTGTTATATTAAAAGAAGACCTTGAAGGAACGGTAATAGACCTGTCGTTTTTTTCCGTTTTCATAACTAAAAGCGCCATTAAAGTTAAAGCCGTATTGCCGTCGATATTATCGCCGTTTTCGTCGCATATATAAATCTTTTCCCCGCCGTTATCGATAAAAATACCAAGGTCTGCGTTAATAGACCTTACTATGCTCGACAGCTCTTTAAGGGATTTTTTAAATTCTCTTTCCGTTTTTGTTATCTTAGTCTGGTCCAAATTTGCGTTGAGATGAACAGAATCTATTCCCAGCTTTCCTATTATTGCGGGGAAAATCTTGCTTGAACTTCCGTACGAATAGTCTATTACTATTTTAAATTTTCTCTTTATAATTTTATCGGCGTCTATCGTATTAAGAAAACCGTCGGTATAATATTCCGTTCCGTGCGTAGGATAAAATATCTCTCCCGTATCTTCCGAACCGACTCTCGCATAATCTTCCCTAAAAAACAGCCTTTCTATTTTTTGCTCTCCGAGGGAAGACAGGTCTAAACCGTTGGAGTCGAAAAACTTTATATTTAAAAGTTTTTTATCGAACGGATGTTTTCTGACGTGTATGCCGCCGGAACTTTTGAACTGTTTCGCCTGATACCGGACTATGGAAATAGGGGTATCGCTGAAATCGTTGACGTTGACGCCTACCGAAAGAACGCCGGACATAACTGCCCTTGAAAAAAGACGGGAGGTCTTATGGCTGTCGCGGGATACGGAAACCGTCCTGTTTTTGCCTATAGTCGCTCCGAATGCCGCTCCAAGTTTAGAAGCAAACTCAGGGGTAACTTCTAAATTTGCAAGTGCGGTTATTCCGTATTGTCCGAATATTTTAGCGCTCCATTTATCCGACCATATGAGGCTTTCGGATAATACCGCGCCGTCTTCAACGTTTTTATACGGCCATATCTTGACGTTAGGATTTATAACCGCTCCGTTGCCTATGCGGCATACGTCGGATATCACGGCGCCGGAGCCTATAAAAGCATTGTTCCCCACGGCCGTTTTATATCCCAATACGGCTTCCTGTATATCGCAGTTCGAGCCTATTTTCGAACCCTTGCCTATAACAGAACCGCTTATCTGTGTAGTTTCCCCTATAGTGCAGTTATCTCCTATAACGCAATTTTTTATTTTACAGTTCTGAAGAATATGGACGTCCTTTCCGAATATGGAATTTTCTGCATCGCAGCTTATGTCTATAATGCTCTTGCCGCCTATTTTTATATTTTTATCGGGAATGTATTCTCCCTCGATATTCAAATCTATCTTTCCGGCTATAATTTCCAACTGGCTCCGCCTGTATTCCGAAAGCGTGCCTACGTCCTTCCAGTAGCCAGACGATATATGCCCGAAAAGATTTTTATTTTCTTTCAAAAGTATAGGGAAAAGGTCTTTAGAAAAATCGAACTCGCTTTTTTCGGGAATCATTTTTAATGCCGATTTATTTAAAATATAAATTCCGGTATTTATGGTATCGCTGAATACCTCTGACCACGTCGGTTTTTCGAGAAATTTGGTAATCCTTCCTTCGCTGTCGGTAATTACTATCCCGAAAGAAAGGGGATTTTCGACTCTTGTAAGAACTATAGTGGCGTCGCTTTTCCTGCTTATATGAAAATCTATAGGCCTGCTTAGATTAATATCGGTAATGATATCCGCGCTGATTACGACGAAGTCGTCATCTTTTATTATATTTTCGACATTTTTTACAGCCCCCGCCGTCCCGTAATCTTCTTCGGCAAGAACGTATTCTATTTTTACGCCGAAATCTGTTCCGTCTTTAAAATAATTTTTTATAAGTTCGGGCTGGACGTACAGCAGGACTATTAAATCGTTAATTCCGTACTTTTTAAGGAGATTAATAACATGCTCCATCATCGGTTTGTTCGCGATATGTATCATCGGCTTCGGAGCGTTATTGGTCAAAGGCTTAAGCCTTGTTCCGAAACCTCCCGCCATTATAACCGCCTGCATATCTTAATACCCCTTTTTCTTATTGCCTGTTACCGATAAGCATAATTGTTGTTGCGCTTAGCAAATTATTCTATTAAAATTATATCTTAATAAACTATAAAATCAAAATATAAAATTTATGCTTTCCTATATTCTCCGTTTAGATACAGCCCTTTTTCTGCTGATAAACGACAACTTTCATTTTTCCCTATTGAACGACAATATGAGAGCGGTTACGTATCTCGGCAACGGCTGGGTTGTTTACTGGCTTGTCCTCGTTTATGTTTATTTTTATAACCGTCCGAAATTTAAAGAATCGTTTCTTCTGCTTTTTTTAACACAAATTGTTCCCGGTATATTCGATATTATAATAAAAAGGGCAGCAAACAGGCCCAGGCCTGTAGTGGCCCTCCACGAACTGATAAAAACGGGCGCCGTACATATAAACCTGCTGGGGAGGCATCTGACCGAACGGTCTTTTCCTTCAGGCCATTCCGTAACCGCTTTCTCTCTCGCTGTAGCTCTTTCCTATATATTTCCGAAACGCAAAAAATTATTTTATATTCTTGCGTTTGCGGTAGCCTTTTCCCGCGTTTACGACGGAGAGCATTACCCTTTGGACGTAATCGCCGGCGGCATTTTAGGTTATTTATTCGCAAAAATTACTCTTATTATATACAAGAAAATAAGAGGGTTGGATTAGTATGAGGTTAATTTTTTAGTCTCTATATATATTACGATTTTTCTGGCTATTCTTTTAGATGCCGTTTCTATCGCTGTTTTTTCCTGTTTATGGGCTGTAAGCGGATTAACATAATTATAGTATGTTGCCCCCGAAGAAAAGGCGGCATTCCTGAAAATTATCTTCCCGTTAGTGCCGTACATGCTTACCGTCACGTTTACGGTGAGCATATAATCTACCGCCGCGGCAACTCCGGTATAAGACATTACGCTGTTCTGTATAGAGGTAATCTTTCCTGTTAAATAGTAAAGCGCGTCGTTTTTATTGGATGTAAACATATCGGATTGTACGTTAAGATAATTTGCGATATTATTGGAAAAATATACCCCCGCCCCGCTCTTATAGGTTAAATTTTTAAAAGGTTTTATGTATATCTGCGAGATATCGTTATATTTCTTAACGGAGCCTTCTTTTCCATTTAAAATCCTGAACCCGCAGGAGGTTGAAAAACCAGCAGTAAATAAAATAAAAATAAAAAGTATAAGTTTATTTTTCATATTATTATACTCAAAAGCTTGTTTTTTACGTATATAGTTTTTTTAATGAGGCTTTTATCTCCGACGTATTTCGCAATTTTGACGCTTTCCAAAGCAATCTTAAGTACTGCCGACTCATCCGAATTTATATCCGCAACTATAAGGTCGCGCATTTTTCCGTTTATCTGCACGGCTATATTGCAATTTTCCCGGACATAACCGGTATCTATTTTTTCAGGCCAAGGCGCGTTTTCTATAAAAGAAATATTTAATATTTCGAATGCTTCGGAGCAGACATGAGGAATAAAAGGATACAGTATTAAAATAACGGAGTTTAAAAAATATTTAAGCAAATATTTATCGGCTTTGCTCATAACATCTTTTTTAAAGGCTTCGCCGGTTATAAAGTCGTTAAATTCGTTAATTAACTCCATAGAAGAACTTATGACGGTATTAAAATGATAG
>JAJYJN010000060.1 GCA_021789455.1 bacterium | reverse complement strand
TATCTATTTTAAATAAAGCGCAAATGAGCGCATGCGGCAATGACGCCGCAATTAAAGAGACTTAAACCACTTAAAGCATTCGTTAAGTTTTTGTCTCCTTAGTTGCGGCGTTTTTGTTTTTAAAAAACAATTTATTTTTATTTTATTTGGAGGTAAAAGAAATGAGACAGGTTGCAATTTACGGTAAAGGCGGTATCGGAAAGTCCACGACGACGCAGAATACTTTAGCGGCTCTTGCGGAAAGAGGAAATAAAATCATGCTTGTGGGATGCGATCCGAAAGCAGATTCCACAAGGCTCCTTCTGGGCGGAAAAAGTCAGGAAAGCGTTTTGAACGCAGTTAAAGAAGTCGGGCAGGAGAACGTTACGGAAGAAGACGTATTTAAAATAGGATTCGGAGGGGTAAGATGCGTAGAATCCGGCGGACCGGAGCCTGGCGTCGGATGTGCAGGCAGGGGAATTATTACGTCTATTACCACTCTTGAGCAGCTTGGTTCGTACGAAAGAGAGCTCGATTACGTATTTTACGACGTTTTGGGGGACGTAGTATGCGGCGGGTTTGCGATGCCTATAAGGGAAGCTTATGCCAAAGAAATATACGTCGTCTGTTCAGGAGAACTTATGGCGCTTTATGCTGCAAACAATATTTGCAAAGGCGTCCTTAAGTATGCCAATACGGGCGGAGTGCGTATTGGCGGGCTGATATGCAACTCAAGAAATGTGGATAACGAAAAAGATATGGTAGAAGCGTTTGCAAAAAAAATAGGAACGCAGATGATACAGTTTATTCCGAGAGATAATGTCGTGCAAAGAGCCGAAATTAAAAAGAAAACAGTTATAGAACACGATAAAGATTGCGCTCAAGCCGACGTTTACAGGCAGCTAGCAAAAAATATAGAAGAAAACGAGATGTTTGTTATACCGAAACCTATGAGCATGCAGGAACTTGAAGATCATATGATGGAGTACGGTTTTATGGAGGAATACGAAAGGACTACAGACGGAAAAAGCGCAGCCGTATAATTTTAATGAAACCAATATATAAATAACTATCTAAATAACTATAATATCATGAAAAATCATTTTACGGCGGAAATTTCTAAACACCCTTGTTTTAATAAGGAAGCGTCTAAAAATTACGGCAGGGTTCATTTGCCGGTTGCAAAAACATGCAATATTTCTTGCAACTACTGCCACAGGGATTACGACTGCCAGAACGAATCCAGGCCGGGTGTAACGTCAAACCTGCTTTTACCGGAAGAAGCGGTAAACAGGATTTATGAAGTAAAAAGTTTTTTAGGCGATATAAGCGTAGCCGCCGTTGCAGGCCCCGGCGACAGTTTAGCCGAGCCTTTGAATACCATGAAGACGTTCAAGCTTATAAAAGAGGAGTTTCCTGATATTATTCTATGTATGAGTACGAACGGTCTTAATTTAAGCGACAATTTAGAAGAATTGCAGGATATGGGCGTAAATTTTATTACTGTAACGCTAAATGCGACAGACGTTACTATTGCCCGTAAGATTTACAGATACGTCGATTATAAAAATATTATTTATACGGATAAAGAGGCGGCTGAAATATTGCTTGAAAAGCAGATAAAAGGGATAGAAAGCGCCGTTAAAATGGGTTTTACTATAAAAATTAATTCCGTTTTAATACCAGGTATAAACGATTTTCATATAAAAGATATTTCAGAAAAAGCAAAAAAACTTGGAGTATATCTTTTTAATGTTATGCCTATGATTCCGGCAAAAAAGTCTTATTTTGAAAAGATAAGCATAAAAGGTGCCAGCAGAAAAGACGTTACTGATATAACTAAAGACATCGAAGGCATAAACATAATGGAGCATTGCAGGCAGTGCCGCTCAGATGCTGCCGGACTTTTAGACGAAGATTTGAGCGGCAAACTAATTTCTGTGGAAGGAGGTTTAAAATGCGAATGCAAGAAGATGCTGTTTTAGGGTGCAAACTGTCTAAAAGTTTAAGTTTTTCTCAGGATGAAGAGCTTTATATCGCCACTAGCGATACTAAAATTAAAATGATAGAAGACTATGCACCGTTTGTCGATAAAATTTTAAACGATATTTCTTATATACCGAGAAATATTTTAGATTTAGGATGCGGTCCTGGTTATATAGCGAGAAGATTAAGCGAAGTTTTGCCGAATGCCATGGTTTTTGGGGTCGATAAATCGCATATTATGATAAATCACGCGAATAAAGCTATCAATAAATCGTTAAAGAATAATTATATTTTTCGTTCAGAATTTGAAACAGAGGGTGTGCCTGTGCAGTTTGGAATGTTTGAAAAAGAGCAGGATTATTTGCATTATTGTGAACAAAGTCTTAAATATATGATTGCCGACAGCGCCAGTCTTCCGTTTTGTAATTTAAAATTTGATTTAATTTTATTGAAAGGAACGTATAAATGCTTAGAAAATAAGATAGATTCTCTTAAAGAGATGTACAGGGTTTTAAGCCACGGCGGAGAAATTTTTATATACGAGTTCAGAAAAGATATTCCTGAAGAAGAATTCATAGTGCTGACTCAACATATGAAACCCCAAAAAGTAAAATCGCTCAGGCGTAAATTGAACTGCTCATTGGATATAGAAGAATACAAAAATTATTTATCCGAAGCGGGATTAGCTAAATTTTCCCTGATAGAACACGATGGACTTGATTTAAAAATAACTATAAAAAAACTGCATTTATAAAAGGAGGAAGGAAAATATGAGTATTATGGACGGTTTCTCCGGAGTAATAGATAATTATGTGAGTGCTCCGCGGCGTTCCGGAGTAAAATGGGTTCCGCATTTTTTGATAGAATTCGACCACGCTAACTGTATATCTTGCGGAAGATGTATAAAAGTTTGTCCCGGAGGAGTTTATGTTTTTGAAGACGAAGGAGATAAAATGATAGTTAAGATAGATAATTTATATAATTGCATAGGCGATACCTGCTGCGAAAAAGTCTGTCCTAAGAACAAGACGATGCATCTGCATAAATTTTCGCCGCTTGAGAAAAATTAGTTTTAAAGAATAATGTTTATATATAACTATGAATATTAATATGGATATTAACTAAATTAAAATGCATATTATATATCTAATATAAAAAAAGGAGTTTAAAATGGCGGTTAATTTTAAAGAGCAAGAAAGTATAGTAGAAGATATTCTTAGCGTTTATTCCGAAAAAGCAAAGAAAAACAGAAAAGAACATATCGGCATTAACGATAAAGAAACATGCGGAACCTGCATCGCAAAATCAAACGTAAAATCACTTCCAGGCGTTATGACTCCAAGAGGCTGCGCTTATGCGGGATCCAAGGGAGTAGTATGGGGGCCTGTTAAAGATGTAATTAATATAAGCCACGGTCCTATAGGTTGCGGCCATTATAGCTGGGGAACCAGAAGAAACTTAGCTGAGGGCGAGCCCGGAGTCGAAAATTTTATGCCTTTTCAATTTACTACCGATTTTAAGGAAAGAGATATTGTTTTCGGCGGAGATAAAAAATTGGAGCAGGCAATAAAAGAATTACACGAACTATTTCCGACTGCAAAAGGCATAATTATAGATTCGGAATGTCCGATAGGCTTGATAGGCGATGATATTGAAGCCGTAGCAAAAAAAATGACGGACGAAATAGGTATTCCCGTTATTCCGGTGAGATGTGAAGGCTTCAGGGGCGTCAGCCAGTCTCTAGGACATCATATAGCAAACGATACTATAAGGGATTTTGTAGTAGGAAAAGGCGAAATAGACGATAGCAAAAAGACGCCTTACGATGTTGCGATATTAGGAGATTACAATATAGGCGGCGACGTCTGGTCGTCGATGAAAATATTTAAAGAAATGGGTTTAAACGTCGTTGCCCACTGGTCGGGAGACGGTTCTATAGAGGAAATGAAGATAACCCACGGTGTAAATTATAATCTTCTGCATTGTTACAGGTCGATGAATTATATAGCAAGGCATTTCGAAGAAAAATTCGGCATCCCGTGGATTGAGTATAATTTTTTCGGTCCGACCAAAATAAAAGAGAGTATAAGGAGCGTAGCAAAATTATTTGACGAAAACATTCAGGAAAAATCCGAAGAAGTTATTAAAGCGTATGAACCGAAAATGGAGGAGGTCATAGATAAATACCGTCCGAGATTGGAAGGAAAAAAGGTAATGATTTTAGTCGGCGGCTTGAGACCACGTCATATAGTGGGCGCTTATGAAGATTTAGGAATGAAAGTCGTATCTGCGGCATATGAGTTTGCCCATACCGACGATTATGAAAGAACGACGAAAGAAGTGGAAAACGGAACAATAGTCGCAGACGATATGAACGAGTACGAATTCGTCGAACTTGCAAACAAGCTTAAACCCGATTTAGTCGCTTCCGGCATAAAAGAAAAATATGTTTTCCAGAAAATGGGAATACCGTTCAGGCAGATGCACTCATGGGATTATTCCGGGCCGTACCACGGTTATGACGGATTTGAAATTTTTGCCAGGGATATGGATATGGCGATAAACAGCCCGTCTTGGAAATTAGTTAAACCGCTTTGGAAAAAATAAAATAAATAAAATTTAGAAAAATATTTTAGTTAAGCAATCATAATTATAAAATAATACCGGAGGCTTTATTATGGAAAAAGAAGAAGTAAAAAAGATAAAAGACTGGATGAATACCGAGGAATATAAAGAGAAAAATTTCAACAGGAAAGCTATAGTGATAAATCCGGAAAGAGCATGCCAACCGCTTGGCGCCGTACTGTGCGCCGCAGGCTTCGAAGATACAATGCCTTTCGTTCACGGTTCACACGGTTGCGTCGCATATTACAGAAATAATTTATCGCGCCATTTCAGGGAGCCTTTTGCGGCGGTCTGCACGTCTTTAACCGAAGACGGCGCCGTTTTCGGCGGGCAGGCAAACGGATTTGAAGGCTTTAAAAATGCAACGGCTCTGTATAAGCCGAAAATGTTTGCGATATCTACGACTTGCATGTCTGAAATTATAGGAGACGACCTTGGTTCTATCGTCGGCAATGCAAGAGAAAAAGGTATTTTAACCGATGATATAGCGGCGCCGTATGCAAATACTCCGAGTTTTGTAGGTTCGCATCTCGAAGGTTACGACAGTATGCTTAATGCGATAATCGAAACTCTCGGCAAAAAAACGGATGCCGCTAAAACCGATATAATCAATATAATTCCTGGTTTTGAAACTACGATTGGCAATATAAACGAAGTCAAAAGAATTTTAAAAATTTTCGGAATTAATTTTCTTGTTCTTGCCGATTATTCAAACACGTTAGACAGTCCTTTAAACGGCGAGTATAAAATGTATCCGGACGGCGCGACTAAACTTGAAGACGTTAAAAATTGCCTGAATAATAAGGCTACCGTCGTTCTGCAAAAATATTCGACAAAAAAGACCTCTGCAACGCTGTCGGAGAAACTAGGACAGGATGTAAGGATAGTTAAAAGCCCGATAGGAATTAAAGCCACCGATGAATTTTTAATGACGCTTTCAGAAATATCGGATAAAGAAGTTCCTAAGGAATTAGAAGATGAAAGAGGAAAAGCCATAGATTCTATGACCGATGCCCAGCAATATATTCATGGGAAAAAGTTTGCTATATTCGGCGACCCCGATATGCTTGTAGGGCTTACCGGCTATCTCTTGGAAATGGGCGGAATACCGAAATACGTATTATGTTCAAACGGCAACGAAGATTTTAAGAAAGAGATTGAAGATTTATTTTCTGCTTATTCGGAAAGCGAGGGCGAAGTTTATATAGATAAAGATTTATGGCATTTAAGGTCATTAGTAATGACTTCGCCGGTAGATATGTTTATAGGGCCTTCGCACGGAAAGTTCGCTGCAAGGGATGCCAAAGTTCCGCATATAAGAATCGGTTATCCGATATTCGACAGAGTCAATATACACAGATATCCGATTTACGGCTACAGCGGAGTAATTAATTTAACGACATGGATAGTTAATAAATTTATGGATATCTTGGACGATACGTGCGATGATGCGCATTTTGAGCTCATGAGGTAAATTTGCAATAAAAAATAACAGAAAAATTCTAAAGCACCATAAAATTAAAGGGAAGTGATATAAAATGGGTTTAGCCGTAAAAGAAGAATTTTTTGACGAGCCGGCATGCGAACATAACGGCGTCGCAAAAGAGAAAAAAGCATGCAAAACTGCGGCGCCCGGGTCATCTACGGGAGGATGCGCTCTTGACGGGGCATATATAGTTTTAAGTCCTATAAAAGACGCTTTAAATATAGTGCATGCGCCCATCAACTGCTTAGGAAACAGCTACAACCAGAGAACGTCTAAAGCGAAAAAAGGAAAGAATTACTATATGTACGGTTTAACGACCGCTATTAACGAAAATGACCTTATTTTCGGCTCTGAAGAAAAATTAAGGCAGGGCATAATTTATACTTACGACAAATATAAACCTAAAGGAATATTCGTTTATAATACGTGCGTTCCTGCGCTTACAGGCGAAGATATCGAAGGTGTTTCCAAAGAGCTTTCCGTCAAACTCAAAATTCCTGTCGTTCCGGTATTATCGCAGGGATTTTCCGGCAATAAAAATTTAGGAAATAAAATTGCCGGCGACGCTCTGTTTACGAATATCATAGGGAAAAAAGAGCCGAAAATAGATTTGATGGGAGAATTTAATATCAATTTAATAGGCGAATATAACATAAAAGGCGAACTGTTTTTAATTAAAAAAGCTTTGAAATCGATAGG
>JAJYJN010000004.1 GCA_021789455.1 bacterium | reverse complement strand
CACAGTGAAAAAGCGGAAATAAACCTAATTCGTATGCCCTGTGCCAGTTTCTTACGGCGACGGCGGCAAGCCCGACCGGATTAGATGTTCCAGAACCGTGGTAATTCCAAGCGGTGCATGACGTCTGATTTCTTTCGTCGACGTATTCAAAACCCATCTGATTCATAAACCACAGCAGAGACACGGGATATCCGGGAATATTGCCGCACTGTCCGCATGATTTGTGATGCCATAATTTATTGGTAGGAATTTTTTTCTTCCATCCAAGCAGGGTTTCGGCTTCTATGGGTTTATTCTCTTCTTTTATATGTATTACCTTAACCTCTCCTTTTGCTTCAAGTTCGAGAAGCCGCTCATGTATATCTTCTAGTTTTCTTCCGGCGGTGTGGATATAATCCGATTTTACGTTTGCAAGACCGAGCCTGTTGCTGATTTCTATAGCCATATCTATGTCTCCTTATTTCTGGATTCCCGCCTGCGCGGGAATGACTAAACTTTAATTTAAATATTTACCTTATTTTATAATTCCCGTCTTTTCTTTATTATTCCCCCATGCTTATTTTGTCATTCCTGCGCAGGCGGGAATCCAGGCTATATAAATTAAGACTAATTATCGCTTCCCGTTAAGAACTCCTGACGTCGTCCACTATATCCTGGATTATTTCGTAA
Organism: bacterium; assembly: GCA_021789455.1. Next base: position 31,974 of record JAJYJN010000004.1, on the reverse strand, counting down.
AGCGAAGGGTCGACGGATTCTATTATTTTAAAAACTCCGGCTTCGTCAAATATATCGTATAATTCTTTCATCGTTTCGGGAGCGACGTCCCATGCCAAATTGGTAACCTGAAGGGTCGGCATAGGAATAGCCTTTCTTTTTACGGCAAGATCCGTCGAAGCATATCCTATATGCGGCCCCCAGTCCGGAAAGAAATCCGGCTGTATCATGTCTGGAGAAAGCTGATTGCCGTATGCGGTAAGTTTTAAAAGCACGCGCGAATAAGGTTTTAAAACTTTTTTCGCCGATTCGAATCCTCTTCGTACGGCAATTTCCCTTAATATAGCTATTACGCCTCCGGGGCTGTTTAAAAACGGACAAATCATCGCGCATGTAAAACACTGAAAACAAGCCCATACATATTCGTCCATCATCGTCCAGATAAGCTCAGGGTCTTTTGACTTCATTTTTTGCAGAACTATACGCGGAGAAAAATCGAAAAATCTGTGGGGCGGGCATCCGCCGGTGCAGACGCCGCAGTTTAAACATCCTCTAACATACTCTTCATACCGGAAATCTTTTCTTGCTTCTTCGAAAATTTCTTTTTTTAATTCGGCGGGAACTATACTTACTCCATTTTCATCATATTCCATAAAGCTCTCCTGCTTTACCGTTTTCGTTTATATCTGCTAAAATGCAATAACACTTATATTTTAAAAATACTCTTTAATAATATTTATAATATCACGATAAATAAAAAAGTCAAATTTTATTTAAAGCGTGTCTTCTATATTTTCTACGTTTTCCATAGCGTCATATTTAGCCCTGCCGTTTCCGCCGCCCATCATATCAAGTTCATACGAAGAAGCGGAAATAAGATCGTCATGAGCCGTTGGCACGGAGTGTAAAATCTGCAAATACTGCAAAATAGTAACGAAAAATAAACCGCCTATCATATTGCCGACAAGCGTTAACGGAACATATCTATAAAGCCAAGAAATATAAGAAATATGCGAACCGGTATTTATTGCAATTAAAATTTCTGACGACGCCACTACTATATGGCTGAAGGAGTTTAGATATATCATAAAACCGACGACCCATATAATAAAAATTCTTGCAAGCGTGCCGCTTGACGCTATTAAAAGCCATGTCATAAGAGTTATAAGCCAGCCGGCAAATACAGCGCTTAAAATCATTACGAAGGGCGTTCTGTTCATATAGCTGTTTGCAACGCCGTGTATATGATTAACGACGAAAGACGGAACAATCTGATTTAACGAGCCTGCTATTACGAGAGCAAAAATAAAAATACCGGCCATATTGCCGATAAGCGTAAGAGACCATAATTTTAAAAGCTCAAGGATTCTGCCTTTTTTTGCGATGACTGCGGTTACCGGAACTAAAAAATTTTCCGTAAAAAGCTCGCTTTTGCCTATCATTAAAAACATGAAACCAATAGGGAAAAAAAGCGCTCCGAGGATTTTTGCCACATTAGCGCCGACTAACGGAGCGGTCGCTCCGGCAACGTATGAAGAAGCGATTATGCCGAAAGTAACGTTCATGCCGGCTATAAGTCCCGACATAGACATTTCAAGCCAGCTTCTTTCAAGCCTTGACTGTCCGACTTCGACCGAAGCCTTAAAAATTTCCGAAGCTTCTTTCCCTCCCGGCTTTTCTATTCCTTTAATAGCGCCTATACGCGCTTTGGTGGTTTCTAAAATTTCGTTTATTCTTTTAGATAAGTATAAAGAATGGTGAATTTCCTCGGCAAGATTGTTTTCTATAAGCGCCCTTACGCCCGGATCGCCTATTACTTCTAATCCGGCAGTATAATCGTTAATTGCGTTTTCTTCAATTTTTAAATCGATTCTAAGCATATCGAGAGGAGCCGAAACCTGATGAGATGCCTCGCTCACGCCCTTCTGAGCTTCCCTGATAGAATTTAAAGTATTAGGCGTTCCGCCGAGTTCGGTTATTTTTTCCCTAATGTTTATGATGTGCCCGCTTTCTGTGGATGCAAAAGATTTTAACGCCTGAACTAAAATAGGGTCTTTGAGGGTTTTAGCCTGCTCGACGTAAAGGTCTCTGCCGGCTACTTCTGCGGCAAGATACTTTTGAAGCAAATCGATAGTATCCAGAACGGCTTTGGTATTTTTAGAATGTCCGGAACTTGAACCGCTTTCGCTTTCGTCGCTTTTTAAATATAAGTCCGTCATGATATTAATTATATATCAAATCTATTAATTTGACAACATGCAAGAACATATGCAAGAAGGTCATAAAACTAAACAAAAGCAAGGCAATAAGCAAGGCAATAATTGACTAAAAAGTCATTATGCTGTAAAATAACTGCTTATGGAACCGAAACCTACGCCCGTATCCGCAAAACCTGTATCTACAAAAAGGCTTTTAATTGCAATACTTTCGACAATAGCCCTTGCCGATTTCGGACTCGGATTAAATACCGTCGTGCTTCCTCTTTACGCAAAAAGTCTGGGCGCAAGCATAATCGCCATCGGTTTAATAATTGCATCTTTCGGACTTGCACGCATATTCGTAAATATTCCTATAAGCATTATAAGCAAAAAACTAAATGCGCAATATATACACATAGGAATACTGTCTATTTTTCTGGGAGCAGTTGGATACCTGCTTTCCACTTCATATTATCAGCTTTTCTTATTTAGATTTCTCGAAGGATTCGGCTCCGGCATAATCAACACGTCTTCGATGATAATCCTGACTAAACGCCTTTATAAAGAAGAAAAGAGAGCAAAGGTTTTAAGCAGGTATATGATAGCAAGAAGACTTTCAATGGGGTCTGCGCCGTTTATCGGAGCCTTAGTCGCTTACGAATTTTCCGATAAAGCCGCATTTTTGCTTTATGCCTTAATAATGGCCGCAGGAGTAATAATAGCTTTTTACAATAAAAAATTCCTAAACAGCATAAATCATATAGACGAAACATCCTTGCAAGACAATGCGGAAAACGTAAAAGAAAACATAAAAATACAAACAGATACGGAAGATAATTCCATTGAAAATATCTACATCGATACCGACGGCAGAACTTCTATCGAAACTGCCGATGCAGATAAAAATATCGGCATTAATACACGTAAAAAATATTTTGCGCTTCTGTATAATTTTAATTTTATCGCATTATGTTTTTTAACGTTTACTTTTTTCTTTTCAAGAATAGGCTCGAGAAGAGAACTGGTGCCTTTAGTAGGATACAGCGTAATGGGCTTAAATAAAGCCGACATAGGACTGCTTGTTTCTATATCGGCGGTAATCGGCGTCGTTCTTACATATTATTCTGACAGAGTTATAAACTTTATGGGAGTTAAAAAATCTATAATAACCTCTTTCATTATTACTGTCGCCGGAGTTTTAAGCTTTATAATATTTAAAAACCTGATATCGTTCGGATTATCCATTATTTTATTAAGCGCAGGCGGCGGATTTTCAGGTCCTGCAAGAAACCTTTATTTAATGGACAGCGTAGACAAAAACCGTTACGACGAGGCAATAGGCATTTATAGGACGTTAAGCGATTTCGGTTTTGTTCTTGGACCTGTTGCGGTAGGAGCGGCATTCGATTATTTTAATTATATAAATGCATATAGTTTAGTTGCCTTTATATTAATTTTTGCCACGATTTTATTCGGATTCTTCGCTAAATCATATCGCAATATAAATACTCCCGTCGTTACAGATTAAATATTAAATATATCTTTATTTCATTTAGCGATAAATATCGAGCAAGGAAGAGCATTTATTATCCTTTCGGCCGTACTTCCGAAAAGAATTTCTTTTATTCCTTCTTTATCTCTTCCTTTAAAGCCTAAAATTAACAGTTTTTTACCGGTTTCTTCGATATAATCGATTATTTCCTTGCAAGGAGCGCCTTTTTTGACAACGATAGCAATATTAGACTTTTCTTTTGCAAATCTGTAATTAAGGCCGCGCATTACGGATTCAAATTTATCGGCAAGATTTTTTTCATAATATTCCAATTCGGCTTGCGTAGAATCCTTAAGCCCTCTAATTAATTTTTCGTCTATAACGTGCAGTAAGGTAAAAAGTTTAACTACATCAACGGGTATTTTCAAAATTAACGGAATGGATTTGAGTGAAAAATCGGAAAAATCGGTAGCAAAAACTATATCGTCGAACAGATTTCGGCAGCTTGTTTTTGCATCGTTCTTAAAATCGCTGGAAGAATGAAACAAAACCCTTCTCATAATAAGTATCGGCTTTTCCGTTTTTATAATTATATCGTATAAAGGAGAACCGTAAAAAGAAAAGTACCCCTTGTTTTTTACATCCGCTTTTTTATCTAAAACTACAAAATCTATATTTTCGGCTTTTGCTTCATATGCAATCTCATCGGCTATATTGCCTACCCTTATAACATATCTGACGCCGAACCCCGACTTTTCCAAATATTTTTTAATATCTTCAAGCTTTATTTCCGCAAATTTCCTTATTTTCTCTTCATCTTCTTTTTTGTAAACGGAATAAAGGCTGTGATGAAAAACGGACGGGTCTATTACATGTATAAGAACTATTTCTTTTAAACCTATTTTCGAATAGTTTACGAAACAATCAAGATTTTCGTAATAAAAATCTCCAAAATTTACAGCATACAGAGCCGTGTTAAACATAATATTTGTAAATATTTATTTATACTTATTTATAATGTATATAATTATAATCTTATAATTTTCGTTTTCAAAATATTCTAAAAAAAATTTAATTTAATTATACTCTCTTGTATCATGAGGTGTCAATAAACAAACTTCATAAAACGAAACTTTATTTTATTTCATGTTTTTTGGGTTTATGTTTTTTATTGACTTAAAACTTCATATTATAGTATTATAAATAAATTAATTAAACCGAAATTTATATAATGGGGCTGTAGCTCAGTTGGCAGAGCGCTTGCATGGCATGCAAGAGGTCGTCGGTTCGACCCCGATCAGCTCCACCAGTTATTGGCAACGAAATTAACTGTATAGGATTTTCATACATAGTATCAAGATAATTTAAGAATAAGCAAGAAACATAAACAAATACGCTGTTTATAAAATCCTATAAATCCTATACAATCTATCCTATGCAGTATCCTATGAAAAAATATAATAATTTATTGTAATATTTCTCCATAAAAAGCGTAATATTTTAAGCGGTCGGACTTTTTATTTTTGCTCTCGTATAATGCCTGGTCGGCGTAACGCAAAAAATTATCGGGATTAGGCAATTCTTTGCTTTTAATAGTACCGTCGTACATATAAACGCCCATGCTAAGATAGACGGTTATTTCATTGCTATTTTCTAAAAATATAGGTTCTTTAATCTTTTTTTCTATTTTTTCCAATATAGATTCAAGCTCGTTTTTATTATCTATATCTTCAACGATAATAACAAATTCATCTCCGCCGAGTCTCGCAATAAAATCGGTCTTGCGCAATACTTCCTTAAGTCTGGCGGAAACTATTTTTAATACATAATCTCCGACATGATGCCCGAATGTATCGTTAATAGGCTTAAAATCGTCTATGTCCATAATAGAAAAGGCAAGAAATTTTTTGCGGCGGTTTGTTCTCGATATTGCTCTTTCCATCTCAATGGATAATGAGCGGCGGTTTGGAAGACCGGTAAGCTCGTCATAAAAAGCTTGATAAGAAAGCTCTTCTGCCAGCCTGTGTCTTTCCGTTATATCCATTATTGTCCATAATATCTGTTCTTTGCCGCCAGCCCATCCATTTATTTTTTGTCCGTAAAAATCGGCATAAATAATTGTTCCGTCTTTCCTTAATATCGGTATATCGCGTTCAAATCCCTTTCCTTCTTTCAATATCTTATTAGCTGTCCCCTCGATTCTTTTATAAGTTGATTCATCAGGATAAATCTCGGTTAGACTATGCCTTTTTAAGGATTCTATATCCGGATAACCCAATGCATTAATAACGGCATAGTTAGCATCGATAAAAACTCTGTCGGGATAGCCGATTAAAGCAATACCGGCGGAAGTATTACTTAAAAATGCATTTCTTATTTCCGATTCTCTTTTTTTATCGTTTATAAGATCTATCCTGTCTAAACCGTAGCCTATATCTAAAGCTATTTCTTCCATTAGATTTTTAAGATCATCGTCAAAAAAGTTTTCTTCCGAATGAAGCACAGTTAATACCGCCCAAATAACTCCGCCTCTCATTATAGGCATAGAGGCGCTGGACAGCAAACCGAACTCTTTGTTTATTTCAAGCCATGGACGCATAGAAGGGTCATTTTTAAATGAAGGAATATAAACGGCTTTTTTTGAGCGCCATGCTCTGCCGACGCTGGAGTGTCCCTCCTGCACGTCTGAATTAACCGAAATATTTAAACGTTCGACTAATCCTTGAATTCCTTGATAAGATATAAAATGCACGTCTCCTTTTTCATCGGGCTGCGCTATCCATACTAATTTTAAACCGGTATAATTTACTGCCATTTCACATATAGAGTCTATAAAAATTTTTTCATTTTCCGTTCTGCTTATCAACTGATTCATCTGTGCTAAAAAGAAATTGAACTCTATAAGCCGTTTCTGATGTTCTGTCTCGTAAACCAAACGTTTATTAACGTCTATATTATTAAGCGCTAATCCTAATGAATTTATAAGTTGTTTTATTACGCTAATCATATCTTTGTTGAAATAATATTTTGAATCGGATTGTATTCCTAAGATAGCCGCTGGATCAGATTCTAAATCCTTAAATATAGGAAAAGCCATCAAACTTTTTACTCTGGAAAACGTCGGATATTTATCTATAATTTTTTTATTAAAGCTATAAATAGGCCCGATCACTTTTTTTTCTTTATAAGCTATCGATACGGGCATGTTTCCCATTATATCGTCGCTTCTAAAGGATGGTTTTATTTTTAAAAGATTTTTCTCATGCTCTTCGTCGTCCGCACATGCGGCGACGGGAATAAAATAACCTTTCTCTTTATCCGGAACGACTAAAACGGATCCCATAGAATCGGTTTTAGCAACTATTAAATCAACGATATGTTTATATATGCTTTCTGCGTTTTTTAAAAATAAAACGGCTTCCTGAGCGCTAATAGCGGCTGATTGATAACTTTTAAGACGTAAAATTTTTTTAAACGTTATATTTGCTATTACGTCTAAAATTATAAATAAAAGAGTAAATAAAATTACAATTATTAAATAAATATGTTCTTTTCTCCAAAATAACTTCTCAAAGGTCGAGCTTGTCCAACCCGCTTTTATTATCCACGGATAATCAGCAATTTTTATAGAAGCGCCGCCTGAAAAATTTTGAGGATTTTTCTCATTAATGTCGAATTTTCCTTTTTGCCATGAAGATATCGTTTTGCCTGATATTTTTTCCATAAGATAAGCATTTATATATCGGGGAGTACTGATTGCATTAAAGTTAGAGATAATAAAAGGCGAACCGATAAAACCCAATGTATAGCCTTGTTTATCAATTATCCGTTCGTTCATAGGTATAACAAATTTTTTATTATATTTTTCAAAATATAACGTTCCTACGTATCGGTCTTTATAACCGTATACCTTAGTAAAAATAGTATTTTGTATATTTTTAAAAGCATTTTTAGAGCTTGACCAGACTACTTTATTCATTGAGCTGTTTAAAATATTTATAGCCGCAATACCCGGATGATACTTTTTGAAACTTTTAAAAACTTGAAGCGCTTTTTTACTTGGGGATAGATGACCGTCGTTTACGTTTAAAAATTCTTTTTTTAAAAAGTTAAGATCGTGAAAATGGGCATTTATTTGATCTTTAATAGAAGCAGATAGATTTGAAGCGGTCAAAGTTGAATATTCCCGGAGACGACTTTCTATATTTTTTTTCATGCTTATAGTTTCATGTGCAAATATAGACAATACAATACAAATTAGGAATAAGAAAAATATATGGATTGCCGTTAGTTGACGTTTTTCGGCTTGAGATATGGATGATTTACTTTTGCTGTTTTTAGGCAAAACTATAACCTCTTATTATATACAATATACAATAATTGTAATCTATCTTTTGCGAAAAACAATCAATTTAACAAATAATAGCAAGATATGAACGATAATATTTATAATTATTTTTATTATAACACAGTAGGATGCTTGAAGTTCTTATCGTCTTTTTCCGGATAATCTATATTGTAATGCGTACCGCGAGATTCCTTTCTTAACATTGCGGAATTTACGATGAGACTTGCTACTTCGGCTATATTCCTAAGTTCCAGGAGGTCTGTCGTTATCTTAAAATTCCAATAGTATTCTTTGATTTCGTAAAGCAGGTTGTCTATGCGCCTTTTTGCCCTCTCTAAACGTTTGTCCGACCTGACTATACCGACATAATTCCACATAGTCCGCCTGAGTTCGTCCCAGTTATGAGAAACGACTATCATTTCGTCGCCGCCCGTTAAACCGAAATCTTTCCATTCCGGCAATGCCGGCTTTTCATTTTCGACGACATCCGAATTAGACGTATTTGAAACTTTAGGCTCGGAAATTTTGAGCGATTCTTTCAAAAACCGCTGCGCCGCTTCGTAAGACTTTTTAGCAAAAACGCATCCTTCTAGCAGAGAATTGCTTGCAAGCCTGTTTGCACCGTGAAGTCCTGTGCAGGCTACCTCTCCGATGGCATAAAGACCGCCGACGGATGTTAAACCGTTTTCGTCGGTCAATATCCCTCCGCATAAATAATGTGCGGCAGGAACGACGGGTATCCATTTTTTAGACATATCTATGCCGAAACTCAACGTAGTTTTAAAAATATCCGGAAATCTCTTTTCCAAAAACTCTCTGCTTTTGTGGGTCATATCGAGATATACGCATTCGTCTCCGGTTCTTTTAAGTTCAAAGTCGATTGTTCTTGCTACAATATCGCGGGGAGCAAGACTCTTCAGCGGGTGAACGCTATCCATAAAAGGAGTTCCGTCTTTTAATCTTAAAGTGCCGCCCTCTCCCCTGAGAGCTTCGGATATTAAAAAAGACTTTGCTTCCGGATGGTAAAGTATAGTGGGGTGAAACTGGTAAAATTCCATATTGGCTATTTTAGCTCCTGCCCTGTGCGCCATAGCTATTCCATCGCCGGTAGATATATCGGGATTTGAAGTGTATAAGAAGACTTTTCCGGCTCCGCCCGTAGCAAGCACTACTATATCGGCACTAACGGTTATCACTTTGCCGGTATTTTTATTCAAAAAGTATGCGCCTAAAACCCTGTTTTCCCTATATTTTTCTATTTTTAGCTTCCGGGCGGTAATTAAATCTATGCCTATGTGATTTTCAAATATTTTTATATTTGATTTTTCTCGTGAAGTATCGACTAACGCTCTTTCTATTTCTCTGCCTGTTATATCCCCCGCATGCAAAACCCTTCTTTCGGAATGCCCGCCTTCCCTGCCCAGATCGAACTCTTTATTGTTTTCGGAATGCTTGGCAAATTTAACGCCCCAGCTTAAAAGATCCTGTACGATGCCGGGACCTTCCTCTACGACCATTCTTACTATATTTTCGTCGCAAAGTCCGTCGCCGGCGGTCAGCGTATCTAAGATATGTTTTTCGTACGAATCTTTATCGAGATTCATAACGGCGGCAAGCCCGCCCTGAGCATAGTTTGTATTTGATTCCGCTTCTTCTTTTTTAGTAAAAATTCCTACCGAAACAGAGTCGTCAAATCTATTTGCAAGCGAAAGACCTGCTATGCCCGAACCTATAACCAGAACGTTATAATGCATAAAATAAATTAATATTTATTTGCGCCGCTGTGTAAATTCCATTTCAAAACGGCTTTTCCGTTTACTCCGGTAATTATAAGTTTAATCCATTTAACGCCGGAGTTTAAAAATAATTTATGTTCTTTTTTGTCGTAATATTTTGGAAATTTTATAATATACTGCCTTGACCAGTCCGTAACGTAAGGAAAAAATTTCTTTAAAAAAACTTTTTTTTGCTGCGAGGGCTTAATGCTGAGCGGCATAATGCTTTCGCCCTCGTTATTCGTTAAATACACCATCCATATCGATCTTTTTGAATCTAAGTTGTTATAAGATTTGCGGGGGGTGTAAACCGAAACTAAAAATACGGTACTTTTTCCGATTTTTTTTATTAAATTTTTGGGGCGTTCCATATAATAACCGTAATATTTATCTTCATATGAACGCATAAAAGACTTATCGAAATAAGCAGCCCTTATATACATTACCGTATTAAGGTTATTGTATATATCTGCTTTGCGGGTCGCTTTACGCAAAGCCGAACGATATCCGCCGTTTGACGGAAACGGATGTTTTAAACCGAGAGAACTAAAAACGGAACAACCGGACAACAGAAAAATAGGTATGACAAATACAAAAAGTAAAATTATTAAAAAAACTGTTTTTTTCATAAGTATAATATTATTGCATTATATCTTTTTTAGTAAATAAGGAATGAAGCTCAATGCCGTTCTCTTTAAGAAATTCGGCTCCGCCTTCCTGTCTGTCGACGACGCAGACCGCATCCGTTATCTCATAACCTTCTTCACGCGCGTTTTTTACGGCTTTTAAAATAGAACCGCCCGTAGTAACGACGTCTTCTATTATTAAAATATTTGCTCCTTTGGATAAAAACTGTACAGGTTCGATAAGATTGCCTTTGCCGTATTCTTTTTTTTCTTTTCTGATAACGACTGATTTTAAAGGATTTTTATCCAAAAAACTCGCAGTCAGTATTGAGGAAATTAAAGGAATGCCTCCCACCGGAACGCCGGCAATTACCGAAAATTTTAGATCTTTTATTTTCTTAATTTCATCGTAAAGCAGTCTGCCGATAAGATATAAATACTCGCCGTCGAAAGAAATTCTGCGTAAATCTATATAAAAGTCGCTTGTTTTACCAGAGGCAAGAACGAATTCTTTTTTTTCGTAACATAAAGTTTTTACGGCATTCAATACGGACGTTTTAAGTGTTTCGGAGGTATCGTTTAAATCGTTATTTATCATTATTTTTTACCGTATAAAGACTGTTTATATATTATTATATTAATTACATATTAGTCATATTGCGCCGTTTTATAAATTTCTTCAAAAAACTTCTTTGCTAAACAGTTTCAACTGTACTTGATTTTCATATTCGGATTCGTCGAAAGTTTCCTGAGGATAAACGTTTGAAAAACATGCTTCGCAAAAATTAATACCGTTTCCTACAGCCCTGCTTAAACCGTCTATCGAAAGAAATTTTGTAGTAGTAGCGCCGAGTTTGGCGTTTATCTCTTTTTCGCTGTATTTGGCCGCCATAAGGTCTTCCTTTACCGGCGTGTCTATTCCGTAAAAACATGGAGCAATAACCATAGGCGAACTTAAACGAAGATGGATCTCTTTTGCGCCGGCAAGTTTCAACATATCGACAATTTTCTTAGAAGTCGTTCCCCTTACTACAGAGTCGTCTACGACGACGACTTTTTTGCCTTTTATGACGTCTGGAACGGGATTTAGTTTTACTTTAACGCCGAAATGCCTTATGGATTTTTTAGGTTCTATAAACGTTCTTCCTACATAGTGGTTTCTTGTAAAGCCCATTTCAAAATCTATGCCGGAGCCTTTTGAAAAACCTAAAGCCGCCGGTACTCCCGAATCCGGAACGGGTATTACTATATCTGCATCGGGAGTGGACTCCTTTGCAAGTTCTTTGCCCATTTGGATGCGCAAGCTGTAAATTGATTTACCGTTAAAAATGCTGTCGGGTCGTGAAAAATAAATAAGTTCAAATACGCAGGCCGAATTTCTTTCTATCCTGAACGGAAATATGCTTCTGATGCCCTCGCCGTTGACTAGTATTACTTCGCCCGGCCTTACGTCTCTTATATATTCGGCATTTATAAGATCTAAAGCGCATGTTTCCGAAGCAAAAACTATAGAACCGTTAAGCATTCCCATAACGAGAGGCCTAAAACCGAAAGGATCTCTTGCGGCTATCATCTCTTTTTCAGAAAGAAACAGGAAAGAGTATGCGCCTTTAAGTTTTTTTAATGAACTTACGATCCTGTCTATAAGAAGGTTTTCTTTAGATAAAGCCGTTAGATGTATAACGACTTCGGTATCGGAAGTAGATGAAAAAATAGAGCCGTTTTCTTCAAGCTCGTCTTTTATTATGTGGGCGTTGGTAATATTTCCGTTGTGAGCTACTGCTATTGAACCGAAATAATAATCGGCGACAAGAGGCTGAGCATTTTTAAGAAGCGTTTCCCCTGCCGTTGAATACCTTACATGTCCTATGGCGTTTTTTCCTTTGAGCTGCAAAAGTGTATTTTCTTTAAATACGTCGTTTACAAGACCAAGACTCTTATGAAAATACAAGCCGTTCATATCCGACGATGCTATTCCGCAAGACTCCTGTCCCCTGTGCTGAAGCGCGTAAAGTCCCAAATAAGTTATTTTAGCGGCTTCTTCGTTATTGTATATACCGAATACGCCGCATTCGTCTTTTATCTCTTCCATAATTATTAAATAAATAATTTAAATAACGGAAAAATATCCTTCTTTTATTTTATCACTTTTTAAGTCTATTTTGTCGTTAATTTTCATTATGCCTTTTTTAACATTGCCGATTTTTTCCAATTTTATTCCGTATTCGGCGCAAATTTCCGAAACAGCCGTTTTTTGCGGTCCGCTTAATTTTTTATCTACGCTTATTATAAACGCCTGTTCGAATTCAGAAAACAAGAAAGAGTCTATTCTAACGCCGCTTTTTGAGGTATCGTAATTTACTGCGAAGCCGAGAGTTTGATTTGGAGACGTTATTGCGCTCTCCGCCAGCGAAACAAAAATTCCGCCTTCGCTAATATCAGAGGCGCTTTTTAATAATCCCTTATTTATTAACGACCTCAGGCAGTTTTGAAGTCGGACTTCATAATCTAAATCTATCTTAGAAGGTTTTTGCATAAAATTTCCGTATTCTAAGTCCATATACAAACTGCCGCCGAGATTGCCGGATAATCTGCCCAGAATATAAATTTCGTCGCCTTCGTTTTTAAAATACGGGGTTACCGCTTTTTCGACGTCGTCTATAAAACCGAGCATGCCTATAACCGGCGTAGGATAAATTTTATGAACCGTCATTTTATCGCCGTCTTTTTTTGCAGTTTCGTTATAAAAACTAACGTTTCCGCTTATAACAGGAGTATTTAATTTTAATGCGGCAGATTTTATGCCTTCTAATGCATTTACGAACTGCCACATAACTTCGGGATCTTCGGGACTTGCAAAATTAAGACAGTCGGTAATAGCTGCCGGATATCCGCCGCAAGCGCTGATATTGCGCGAACACTCGGTCACGGCAAGCGCTCCTCCGGTAAACGGATCTAAATATGTATATTTTGAGTTTCCGCTTGCGTTTAACAAAAAGCCTTTTTTACCTGCTCCTCCGACGTTAACCCTTAAAACCGCGGCGGAAAAGCCCGGCGGAACAATGGTAGCCGTCCCTATCGTATAATCGTACTGGGTAAAAACGCTTTTTTTAGAGGCTATATTAGGATGCGTTATTATTTTGAAGGCTGTATCGTTAAAATTTTCCGGTATTTTATAATTGTCTATATTTAACGGTTTTACGCTGTTTAAGTACTCAGGTTTTTTAACCGGCCTTTTATATTCGGGTCCGTTTACTACGGTATTTACGCTTAACGTTTTATATAGTTTTGATTTATAAAAAAATCTGATTTCTTTTTCCTTAATAACTTCGCCTACTTCGACGCAATTCAATCCCCATTTGTCGAAAACCGCTTTTAATTCGTTAAATTTATCCCTGCCGCATGCCAGCAGCATTCTCTCCTGAGATTCCGATAACATCATTTCTACCGGAGTAATTTCGGACGTTCTTAACGGAATTGCGTCTAAATTTATAATCATTCCTTTTCCGCTGCTATCCGCCATTTCAAACGACGAACTGGTTAAACCGGCGGCGCCCATATCCTGTATAGAAACTATAAGTTTTTTTTCCATAGCTTCAAGGCATGCTTCTAGAAGAAGTTTTTCCGTAAAAGGATCCCCTACTTGAACGGTGCTTCTTTTTTTGTTCTTTTTTAAATCGAATTCTTCCGATGCCATAGTAGCTCCGTGTATTCCGTCCATTCCGGTCGATGAACCGACATAAACTACTATATTGCCGACTTCGCACTTAGAGGAAAGAAATATTCCGTCTTTTTTAGCTATACCTATAGTAAAAGCGTTTACTAAGATATTGTCGTTATAACATTCGTCGAATACGACTTCTCCGCCTACGGTCGGAACGCCCATACAGTTTCCGTAAAAACCTATTCCTTTAACGACTTCCGACAGATAATAAGGAGTCCTTGGATGAGAAAAACTTCCAAATCTTAAAGAATTTAGATTTGCTACCGGCCTTGCTCCCATAGTAAAGATATCGCGCATAATGCCGCCTACTCCGGTGGCCGAACCCTGAAAAGGCTCTATAAAAGAAGGATGATTATGGCTTTCCATTTTAAACACAAGTACGTCGCCGTCTCCAAAATCCACTACTCCGGCATTTTCGCCCGGTCCTATAAGAACTTTGCCTCCTTCCGTCGGCAGAGTTTTCAAATAAACTTTGGAACTTTTATAAGAACAGTGTTCCGACCACATAGCCGAAAATATACCTAGTTCAAAAGCATCCGGCTCATGTCCGAGCAGTTCCGAAATTTTGCCATATTCTTCCGCGGACAAACCGAAAAGTTTTTCGGTTTTTTTTATATCGTTTTTTTTAGCGCTAACGTTATCTTTGTCCATATTAAATTTTATTATTTTTCTAATTATTATATTTTGAAAAAGGTGTCAGATTAATTTTACGCAAAATCTTTTATCGTTAGTTGTTGCTATTCGTCTGCGTAAAATAAAATCTGACACCTTTTTCTTCACCTTTTTCTTACGCATTTTTAATTATTATAACATATTCAAATGTTTTTCTGTAATTCAGTTGCAGGATTAAGGCTGTATTTTATTTTTTATCTTTCTTTTACATATTTAACGATAGACTTAAATATATATCCTCCGTCTTCGCTTCCGAGTATTTTTTCGGAAGATCTTTCGGGGTGGGGCATTAACCCCATAATATTGCCGTTTTCGTTTGAAATGCCCGCAATATTATACATAGAACCGTTGGGGTTTGAAAGTTCGGTTATATCGCCGTTTTCGTCGCAATATTTAAAAATTACGGCATTTTTATCGTTTAAGCCTTTTATTATTTTCTTTTCCGCAAAATAGTTCCCATCGTGATGGGCAATAGGCATTTTTAGCAAAGAGTCTTTTTTTAAAGCGCATGTAAAAGGCGTTTCCGTATTTAGCGTTTTTAAATAAACGTCTTTACATTCAAATTTTAAAGAATTATTGGTGAGCATAACCCCGTTTAAAAGACCTGCTTCAAGAAGTATCTGGAAGCCGTTGCATATTCCTAACACTATACCGCTTTTATAGGCATAGTCTTTAACGTATTCCATTACGGGACTTCTGGCGGCAAGAGCGCCGGATCTTAAATAATCGCCGTAGGAGAATCCGCCGGGAATTACTATAAAATCATATTCGCCAAGATTTTTAATTTTATTTTTATGCCATATAAACGAGGCGCTAAGCCCAAATACTTCGTTCAAAACCCTATATACGTCGGCATCGCAGTTCGAGCCGGGAAAAACCGTTATGCCGGCTTTTATTTTTTTATTATTCATAAGTAATATTTAATTTTATTTAATTTCTATAGTAAATTCTTCGATTAGGGGATTTGACAAAATTTTTTCTGAAATCTCTTCTGCCTCTCCCTTTAGAGCGACATGTCCGTCCTTTACTTCTCCGGCAAAATCGACCTCTATATACTTGCCTACTCTTACGTCTTTTACGTTATCGTAACCGGAGGATTTAAGAACCGACAAAACGGCTTTACCCTGAGGGTCTAATACTTCATCTTTCAGCATTATTTTTATAAAAGCTTTTTTATTCATTTTTTCCTCGTTTACCGTTACCGTTTTATTCCGCATTGTATCTGTCGAAAATATAGTTAATATATTTAAAATAATAATTAATGTCGAATAATTCATCTATTTCTTGAGCCGTAAGATGCTTAGAAACGGATGCATCTTTTTTTAACAGTTCGCTGAAATCTATCTGCGAACGGATGCTTTCATGGGCAAGACCCTGCACTATTTTATATGCGTCTTCTCTTAGCATCCCTTTATCTATAAGGGTAAGCAAAACTTTTTGCGAAAAAATAACGCCTTTAGTCAAATTTATATTCTTTAACATATTTTCTTCTTTGACTATTAAATTTTCGATCAAATAAGTCAGCTGATGAACTATATAATATACTAAAATCGTAGAATCAGGCGCAATTATTCTCTCGACTGAAGAATGCGAAATATCTCTTTCATGCCATAACGGTATATTTTCAAGCGAAGCTATAAGGTTAGAACGGACTACGCGGGAAAGCCCGCAAATGTTTTCGGATACTATAGGATTTTTTTTGTGCGGCATTGCCGACGAACCTTTCTGTCCAGGCGCAAAAGGCTCTTCGGCTTCGGCAACTTCCGTCCTCATTAGATGCCTGATTTCTAAAGCTATTTTTTCGCATGATGCGGCAATGGAGGCAAGAGAATAAAAAGCATCCGCATAAACGTCTCTCTGTATAACCTGATTAGATAAAATATGTTTAAGCCCTAGAATATCGAGAGCCGCCTGTTCTACTTCGGGCGAAATGTTGGCATAATTCCCTACGGCACCGGACAGTTTGCCGAAAGATACCGATTTTATCGCCGTTTTTATTCTCTCCTCGGCTCTTTTAATTTCTTCATAAAATATGAGGAGTTTAAATCCGAACGTTACCGGCTCTGCATGTATTCCGTGCGTTCTCCCCATTACCGGCGTATGTTTATATCTTAATGCCTGATTTCTTAAAGATTCTCTTAAAATTTCTATTTTTTTAAGTATTAATTCGAGAGATTCTTTTAGCAGTAAAGAAAAGGATGTATCTCCGACGTCGGAAGAAGTAAGTCCAAGATGAATAAACCTTGAATCTTCGCCTACATATTTTGCGACGTTTGTTAAAAAAGCTATGACGTCGTGCTTTGTAACGTTTTCTATTTCCTGTATCTCATTAACGTTAAACTTTGCTTTCCGGATTATATTTTCATAAGAAGTATCGGGGATTTTTCCTATTTTATTGTAAGCCGTGCATACGGCAAGTTCAACCTTCAGCCAAGTCCTGTATTTATTTTCAAGCGACCATACTTTGGCTATTTCCGGAAGAGAATATCTTTCTATCAAATTTAGACCTCCTGATTGCTTTTCTTTTATAGTTTATCTTAATTTCGTCCGATCTTTTATTTTTTCGTAGCGATAGCTATTTTATACAATCCGTGCTCTATGCTTAATCCCATTACGTTTACTATGCTTGCGGCAGTAGATTTTTTATCCGCTTTTATAATTATAGTGGCGTTTCCCTGCGACTTTTTAACGTCTTTTAAAAATAAAGACAATTCTTTCAGCGAAAGCTCTTTATTTCTGTAATATATCTTGCCTGCTTTAGTAATATAAAGCGTTACCGGTTTTTTTGAAGAAGCGAAAGATTTTGCTCCTGATTTCGGCAGATGAATTTTTATGCCGTAATTTGAAGTAAAAGTCGTCGTCATCATAAAAAATATTAACAGGGTTAAAAATACGTCAACCATGTTAATAACGTTAATTATCGGGTCGGGCTTTCTTTTAGACGTAAATTTCATTTTACTTGTCTTATATAATCAGCGCTAATTATGATTATAATAAAATTATTTTCACTCTGCTTTAATAAAAGATATAACCCTTGATGCGGTGTCTTCCATAACCGCTCCAAAGTTAAACGCTTTAGAAGCAAAATATTTAAAAAATAAAAAAGATACTATGGCTATTATAAGTCCGATAGCCGTTGAATACAATGCCTCCGAAATGCCTAGCGCAAGAAGATGCGGATTCGCTATGCCGTTTCTGTATGATACGGCGCTGAGAGCCTTTATCATGCCTACTACGGTTCCAAGCAGTCCCAATAAAGGGGATATAGTAGTAATAGCGCTGAGTCCTTCTAAATTTTTTTCAAGATCTAAGTATGCCCTCTTGCCGGATTCCTCAACCTCTAATTTAACGGTATCTATAGGATTTTTATAGTTGTCTATGATAGAAAGATAAATTTTGGCTATAGGCGTTTTTGCCGTCATGCACATACCTTTAGCCTTTTCTATGTCCCCGTTTTTTAGAGATTTCTCTACATTGGCAAGAAAATCTTCAGGAAAAATTTTGGATTTCCTAAGGCTGTAAAAACGTTCTATTATTATTGCAAGCGCAATAACCGAACACAGTATTAAAGGATATAAAAAAAATTCCGTAAGCAGTTCGCTTTGATTAAACATAATACTTCACCCTCACCTTTTTAAATTCTTTTGTGCTTTCGAGAGCGCCGAAATCCATAAGTCCGGTTAGCGAAGAAATTTTATCCATAATGCTCCATGCTTCGTCTTTTGATTTTGCATGTATCATAGTAAATATATTATATTCCCACCTTCCGGGATAAACCGGCCTAAGATAACAGTGTGAAACTTCTTTAACGGAAGACATAATTTTGCCGTTTTTATCGGCTTCTTCATTGTTTGTTTTCCATATCCCCATAAGATTGTAGCTGAATCCCGCTTTTTGATGATATAAAACGCAGGCAAATCTTCTCATTTTTCTTTCGCTTATAAAATTTTTTACGGTTTCAAGCAATTTTTCCTGAGAAATACCTAAAACCTCAGACATATTCTTAAAAGGCTCATGGGTAATTTCTATATCTTTTTGAAGTTCTCTTATGCAAGCTTTTTCAAATTCGGAAATTTTTATTTCCGAATCTTTTTTAAAATCTTCATGGGAAAAGAACCTAAAAGAAGAAGCATCGTCTGCGCCGGTCATATCAAAATTAACGCCGATTTTATAAAGTTTCAGGGTAGGGAGAATAAGATAGTCTTCCGCTCCCG
Organism: bacterium; assembly: GCA_021789455.1. The sequence continues at coordinate 12,946 of JAJYJN010000004.1, read as the reverse complement.
ATTTTTCCGAGAGCTTTTTTATTTCTTGTTCAAGCGAGTATTCGGAAGGAAGAGTTATCGTAAACCATATATTATATTTGTGGTTTCTTAGATAATTATGACTCACTCCGCTATGCGAATTTATTATTTCTGCAGCCGAATCCGCCGATTTATCCGCTACCTTAAAAGCCGCAAGAGTGCTTTTATAGCCGATATTGTGCGAATCGAATATTGCGCTTATCTGTCTGATAATTTTACCGCTTTTCATGCGTAATATTCTGTCTATTGCTTCATCTTCTTTTATGCCGGTAATATCGGCAATTTCTAAGAAAGGGTGTTTGGCGATAGGAAAATCGGACTGAAGAATATTTAATATTTTTCTGTCTGTAAGTTCAAGTTCCATAGATTTTAAATTCGGCAAAATATAATTAATAATTTTATTTATATAAATTATAACAGTTTAGCCGAATAACCGTCAAGAAAAAAGAAAAACCTCCGATCGTATTAAATTTTAACGATTGGAGGTTTTCAAACAATTTTTTGCGTTATCTTTTAGTTTTAAATTATCCTCGGACGATTACTTTAAAGACTCAAGATATTTTGCAATAGTATTAACATCTGAAGCCGGCATGTTTTTGTGATTCGGCATAATAGCCATATAGGACTTTCCGTTAAGAGCAACCGTACTTCCTGAAGCAAAATGCGCTCCGGGATTTACTATCTGCGTTTTAATCCATGAAAGGCTCCTCTGGGAACCTATATGAGAAAGATTCGGACCTACTTGCCCGCCGTGACCGTCGATGGTATGACAGGCTATACATCCTTCAGATCTAAATAATGCAGGGCCGGAAGCAGCAAAAGCCGAAACTGCAAACGACGATACTCCTGCAAATACTACAGCGGCAGTAATTAATTTACCCATTTTTGAAAACATTGTAATTCACCTCCTTTTTTTTAATAAATATTATTATATCTCAATAATATTTTAACGATAAAAATAATCAATAAAAAATTAAAGCGCAAAACTATAGATAAAATTTAAAAAATAAAAAATTAATAAGTTATAAATTACGGTATTTAATATAGGTAAATTCGGTATTTTTAAATAATAAATTTATGCCTGTCCTGAACGCCGTCAAATAACGCCGGCATTGGACAGACATAATTATTAATAGAAAAATTATTTCAATGATTCAAGATAACTGGCAAGAGCGTTAAGCTTTGAAGCCGACATATGCTTATGCGCAGGCATAATAGCCGTATAAGATTGTCCGTTTATAGTTACGGAACTGCCCGCCGCAAAATGAGCGGAAGGGTTTGTAATCTGAGTTTTAATCCAAGAAAGGCTTCTTTTGCTGCCGACATGTGAAAGGTCCGGTCCAACCGAACCGCCCTGTCCGTTAATAGTGTGGCAGGCTATGCATCCTTCCGAGCTGAAAAGCGAAGAACCGGTGGAAGCAAAAACCGTAGTAGCGCTAAAAGTTAAAGCAGAAGCAATTAATAAAGACGAAATTACTTTTTTCATTTTCATAATAATTCTACCCCCTTAAAATTAAATAAATTAATAATGCTTTGTTTCTTTATTATCAAATAATATACTAAAAAAAAAATTAAGTCAATATTTTTATCTGTTTTTTTATATATTTTTTTCTTGCATTTTTCGGTAAATAACATATAATAAAAAATCGTGTAAAATTTTATTTATTTATTTATTAAAATTTAGCTGGGGATTTTAGTTCTCCGAAGGAGGTATGTAAAATGAATTCATTAGGAACGCATTTGCTTTTAGAATTAAAAAAATGCAGAAAAAATATCTTAGACGATCTTGAGTTTGTAGAAACTGCAATGCTGGATGCGGCATCGGAAGCAAAAGCTACGATAGTCGAGCATAAATTTCATGAGTTTAATCCGTTCGGAATAAGCGGAATGGTTATTATTGCCGAATCTCATCTTTCTATTCATACATGGCCAGAATACGACTATGCGGCCGTAGATATTTTTACTTGCGGCGACATAATTAAACCTCAGGAGGCCGCAGAATTTTTAGTGGAAAGATTCGGTTCGTTAGAGCCGCAAATTATGGAAATAAAAAGAGGCCTTATATCTATTTACAACGAAGAACTTCCTCATAAAGTACTCTGCGAGGAGAAGCTCGTCGCTCGTTAGCGTGCAATTCCTCTTAAATTTTCGTCGAATTTGGCGTAATAAGATATTTTCTGGGAAGCCCCTGCATCTGTTTTTTTTAAATCTGCAAGGGCTTTTTTTATGCTTTCTTTATCGAACGGCTTTTTTAAAATAAAACCGTTCGAAATATTTATAAGGTCTAATAAGGGAAACATGACGAACAGCCGCTTAAAAATCTCCTTGTGAGGAATTTTTAAATCCGGTAAATCTATATGAATATATTTTTTTGAACTGACATTATAAGCAAAAAGAATATCTATATCAATAACACGGGGCATATATCTTACCGAATATTCTTTTCTGCCCATAATTTTTTCGATATTTTTAAGAAACGACAACAGTTTATGAAAAAAACTTGAGAAGTCGTCTATATTATTATACGATTTTGCCTGAATGCTAAGAATAACAGCGCAGTTTAAAAAGAAAGGCTGATTTTCGTTTCCGACCGGAGAGGTTAGATATATGGACGAAACGCCTGAAATCTTTACATCAGACAGCGGACTTTTATGCTTAGGGCTAATTCCGCTAAAAACTTTTGCTCCGTTTTTAATAAAATCCAATGCTTTTAATAAGTTAGACTCTTTATCGCCGACATTACTGCCTAATCCTAAACATACGATAAAATCTTCCTCGTCAAGCTTAGCGTCTGCTAAAATCATGCTCCCATTCTTACTAAAGCTTCTTTTATACGGTTTTCGCTTAGAGTCAATGAAAACCGCACAAAACCTTCGCCGTTTTCGCCGAAACCTGAACCGGGCGTAACTATTATTCCCGTTTCATTTAAGAGCGATACGGCAAAATCCTTAGAAGTCATGCCTGTTTTAGGAACATGCGCCCAAACGTAAAACGTTGCATCGGATTTATACACTTTATAACCCAATTTTTCCAAACCGGACACTAAAAGTTCGCGTCTTTTTTTATATATTTTATTATTATCCTCGACTGCTTTAAGCTCGTTGTCTAATCCGTAGGCTCCGGCAAGCTGAATGGCTTGGAATACTCCGGAATCCAGATTTGTTTTAACGGCTCCGAGTCCCTTTATTATTTCTTCGTTTCCTGCCGCAAACCCTATCCTGAAACCAGTCATATTAAACGTTTTAGAAAGCGAATGAAACTCTATTCCTATTTCTTTTGCGCCGTTTGCTTCAAGAAAGGAATCGTTCCCCTTTTCGCCCGTATAAACTTCGGAATACGCAAAATCATGCGCGACTATAATTTCATTGGTCTTTGCAAATTTTACTACCTCGTTGAAAAAATGTCTGTCCGCCGATGCGGAAGTAGGATTGTTCGGATAATTAAGAAACATAAGTTTTGCTTTTTTTAAAATATCGTTGGGTATAATTGAAAAATCGGGCAAAAAATCGTTTTCCTCTTTGAGCGGCATAATATAAGGGATGCCTCCGGCAAAAATAGTGCCTGCCCTGTAAACGGGATACCCAGGATCCGGTATCAAAACTACGTCGCCCGGATTAATAAAAGCAAGCGGTAAATGCCCTATTCCTTCTTTTGAGCCTATTAAAGACAGAACTTCAGTTTCCGGGTCAAGCGTTATGTTGAATCTTTTTTTATACCAGTTCGAAACCGATTCCCTAAATTTCAAAAGACCTTCATACGAAGGATATTTTTGATTTGCGTCTATTTCGCTTTCTTTCTTTAAAACATCGACTATTGCTTTCGGCGTCGGCAGGTCGGGGTCTCCGATTCCAAAACTTATAATATCGACGCCCCTAGCTTTTACTTGAGACTTTAGTTTATCTATTTCCGCAAAAAGATACACGGGCAATTGTTTAAGCCTATCCGATTGATTAAAGCGCATGAATAGTAATCCTCCTTAAGAAATAATTATTTTTATTAATATTTTATAATAAAATTTTTTCTAAGTCTATATATTTTAAAGCAAAGTCTTTGTGTACTTTTATTTCTCCGTATCGTTTTTCTTTAGGAATAAATGGAATTTCGCCGATAATAGGAACATCGGTAAATTCGCATAAAATTTCTTTGTTGGAGGATACGCTTTCATCTTTTTCGCCTAAGACATTGTTTATAATTATGCCGGACATTTTAATTCCTTTATTCAATGCATATTCTATACTCAAAAGCGTCTGGTTTATCATTCCTAAACCGGCTTTAGTAACTAAAACAACCCCTGCGTCTAAATATTTTGCGATATCTATCATAAAATGACCGCGTTTTAAGGGAACAAGCATTCCGCCTGCTCCTTCCACCAGCATATAATCGTGAATTTTATTAAGTTCGTAAAATTTAAAAAGGATTTCCTTAATACATAATTCTCCGCCTTCTTTTTTAAGCGCCGCATAAGGCGACAGAGGCAGCCGGAAAGTATACGGAGTTATAATGTCTAGATTTTCTTTTAAATCGCAGTATGTCTTAACGTAAAAACCGTCTATATATTTTTTTAAGCCGTCTTCGCCGGTTTCGACGCCGGTTTCGACGGGCTTCATATAGCCGGCATCATAACCTTTCTCCTTAATAGCCGACAACAGCAGGGAACTGCAAAATGTTTTACCTATGCCGGTATCGATTCCAGTAATAAAAAATATTTTCTCAGCCATATTTTAAACATTAAAAAAGTTAATAGAAATGTGCAATCTATAAAAAATAAACAAAATATGAGCGCTATATATTTAAAAATTAAAAACAAAAAGGCGGCAGAAAATTAATCTGTCGCCTTTTTTCCAATAAAATTCAAATTTCATGAAAAATTACTTTACGCCTAATTTTTTAAGCGTCATTGGACCTATTATACCGTCTGCCTTAAGTCCGTTTTTTTTCTGAAAAGCTTTAACGGCATTCGTAGTAACCGGTCCGATCATTCCGTCAACCTTGCCTTTAAAAAATCCGTCTTTAGCAAGAGCCTGCTGAACAGCCTTTACTGTAGCGGAAGATACTGTTTTAACGGCTTTTTTTACGGCCATCTTCTTGGCTACGACTTTTTTAGCTGATGCTTTTTTTGCCTGTTTAACTGCGGCAAAAGAGCTGGAAGGTATTGCTATTAAAGTTAGGAACAAAATCGATAATAATACTTTTTTCAATTAATTTCTCACCTCCTTATGAAAAATATGTAATTAATTTTTTTACCATTTTTAATTATTAATTGCAACTTAATTTTAATTTGTCAAAGCACCTTTTTTATAGTGCTTATAAATTCTACCGGGTCGAATTTTACCACATAAAAATCTGCGCCGGCACGCTCTCCTTTTTCAGAATTTTCGGTCCCGCTCAGGGAAGAGTGCATTATAATCGGAATATTTTTATACTTATCGTCGGACTTTAAGGTCTTAGTGAATGTATAGCCGTCCATAACGGGCATCTCGACGTCGCAAATAATTGCGCTAAAATTATACTTATCTTCATAAACCTCATCAAGAGCTGCTTTTCCGTTTTCTGCAAGCACTGTTTTGAATCCTTCCTTAGTTAATGCATTATTTATTATTTTTCTCGCCGAAGACGAGTCGTCGACTATAAGTATAGTTTTATTGCCGCCGAATTCATTTTTTTCAGTTTCTATTTCCATATTTTCCCTGTTGTAAAAACCGAGTTCGTCGACTATCGATTCAAAGTCCAGCAAAAGAAGAAGTTCGTCGTTTTCGACCTTGATAATTCCCGTTACTTTAGAATCTACCGAACTTACAGACGACAGTTCCGGAGCGCTGATATCGTCCCATGAAACACGCCTTATTTTTGTGGTTTCATGTACTATAAATCCTACTTTTATCCTATTAAATTCAGTTATTATAACCTTATAATTCTTTCTGTTTAATTCTTCCGGTTCGACAATGCCCATCCATTTGGGGAGATTGACCAAAGGAACGACGTTGCCCCTTAAATTAAACATGCCCTCTACAAACTCCGAAGTATTAGGGGCTTCGGATATATCTTCCGGCATTTTAATAATTTCTATAACCTTTGCAACGTTTATCCCGTAAATGCCTTCTCTTTCCTCGCCTTCCTCGTCTATGCGAAACAGCCTGAAATCGACCAATTCCATTCTGTTTTGACCTACTTCTAAAATATCGTGGCCGGGATTTATCCTATTTGCCATAGCCTTTCTCCTTTAACAAAAAATTAATTATTTGTACAAATATCGGCGTTACAATATAAATTATAACTTATTCGTCTAACCAGGGATTTTCTTCGACTTCTATAATATCGCCGGCGTGGTCTTCGGAAATTATTCTGTTCCTTCCTCTTTTTTTTGCTTCGTAAAGAAGATCGTCCAATCGTTTCAAAAGTCCTGTCGGGTTGCTATCAAACTCTGTTCTGTAAAAAGTAACTCCCATACTGACGGTTACTTTTTTTATATCTTTTGTTTTAACGTTTAAAACCATCTGCTTAATTTTTCTCGCCACGTCCAATGCGCTCGTTATTTCGGTAGAAGGAAGGCAAAGTATAAACTCTTCCCCTCCAAATCTTGACGCAATGTCGGTTTTTCTGGTATTTGATTTTAATATATTTGAAATCTCTTTTAAAACTATGTCTCCTTTATCGTGTCCGTATGTATCGTTTATTTTTTTAAAGTGGTCTATGTCGCACATAATTAACGTCAGCGGAATACCGTATCTTGAACTTTGATTGAATATATTTTCATAAAACATGTCGAAATATCTTCTGTTATAAAGACCGGTAAGCCCGTCGGTCAAAGCCATATTTTCGAGGTCTTGATCGAATATTTTTTTCTTAAACTTTATTACAATTGCAAATAAGGCTAAGGTTAAAATAAATATAAACGGCTCTGTATATAAAATAATGCTTGAATTATTAGCCGATATATTTATAAAATTAATAATTAAAACTATAGCGGTCGATATAATCTGTAAAAAAATCAGCGAAATTATAACATAATAATATCGTCTCTTATCCATAATATTTTTAATTATTTTTTATAAAACTTAAATTATCTTAAAAGCATTTATCAAATTTTATATTTTTTTATAAATTATTACAATTTATTTTTTCACCTTTTTTAGCTTTTGCCGTCTAAATTTTAAACCGGATATTTTTATTATTTTACCTTTATGACGAAATTAAACAAGCATTCCGAAACCGCTCTTGAAAATATAATTGTTTTAATATTTATTTTCGTTCTTGCGGTTATAATAATAAACAGGTATTACGTCTATGTCAAATTAGCAAAAAAAACAGAATATGTCCAAGAAATCCAGGAATTAAACCTTGCATTGATTTCATACAGAATAAAATATAAAAAATTTCCCAAAAATCTTTCCGTTTTAATTAAAAAAGGCTATATCAAAAACATTAAAACCGATAAGGACGGCTATCCGCTTTCGCCTTTTAATAAAAGATTTATTTACGCCAGAAAATACGGGAGAGTGTATAACCCAACTTCGCCAATAAAGTCTAAAAACCCTTGATACTCCTATGTCTCATTTTGTATTAGCCTCCTAATTGACTGGAATAAAATAAGACGCTATAATTAAGTCAATCGAAGGGTAAAAAAAATGGGATTAAATTTAAGGAGTAGCTAATACATTTAAAATTCAATTGCGAAGTTTCTAACGATGAGATTGAGTACGCATCCTTTCAAAAGGTGAAGGAGCGAACTTTAGATTTATTAAGGATTATAAAATATAAGGCGTAAAACAAGGGATGCTTATGAAAAAGGCGGTTATAGCGCTCGATTTGGGCACTACCGGCAACAGGGCGATAGCTTTCGATAAAAACGGCGGACTCATACATTCTTCCTATCGCGAATTTCCGCAAATACATCCTAAGCCGGCGTGGGTCGAACAAGATCCGTACGATATATTAAATACGGCGGTTAAAGTTTTAAACGAAACGCTTGAACATTGCGGCTCTTACGAAATAGTTTCCTTAGGCATTACAAACCAGAGGGAAACCTCGGTGCTTTGGAATAAAAATACCGGAAAACCAGTGTATAACGCTATAGCGTGGCAGTGCAGAAGGACCGCCGGAACCTGCAAAGATTTATCCGAATACCGCAATCTTATAAAAGAAAAAACAGGCTTATTCTTAGACCCGTATTTTTCGGCTACCAAGATTAAATGGGTGTTAGATAATGTCGGCGGGGCGAAAAATATTGCGGAAAAAGGAGAATTGCTTTTTGGAACGGTGGACAGCTGGGTCCTTTGGAATCTGACCGGCGGTTCCGTTCACGCCACGGATGCTTCAAACGCTTCCAGAACGCTTTTGTATAATATAAATACCTTAAAATACGACGAAGAACTTCTTAAAATATTCGAAGTCAAAGAATCAATGCTCCCCTTGGTATGCGACAGCAATTATGATTTCGGCAACACCGAAAAAAAAATTACAGGAAAATCCATACCGGTAGTCGGAATTCTCGGCGACCAGCAGGCATCCCTTTTCGCGCATTCAGGTTTTGAAAAAGGAATAATAAAAAATACTTACGGAACCGGACTTTTTGCAATGATCGAAACCGGAAACAGAATTTACGCCTCCGATAAATTAGTCGCCACCGTCGCGTGGAAATTAGACGGAGAAGCTCATTACGCCCTTGAAGGCAGTATTTTTACCGGCGGCGAAATTATCCGGTTTATTAAAGACAATTTAGGTATAATAAGTTCGGCGGCGGAATCTTCCGATGCGGCAAAAAGCGTTATTTCCAACGAAGGAGTATATTTCGTTCCCGCTTTATCCGGCCTCGGCGCTCCGTATTGGGACCCGGACGCAAGGGGGCTTATTATAGGATTAACCGGAGCGGCTAATAAAAACCATATAATCAGAGCAGCTTTAGAATCTTTAGCATACCAGACCAAAGACGTCGTTATAGAATTCGAAAATACTTTAAAAAGCGGATTCGATTTATCGAAATATAAATTAAGAGTTGACGGCAAGGCAAGCGAGAACGATTTTTTAATGCAGTTTCAATCCGATATTTTAAATATGGTCGTCGAAAAAGCAGGTTTTACCGAAATGACGGCTTTCGGAATAGCCGGACTCAGCGCCGTAAGCACTGGTTTTTGGACTGACGCGATGTTCCGGAGATTCAAAAAAACCGAAAAAATATATAACCCGCAAATCGGCTATAATGCCGGAAACGCTTTGTACGCAAAATGGCGCGAAGCCGTTTTAAAATCTTTAAAGTGGGTATAATTCTATTACTTAAATAATGCTTGAAGATTAAAAAATGAGATAAAATAAATGTAAATTTATAAACAGTTTTGCATTGTTCTCATTTATCTGTTTTTTGTAAAGAGATTTGATCCCCTTGCGCATTTAAATTTGCTCCCTATATTTAATCTCTTGAATAAAATACTTTTCGCACCCTTTTATAATTTTACCGGCAGTTGCATATTTCTGTTTCACTGGACACCGATTTAAAATTAGTTAAAACGCCGAACGAAAAGTAATGTCGTTATAATTATAACATATTTTTATTTATGCTTTATAATGCCATTTAAGCTTTGAATTCAATCAAAAACTAAATTAGAATTGACAATATATAAGAAGTATCGTCGTTTGATAAAAAAATACGAGGTCTATATCGGAAGTATCAGTAAAACTAGATTTGAAATATAAATATTGATAAATATTGATATATTTAGTGGTGGCGGTGCAGGGAATCGAACCCCGGACACTACGGATATGAGCCGTATGCTCTAACCGACTGAGCTACACCGCCAAGATTTAAATATTATAGCAATTATTTAAAATATCTTCAATAGCTTTAATTTTAGTTTTTGGCGTTTGAACCGGAAATATTATAAATCGCAATATAGCTCTTTGGGCTTTTAAAAGGCGTTCCAGGATTTTCTACTATTGCATCCGCAAGATACGTCGCGCCGTTTTCTTTAAAAACTGAAAAACCGGCGCTGTAACCTACTACCGGTTTTATTTCCCATATAGGATAAAAACCTATCTTATTCCATGCAACGCAGAAAATAGAGGTTTTTATAAAATAGTTTAAATGATGCAGGAATGCTCCCTGTTTGTAATTTTTTAACACAATAATTTCAGGTTTCTTTTGAATATTGAATCCGCTGATCTGTGCCGGTATATTATATATAAGTCCGCCTGTATATGAGGAACTTTCTACTCCGCTGAAAGATGGAACTCTAACTTGCAGTGGCGAGCCCCCATATGTTTTTGAGCCGGTATAGATTGTTTTCCCATTGCCGTTAATGATCATCAAATTACCGGATTTTGACAGCGCAACAAGATATTTTTTACCGTTTTGCTTAAAATTTCCGTAAACCGTGCCATAAAGGGTTATGTCGTTAAAAAAAGTCAGCATGGTTGATTTCGTTAATGAATTTGTGCTTTTATTAAATTTATAGATATAGGTATTCCCGCCGAACTGACCTATAGGATAATAATTCTGTCCAGTTACATAATCGTTAAAATATCTTCCTGACGGCACTACCGAGATAGGCTTTTGTCCGACGATAACCCTTCCTAAACCTGGCATATTCATAACCCTTAAAAATATGCCGTAATTCTTGGTCAGCTTTACAAGTTTTCCGTTCCTGTAAATTAGCATATACGATATAATCATACCTAATTTTGCTTTGGTTAAAACTATTGCATTGTAATTTTTAGAAATATTATAAATTCCAAGATATATAACGTTAGATCTGACCGAAAGATTATACTGTGCGAGTTTTTTAAGATTTCCGTTAAGCGAAAGTCCGTACAATATTACCCTATGTCTTGTAGCTACTGCGGTTTGAATTCCGTTTTTTAAAAACCTGCCGGCAGTTATTGCTTGAATAACGTATTTCTTTGAAACCGATTTCGTCATTCCTTCATTATTTTGGGCGAATCTTTTTATAAAAATAGAACTTTTTGCCCTTGCCTGATTTGAAAATGTCGGAGATACGGCAGAGACAGCAGGAACGGTTGGATGAACAGGCGAAACTGAAGATTGAACCGCATATTCGTTTGATTCGATCTCTTTTTTTATTACGGCGGATAATTCGTTGATATCGTCAACTATAAAGTTTACGCCGAGCGCACTAATGTGGTTTCTGAATATTACCTGCCGTTTTGCCGAATCAAAAATATTAGTCTGAATAATAAAAACGTTGCCTATTTTTTCTATTCTTCCATAGATAACGTATTTTGAATTAAAATGCTTAGAAAGGTTTAAAAGACTTGACGAGGAAAAATTAGCATGTGTTTTTTCAATATAAGAGGCAATATCGGAGTTACGTATCACCGCTATTTTTTTCCCGGCGATATTTGAACTTAAAATTAAAGGAACGCTCTTTCCAATATATGCATATCTTTCATAGTTAGACGATATAATTTTATAGGGTAAAATTGAAACTTTAGCGATTGCAAAAACGTTTTTTTGAACCGATAACGACGCAAAAGAAAAAAACAATACTAAAACTATTAATTTTAAAAATTTTTTTGTATTCATTTTATCTCCTATATTATATTTTATATATATTTTAAATATTTTAACATAATTTAACTATTTGTCAAATGATCGTCGTTATAAAAAAATTAATGCAATAATAAATTTAAATACATTCTGAATAATTCATTTCCATAAAAAATAAAAAAAACGGACGCTAACGATAAAAATGGACCGAAAGGTACTTTAAAATTAGAAATGCTTTCATGTAAAGATTCTTTTTGTTGTTGGCCTCTTTTAAATTTTAAAATAATAAATAATGCTAAAAATCCTAACAATGCTAAAACCGCGCCTATAAAAATCGTAAAAATTACGCCTTTTAATCCTAAAAATGCGCCAATTCCGGCTATTAACTTAATATCTCCTCCGCCAAGTCCTTCGCGTTTTTTAATAAATTCATAAAAAAAAGCGATTAAGAAGAAAAATAAACCTCCGGCGAGAAATCCGTATAACGGAAATAAGAATGAGGTATGTAAAAGGAAAATATTTAAAATAAAACCTGAAATTATAAGAAGTATATTTAAAGAATCAGGAATGATGCTGTGAAACAAGTCGATAAAAGCTATGGGAATAAGAATAAAAAGAAAAAATGCCGAAATAATCCATCTATCAAAAATAAAACCTAAATATTCTTTAAAATAATTTACGTCATAAGCATTAATTGAGTAATAGAAAAAAGATTTATAAAAAAATTTTAAAAACAGTGCATAGAGCAGTAAACCGGTTAAAATTTCAATTGCAGGGTATATTATAGAAATTTTATTTCCGCAGCTTCTGCACTTACCTTTCAAGATTATATAGCTTAAAACCGGAATGTTATCGTAAAACTTAATTTTTTTGCCGCATGCAGGACATGCCGACGAAGGAAAAACTATGGAAGTATTATTAGGAAGGCGGTAAATTACGACGTTTAAGAAACTTCCTATCGAAAGGCCGATTAAAAAAATAAAAATAGAAACAATGACAAAACCTTCAAAGGAAAATAAAAAATTTACAAAATTCGTCTGATTTAAAATCATAAATAAATTTTAAGATTTTATAAAATAAAAAACCCCGTAATAATGTTTTGGTTATTTCATTATTCGGGGTATTTAAATCCGGTAACGACCTACTCTCTCATGCAGCTACCCGCATAATACCATCGGCGCTGTAGGGCTTAACTTCCGTGTTCGGAATGGGAACGGGTGTTTCCCCTATGCTATAGTTACCGAAAACTTGTCTATAAAATAATTGAACGAAAATTAAGCAAATTAGTACAGGATCAGGCTTAAAAAATAATGATTAAGCCTCACGATCTATTAGTATCGGTAAGCTAAACACATTGCTGCGCTTACACACCCGACCTATCAACCTCATAGTCTATGAGGGATCTTTAGCTGTGTTGCCACAGGGGAAATC
>JAJYJN010000059.1 GCA_021789455.1 bacterium | reverse complement strand
TATATACCGGGGATTAAACTTGAATCTATTAGATAACCTTATCGATATAACCGCCGTGACCGGAAACGTAATAGGCGGCGCAGGCAAGCTTGACGATACCGTTCCTTCGGTTATTCATAAAGGCGTTGTATATAGTTTTGCGGGACTCGGTTTGCACTTCAAAACTTACTTTTTCGGGATATATCCCGAAATGTTTAGTTTTTACGCCGCAAAAGCGTTCGGCGGCAGAGTCGGCTCTGAATACGGGGTCAGATATTATTTCGGATTGAATCAGCCGTTTTAATTAAATCGTTTTTGTTGTATAATATTACGATAACATTACTATAATTTCGAAACTTTAAACGAAATAAGCATATAAATAAATGTTTTGCAAAAAGGAGACGTAAATTGGACTTAATAGAAGCAGTTAAAACCAGAAAGAGCATAAGAAAATTCGAGTCTGAAGACGTTGACTTGAATCTGATAAAAAAAATTATGGAAATTTCTATAAATTCGCCAAGCGGGGGAAACGCTCAAAACTGGTTTACATATATAATTAAAAACAAAGATATTCTTAATAAAATGAGAAGCGAAGTGGAAACCGTATATAAAAACGTAACGGGCAAAGATGCGCCGGACGTTTATGCATTTTTTAACGAAGCGCCGGTCGTACTTGCAGTCGTGGAGAAGCCGTATACCGGCAGTATTGATAAAATACTTGAAAATAACGATAAAAATAAAGACAGGAATTTCGCCAGAAAATTTATAGTAAATCCGGGACTTCAGGGCGTATCCAGCTTTATAGCCCACATTTTGCTTGTAGCTCACAACGAAGGACTTGGGGCATGCTGGATGACGGGACCCCTAATCGCCAAACCTGAAATAGAAAACATACTCGGTATTAAAAGCCCCGACAATCTCGTCGCATTGATTCCTGTCGGAAAACCGGTCGAAAGAAAGTCTAAATCGTCGAGGATGAATGTCGAAGAAGTTATTACGGTTGTATTATAATGCAAGATTAAGATATTGAATTAAACAGGGCATTCTTTAGATTCGTCCGGCAAACCAGTTTCTGTCGACAGGCACGGAGCTTTAAAAAGATAGCCGTGCCACATGCCATGAAGCGTTCTCGACGTAACTAACGTCCAGAATCCAGCAAGCATTATGACGAATATAGCCCCAGTAATCCTGAAAAATTCAATACCGGTAATCCTATAGAATATAATCGTAGCTGCAGTGTAAACACCCAGCGGGAAGGTAAATCCCCACCAGCCCATATTAAAAGGCATTCCTTCTTTTACGTATCTTATAGTTAATAATAATGCAATAATAAGCCACCAGAAACCGAATCCCCATATAACCAGCCCGCCTATAGGACCGAATGCTGCAGCCGTTTTAGCGTAAATAAAAAGTTTAGTGCCGATAAATGCACGCGGTGCATCGCTTCCCAGGAGAAGAAGTCCTAAACTTCCCGTGCCTATCGGACCCAGCGTCAACCAGGTAGAAACCGCCATATCTTTATGCGGCAATTTGTGCCAGGCAAGACGCAAAAACAGTATAACGAGAACGCCGAAAGCTAAAGGAACCGAGAATGCCCATAAAGCATAGCCGGTAACTACTACTACTCTTGCCGCCGCCGCCGCTAAATGCGGAGCAAGAAAACCTCCCGAAGAAGCCGCAACTTCGGCGGGTACTATAGGCAATAGCCATACGGCAGTCATGTCTTCAATGCTGTGGGTATGGTTAGTGAACATATAGAAAGGCACAAGAATACCTACAATAACGCTTATTATTACGTCTATCCACCATAAATAGAAAGCAAGATTGACCATTTTCGGGCCTGCGAAATTTAAAAAACCGTTTATAATAGTTACCAATCCCATAGGAATAGCTCCAAGAAACATGGATTGAATCGGGTGGCCGAACAACTTTACCGCCGATTTAAAATAAAAAACAAATCTGCCTATAAATAAAACGCTAAAGATTACAAAAAGAAAAATATTTATAACCCATAAAGTTTTAGCTACCATTAAGAGACCCGGCACATAAAACGGGAAAGCTCCCAGCATAAGAGACAAAATTCCAGTACCCATATTCATAGTAAACCAGTTTGGGGTGAATTGTCTTATAAGGTCGCTCGGTTTGTTCATTTGTTTCAACGGGCGCAAATTGTTGACAAACGAGCCGTTTTTTTTTATATCTTTTTTCATAGATTTTAAATAAATTATATTTATATTGTTTAATTATTAGATATAAAAATATAACGATATTATATTTTTATATAAACTAACATTGAAGCGCTATTAAAGATATCATTTTTTTTAAATTATGTCAAGAAAATTTTAAAATATAAATATGTTATATTTTTAAAATAATTTCTTATTTTAAGAGTTTTAAAATGTTTACAAAGGAAGAATTTTTAAATATAAGCTATGTATATATTTCCCGAAACTTTACATTTCTTTGACGCGAGAAGGTTTTAAAAACGATATTAAAACCCTTGATTTAATGGTGCGTCCAGCAGGATTCGAACCTGCGACCCACAGCTTAGAAGGCTGTTACCTTGATTGATAAGTTAATGAAATTACTAACTTATCGGCTATATATATTTTTTATGTGCGCTAAAATGTGATTATTTTATAGCAGACTTTGAAATTCATTTGATTCTAATCCCATGTCTTTAATTATTCCTGAGAGCGTTTTCGGTTTTATAATTTTTCCAGAATGAATTGGAACGACTATCCGCCTTTTATCCGAATCGCGGTAATAAATGGCGTGGCTTCCTGATTTCCTGTCGAACTGAAAGCCTAATTTAACAGCCACCTTTATTATGTCCTTAGAAGTAATGCGAGGCAATTTAGGGCTCAAACCGCTACCCTCATAGATTTAATAGCAATGTCTTCAATTGGGATTTCTTCTTTATGCATCTTTAAACTTTCAATATAAAGCTTAATTGCATCTTTTATATTTTCTGATGCTTCATCGTAGTTGTCCCCGTATGTATGACATCCCGGAAGAGCCGGACAAAACGCATGAAATCCGCCGTCTTCTTCTCTTTCCAAAATAACCGTATAATTATATTCTTTCATGTTGTGTTTTTAAATCCTATAAATTTCTAATTTTTAAGAACAGCAATTATTCTTCATTTTTTATAATAAATTAATTTTATCCCTTGTAAAATATTATGTCAATAAAACTTTTATGTAAAACTTTTATGTAATTAACATTAGGGCTTTTAAAATCTATTCATTAATCCACTTGGTCATTAATAACGCTTCTATATCCATATCGTTTATCGGGTTTCCCTTGACAATCATAATAACAACCCCGATAATCTTAAAATCGGAGTTATCGTCTATGGAAAATGTCCGGGTATCGATCTCGAGGTATGTTTCATCGGTAACCGCCCTGTTGTTGATATCCCATTCAGGTTCAATATAAAAGCCGTTATCAAAAGGATTGTCCGCAATAAAAAACACGATATCTTTTGGATAATTCTTATCCGTTTTATTATTGCCCTTACCTTTAGCATTAAACCTGGTATAATAGCGAATTTTTTTCATTCTTCTTACAAAACTTTCCTTGCCGTTAGATATAACGACGATACTGGAATCCGCAAAATACATACTTGCCAGCAAATCATCCGGCATTAAGGTTTGCTTAAGGTATTTAATAATCAGAAAATCTCCCTCTTTAATGGTGGGTTCCATCGAGGGGTCATGCATTTTATAAGCATATATTCCATTAATTTTGCTTATTACTACGGCCATTTTGCCAGGAACGAACACAAACTGTCCTTCGGTATTTTTTTTTAATTTCAATAAGTCTTCTTTATCGGAAATCAATTTATCTGATAGAGGTATAGGGTTAAACCGATTTTCGATTAAGTTAGAAGATTTTTCCTCAAATTCTTCATTTTGTTTTTCGACTATTTTCTTTAATTCTTTGACGTAATCGGGAAAATCTAAGGCATTAGAAATTTTTTCTATAATTTTGGATGTAGGCTTTTTTCGGAAAGTTTCAAGTTCCGTAACCGATACTCTCGAAAGTCCGGCTTTTTTAGCTAATTCGGCCTGCGTAAGGTTTTGTTCGATTCTTAAATTTTTTAATTTTTCGATTAGCTTGACTTCAAAAATGTTTAATCTGGGCTTTTTCTTATGCAATTTATACCCCCGTTAAATTTTTATATTATACCATTTCAAAAAAATCATAGCCTTTGAATATTTCAATATATCCTACATAAATTTACAATGATAAAAAAATAATTTGACTTTATGAAAATAAGTTATATAATATAATTATACAACATTTATTTACAAAGTAAAATATGGAAATAAAAAACATAAAATCTGAAACTCAAAACGTATTATTGGATGTTAATCAAGCGGCGCAATATCTTAACGTGAATAAGATGACTATAAGGCGGCTTGTAAACGATAGAGAAATAACATTTTATCGGGTCAAGTCTAAAATTTTAATAAAGACGTCGGATATAGAGCAATATCTTGAGAACAATAAAGTTGAAGGATTTTATGGGGCGATAAAGAAAGTAAATATTAAAAATAATAGAGAAACGATTAATAATATATAAAAGTTTACTGCAGATAATCCCGCTTGCGTTTGACAAACGTAAGATTTTATCGAATGGTAATTGTCTATGGCTGCAGGTAGATTAAAAAGATTACCCGGATGTTCGTTAAGTTCATAAAAACAGACCTCTTATGTAGAAATTCGGCGCTTTATACAACTTGAAATACAAAAACAGCGTGCAGAAACATCTAAAGTAGTTTTTATTCAAACTTTTCGAAAAAATTGAAGCCGATTAATTCGGTTTTTTTAAGTAAGTTTAAGGAAGTCCGCAGATTAAAATCGCCAGTCCGCATTGGTATTGCTGATTTTTTAATGGACTTTCAAGCGGCTTTCTCTATGTTAGGCACATAGAAAAAGCCGCAAAATCGTGATAATTTCGTTAGTTGCGCCTAAATGGCGGTATTAACGGACGCTAACACAATATATATAGTTCCGAAGTTTGGATTTGCCTTCCGTCGCATATCGCGAAAACAGGTTTCGTATTTAAAACCGGAAACAGTGTATTCGGAACACATAAGAAGACTGACAAATATTAGAGGTAAATATGGGCAAATTAACCGAATTTTATAAACAGCACCGCCGGCTATTTTTGGCGCAAAAGCACCAGAATACGTCGAAAACCCAAAAATTCAGGGATAAGGCGGCTATTAAATTCTTTTCATTTTGCGAATCTCAAAATTTACTTCATACGGACGGAATACGCAAAAAACAAGTGGTAAAAGATTTCTTCGATACTAAAGAAATGTCAAATAAATCAGACGAAACCCGCCGGAAATATTTTTTGGTAATTAGAGAAATTTATAGGCGGTTCTTTAAGATAAATATCGGAATCGAGGTTTTAAAGTGAGCGGTAAAGCTATGAGCATAAAAAACTATAGCAAGATAAGTTACCTTGCAAAAGAAATATCGGAATTTATTAAGCGTGGTTCTTCCACTGCCGAAAAACTTTCCGCTACTTTAAGAGAAATTAAAGCGCAAACCGGAATTAAAAGCTTAAAAGATTTAGAGCAGTCTCATATTTACGATATGATTACAGGATTAAAAAATAACGTCTCATCGGGAAATATGTCTTTATCTAACGCAAATTCATATATCTCAAGCATTAATAATATCGTTAGGTATATAGATAGAGACGATTTACACGTCATTAAAGCGTCTAATTTCGGATTAAGCCGTAATATATCCGAAAAAGACGGAATCAATAAAGACAATCCAAGAGAATCCGCAACCGCATTTAAAACTTGGCTTGACCAAAAATACGCACAAACAAATGATTTACGTTATGCGTCGCTAAAGCATGCCGTTAATATCCAATCTGTTAATTTAAGATTAAGAGAAAGTCTTCAAATTAAATTATTAAATAAAGATTTGTCCGGAAATATTTTAAAAGTATCGGCAAAAGACGACGGTTCTAAAAACAGCCGCGAAAGAGAAATTAAATTAAATCCCAACCAAAAAACGGTGCTTTTGGAAGCAAAAGCATTTTTGAAAGAAAATCATCTTAAAAACCTCAACATAGGAACAATAAGACAAGGGCGGAACTTTGCAAACAATACTTTAAAATCTTTCCGCGCAGAAACCAACCTATATTTTCACTATCACGGCGAAAGGCACTGGACTGCCCATGAAGCATACAAGGAAGCGTGGCTGAACAAAGGATATCAAATCGAGTGCAGGGCAAGGACGGGAGGGGGTAAAGCCGAGTGGCTCGGCGGCATATTGGAAAAGACCGGACTGTCCAAACCTGAATTTCAAACTATAGATAAAGAAATCAGGCAAGAAATATCGCGAGACCTAGGACACGAAAGGATTGAAATAACAAATAGGTATCTGGGGTAAAGGAATTGAAAAATTTATCAAATAATATTGACCCGTTCTGCGTGAGAGTTAGCGGCAGAGAGATTCCAAAAGCCGAAGCTACCAAAAAATTTATAGAAAATCAGATTAAAGAATTGCTTATTGACAAATTTTTCCACGCTAAAGTTTTAAAACGCAATCCGGGGCATATTTCGCTTGTTGAAGTCGATATAATGCCGCAGCCGGAAAACATCAAAGAGATCTCAAAGATATGCAGGGAAAAGATAAAATTTAAACTAAGGAAAATTAACGATTGGGAAGAATTTGAATATATGCAAAACGACTTGTTCAAAAGAAAAAAAAGTGTCAACACCGAATTAAAATTCCCTAAAACGCCGAACGAAAAATACCAAAAACGCCGAACGAAAAATACCATTTTCACCGACGAAAATCGCTTAAAATTAATTTATCACCTCCATTTTTTATATATTTACCCCTGTTATTTTTATGATAAACCGGCAAGCCGCTTTGTCAAGG
>JAJYJN010000058.1 GCA_021789455.1 bacterium | reverse complement strand
TATCTATAACCGTCTCGAAATTAACGCCTCTTTCTTTAAGTAATTTTTTGTTTTTATTTTCATCGAAAATAATTTTCATTTTTTAATTATAACGTAAATTATAAGTATTTACAATGTCAATACTTATGGACCATCCGGCAGATAAATAAGGCAATATTAATGTAAAAATGGTTCGTTTGGAAGTTGAAGCGTATGCCGTTTAAATCTAATTCAGATATTCTGATTAGAAATCTTTTGCCCGACGATTATAATATGACGAAAGCGGCTAAGACTATCGGAAATACGAAACAGTTTATCAGCTTCCTGGCAAAAAAGTTCGGGATTAAGAAACCAGTAATTCAAAAAAACTAAAGAACTTAAAAGTAATTTGACTTTTGGGGTCAAAAGTATTAAAATAAAATAAATAATAAAATATCTTATTATGCCTAAAAAAATTGATTTATCTAAAATATATTGACCCCGATAAATTTGAAAGTAATTTAACCAGACTTAAAAATTTTCTTCATAGTTTCGGCAGGGAAACAAATCAGGGCGAGGTAGTCTTCGAGTTTGACGGGATGCTTTATAGAATAGATAAATATGACCAAGCCAAATAATAGGTGATAATAATGTTAAAGAAAATAAAAGATACAAGCTTAACTCAGAGAAAAGTAAACCGTAATAAAGCAGCCAAAGCATTAAAAGCAACAAGTGCGGTTAAAATTGATAAATCCGGTTCTCCGGCCGCGCTGTTCGCCGTCCGTCAACACCTTATAGAAGCTTTGAAATCCTCCGGCGGAAGACCGTCCGTCATTGAAAACGGCGAGAGAAAGAAAATACCTTTCTGCAAAGAGGATTGGGACGCATTAAAAAATATTGCTCGCGATTATAGGGAAAAGGAAAATATTAAGGTAAGTCCCGGACAAATAGCTGCAATTTTGATTCATAAGGAATTAAATGCGGAATTGAAGAGGGAAAACCGCTGATGGCCGGATTTTCACATGGGCATATTTTTCATAAGCACAAATACTCTTTAAAATTAATAACTTATAAAAAATCATAACCGGACTCAAAATCCGGCGGGAGCAATCCCATGGGGGTTCGATTCCCCCCTTCGGCACCACTTATTTTATAAGACTCTCTGGTATTAACTTTAATTTTAATAATAATTTTTTGCTCCAGTCGGAGAAATTAAATGATTATTGCAATAATAGCGAATAGCGCCAATTAATTTGTCGTATTGTGCTGGTATTAATGCCAACTTAGTTAACAAAATGCCAACATATCTCATTAAAATATAATTTTTGATATGTCTGCCACCCTCTGAAATTTTAATTTTTATATCCGCTTATATCCGCTTTAGTCCATAAAAATAAACCGATTAAAATATCATATACTTTTTAAATAATATTATGGCATAGAAATTGCTTTTTATAATAATATTATTAAATATTTAAAAACCGCAATAATATTTCCCGCGGTTAATTTTGCTTAACCGGTAAAGATTTATATTTTATGATTAAAAAAGTTGACATAAAACAATTGAAAGTCGGAATGTATGTGGAAAAAATAGACCTTGCGTGGACTGACCATCCGTTCATAAGGAATAGTTTTTTAATAAAAACTATGGAAACTATTAAAAAGCTATCCGATGCCGGAGTCCATACTGTTTATATAGATACGTCCAAAGGATTAGACGCTTATAACGCGCCCACAGAAGAACAAGTTTTAGAAGAAATAGAGGAAAAAATAATCAATGTCGTATCGTATAAAGAATCCGAAGGGAAAGTAAAGAAAGTTCCCGGTTACAAACAAACTTCGATATATAAAGAAATAAACGACGCAAAAAAAATATTCAGGGAAACGACCGGCATTATACGCAACGTTATGCTCGACGCGAGATTGGGCAGAAAGGTTGAAGTCGAAAGATTGAAACCCGCTATCGAAGAGGTTTCTTCATCGCTTTTAAGATGCCCGGATGCACTTTTATCGTTATCGCGGATAAAACACAAGGACGACTATACTTTTGAACACTGCGTTTCGGTATCGGCTATTCAGGTGTCTTTCAGCGCCTATCTAAATATGAACGAGCAGGATATATATAATTCGTGCATAGGTGGCTTTTTACACGACATAGGCAAAATTATGATGCCGGATTATATATTAAATAAGCCCGCCAAACTAAACGACGAGGAGTTCAGAATAATGAAAAGCCATGTCGTAGAGACTAAAAAAATTTTGGATGAGGTTCCCGGGATAGAAGAAATAGCAAAACAAATTGCCTATCAACATCATGAAAGGTATGACGGAAGCGGCTATCCTTTAGGGCTCAAAGGAGAACAAATATCGCAAGCGGGGAAAATAGCCGCTATATGCGATGTTTACGACGCAATCACTTCGAACAGGATATATCACAAAGGCATTCCACCCCATACGGCTCTCGGCAAACTCTTAGAATGGTCCGATTTTAATTTCGATAAGCTTTTAGTTGAACAATTTATAAGATTCATAGGTATTTATCCCGTCGGAACGCTTGTAAAATTAGAATCGGGGTTAATAGGAGTAGTCGTAGAACAAAATAACGGCGCAGCAAATTCTTTATTTCCTATTATAAAAATATTCTATTCTTCAAAATACGGAAGATATATAAATGAATATCATCTCGACTTGTCAAAAGAAAATTGTAACAATAAAATCGTCTCCATAATTTCGGGCGAAGAAATAAATATAAATCCTATAAATTTATTTTAACGCATATTTAAAGAATGCTTTCTTTTTCTAATCTAATTAACGCCGGCTTAAAATCTAGCTCTTAGATACTGTTTCGGCCATTCGATATCGACGCCCAGTTTATGCGCCGCCATAAGCGGCCAGTAAGGATTTCGGAGCAACTCCCTGCCCATCTCGACCATATCCGCAGTTCCCGAACTCAATATGAAATCGGCAAACTCCGGTTTCGTAATGAGACCCACTCCCGAAACGGCAATATCTGCCTTTTCCCTTATCTCTTTTGCAAAGCCGAGCTGGTAGCCGTAGTATATATTCATTTTGGCGTTAGGAGCGATACCTCCGGAAGAACAGTCTATTAAAGAAACTCCGGCTTCTTTCAGCATTTTTGCCAGAACAACCGCCGATTCAATGTCGAAACCTCCTTCTACCCAATCTACGGCAGAAATTCTTACGAATATAGGTTTGTTTTTCGGCCAGCCTTGCGATTTTATAGCTTCTAATACCTCTAACAGCAGTCTTGCCCTGTTTTCTAAGGAACCGCCGTACTTATCTTTTCTTTTGTTCGATAAAGGCGACAAAAACTCGTTTATTAAATAACCATGGGCGGCGTGTATTTCTATTACGTCGAATCCGGCCTTATCGGCATTTTTTGCTCCGTTTGCGAAATCCTTTACAACCTTTTTAATATCGTTTTCGTCCATTTCTTTTGGGACAGGATAGCCTTCATTAAAAGGAATAGGACTCGGCCCCAGAACCTGCCACCCTCCTTCGTCCTGTTTTAACGGATTGTCTCCAAGCCAGGGAGCGTTTGTCGATGCCTTTCTTCCGGCATGTGCCAGCTGTATTCCCATTACCGACCCGCAGGATTTACAAAATTTTACCAGCGGGCTAAAAGCGTCAACCTGCTTTTCGTTCCATATTCCGGCATCATAAGGGCTTATTCTCCCCTCAGGACTGACGCCGGTAGCCTCGACTACAATAAGTCCGACGCCGCCCACGGCTCTTGCTCCGAGATGCGCCGCGTGAAAATCTCCTACTACGCCGTCAACCGCCGAGTACATGCACATAGGCGCCATCATTATTCTGTTTTTTATTTTTATTCCGCCTAATTCTATAGGCTCAAAAAGCATTCTCATAATAGGCCGTCCTCCCTTTTATGTTAAACTTATTTGCTGCTTATCAGATTATATCACATTTTTTACCGTAAAAAGCCTTGTTATGGTATAATTATTTTAATGGATAACATCAGAATAGGAAGCGGTTACGACATACACAAGTTTTTAGAAATCGAGCTTTTTGAAAACGCCGCTAAAAAATTATATCTCGGAGGCGTATTAATAGAAGGGCATATAGGGGTTGCCGCCCATTCCGACGGCGACGTCGTGCTTCACTCGCTTACCGATGCCATCCTTGGAGCCTTATCCCTCCCCGATATAGGCGTTCTTTATCCCGATAATCTTAAATCCACAAAAGGAATTAACAGCATAGAAATAATAAAATACGCTTACGGTTTGGTCAAAGATAAAGGCTACGGTTTGGTCAACGCCGATATTACTATCATAACGCAGACGCCTAAAATTTCCGCATATAAAGAACAGATGACGGTTTCGATATCTTCCGCTTTAGGCGTTGATAAAACGCGCATAAACATAAAAGGGAAAACGAAAGAAGGACTCGACTCGGTCGGAAAGCAAAAAGCCATAGAGTGCTTCAGCGTATGCCTGCTTTCTCATGAATAAACTTTCGCACCGGTAAAAAAATGAAAAATTACGCCGTACTGCTTGCCGCGGGAACGGGTTCCCGGACTGGCGCCGCAATACCCAAACAGCTTATAAAAATTAACGGGAAAGAAATTATACTCCTCAGCCTCGAAATTTTTTTAAAATCAAAAATTAATTTCGAAAAGGTTATCGTAGCGACCCCGCCGCCGTCGGTTTTTAAATTTGACTGGAATAATTTTTTTAAAAAAAATCTCGGAAACGGCGAAATAGAAAAATTGCAGCTCATAACGGGCGGAGAAACGAGGCAGCAGTCGGTAGGTAATTCTATAAAATATTTAGAAAGTATTATTTCTCCTGCCGAAACGGAAAATGCCGTCGTTTTTATCCATGACTCCGCAAGGCCTTTCGTAACGGACGAAGAACTGCATTTATTGTTTAAGAAGACCTCCGCCGGAGGCGCCGCTTTTCTCTGTTCCGAAGTCACGGAAACTATAAAAGAAATTAACAACGGAGCAAAAACCGGCATTGTAACTGAAAACGTAACCGGAACCGCAAATCCGGAACTGAAAACGCTAAAAAGGGATAACTTGATATCCGCCAAAACTCCTCAGGTCTTCAGATTTGAAATTATAAAAAAGGCGCTCGAAAAAGCCGCGGGAGAAAATTTTATATCGACCGACGACGTTTCTCTCGTCGAGAATTTAGGCTTAACGGCGGCGGCCGTTAAATCTACCGATTTTAACATTAAAATAACTTCGGCGCTCGATATCGAGATAGCGGAGCTTTTCTTAAGCAGATTCAAACAAATACCGTAATCCCGCATATAAGGCGTCTTTTTTAATTCGCCGCCTGTTCCTTATCGTAGTTTATTCTTGCAAATATCATTCTTCCGCTCGACGTTTGCAAAACGCTCGTGACCACGACGTTAAGCTCCGAACCCACCAATTTCATGGCATCTTCTACTACCACCATAGTCCCGTCGTCCATATATGCGATACCCTGGTTTTTTTCCCTGCCTTCTTTGGCGATTAAAACTGTCATTATTTCTCCGGGAAGCAGAATAGGCCTAAGAGCTTTAACAAGGTCGTTTATATTTAGAACCTTTATATTTCTGACCTGCGCGACTTTATTAAGATTAAAATCGGTGGTAATAATCTTGCCGTCCTTCTCTTTGGCAAAAGCGATTAATTTTGCATCGACCTCTTTTATATTGGGATAATCGGCATCCGTAAACTCGATGTTTATATTTTTATCTTCCCTGAGTTCTTTCAGTATGTCCAAACCTCTCCTGCCCTTAACCCTTTTGAGGGGGTCCTGGGAATCGGCTATGTGCTGGAGTTCGTGCAAAACAAAAGTAGGTATCACAAACGTTCCGTCTATGAAGCCGGTTTTGGAAACGTCAAGTATTCTACCGTCGATTAAGGAGCTGGTATCGATAACTTTATAGTTGCGGCATTGTTCCCCGCCTGCGCTTCTAACCTGCAAGTCTTTTAAATCCGTCTGTTTAGTTCCTATGCCGAAGTCGTCCGCTACCCTCAATCCTATAATCAATCCAAGGTAACCCGCCACGAAGTTAACGAAAGCGTAGGTAATATATCCCAGGTCTGAACCGGTAAAAAATGATTTAAACAGCTGGTAGGTAATATAATTGATTATAAAAAGTCCGATAAAAAGTCCGATTCCCCCAGTAAGGATTTTTTTGGTAGAAATAGACTCCATACTTTTTTCGACGGAAACTACGATAAAACCTATTGTAAAACCGAATAAAAGACCTACATAAGATAAAAAATCGTTATGCCAGTATTCCTTGCCTATCAAAAAGCCGAGAATAGCTGAAATAAGAACAAGCATTATCCTTACGAAAAGGATCGGCTTCTTATTGAAAATTTTCATTTATCCTATCTGTTAATTAATTATTTTAAAAAACGCTAAGCGTTTAAATTTAAATTGGAAGATTGAACGGGAGCGCCTATAAATATCCTTTTTATCTTTTCCTCTATAAAAGTTTCAGGCCTGTTCATTACGGTCGAAAGCTCTTTGATAATTAAGTTTTTTGCCTTTTCAAACATCTTTTTTTCCGCAAAAGACAGCTCTTTCTCGCACTTTAAAATATACAGGTCCCTTAGAACCTCGGCAACCTCGAAAAGACAGGAAGAGCAGAGCTTTATATTATAGCCGTTAAACCTTTTGTTCCATGATTCTTTCCTTGCGAAAGGCTTTTTAACGCATTTTTCTTCAAGTACGTCAAAAACTTTTTGTATCTCGTTTTCTTTAATAAGAGAGCGGAGTCCTACCTCTGCCTCATTTTTAACCGGAACCATAATTTTAGCATTGTTTTCCAGAACCCTGATGTTGTAAAAAGACAATTCGGCAGAACCTATTTTTTGTTTGGAAATAGATTCTACGATACAAACGCCGTAACCGGGATAAAATACAAATTCGTTTAAGTTCAACATTTTTAAGCCTCCTTAAACTCTTTGGACATTAAATTAATTAAAATAATATTAATTAA
>JAJYJN010000057.1 GCA_021789455.1 bacterium | reverse complement strand
TGCTCGGATAGAGACGTAATTTTCCAAGGAATGGACGTTTCCGAAAGAAGTTTTGCCAAAAACGGTTTTGCAAATGCGTAGCCTATCCTGAGTCCCGGCATAGCAAAAAATTTAGTCATAGACCTGATTATTATT
This sequence comes from bacterium, assembly GCA_021789455.1. The sequence goes on along the minus strand of JAJYJN010000057.1, from coordinate 6,808 downwards.
AAATTATCGAATTTATCAACCACTTTTAATTTTTTATCGTCCAAACTCGTTCCGGCAATCAGATATTTTGCCGAAAAATCTTCGCAAAAATCAATAAAGGATTCGTCTAATATTAAAAAAGCTTTTTTTTCTTTAAGTTTTTTTAATATTGTAATTATGGTTTGAAGGGGGGTTATATTTCCCGCCGGATTTGAAGGACTTGCTATGAATACGACATCGTTTTCGACTATGTTTTCGCTTATGCAGTTAATTAGTTTAGATAAACTTTTTCCTTTTAATTCAAACTTTTCCGATAAATAAGTATTAATATGAAAAATTTTAGATTTTTGAAGTTTTGATAAAACGGCTCTTTCATATTCGTAAAATGAAGGTTCTACAATGATTACGTTTTTAGGATTTAACCGAGCGGTAATATTAAATATAAGTTCGGAAGCTCCGGCGCCCTCGCATATAAACTGTCTTTCTATGCCGTGATAGCACGATAAAGCGTTAACGAAAAGTTCAGGATAGTTTTTTGGATAATTTTCCGTAAAAAATTTTAATTTATTAAAATCTTTTAAAATTTCGGATGCTTTTGGACTTAATCCAAGAGGGTTTATGTTGGCGGAAAAATCGATTATGCCGCTTTCGTATCCGTAATCGATAATATTTCCGCCGTGAATTTCGTCATATCGCGGATTAACGCTAAAATTTTCGTTTATTGATAAGAAAGCTGTCTGGTTTTTTTCTAACACTGTCGTGTATATATTTTGGACTTATTATTTGCCTGTACATATATTATTGCTTATTTAGCGCTTTTGCAATTTCACTGCTTTGTTTGCGAAAAGTTCCAGAAAACCTGCCGAAGTTTTTACGGCTTCCGGTAAAATTCTGTTCATTGCGTTAAAATATTCTAATTTAGTTTTTGCATACAGCAATTCGGGTAAATAAAGCGAAGAATTATGGGCGTTATAATCCACCCATCCGAAAGGATGCGCGTCTCTGTAATGTCCTTTTAGGGGTTTAAATTTATATATGCCTTTTTCTAATTTTAAATCTGTTTCCAAATAGTGCGAAGACATCCATCTTTCAAAAAGTACGTGTTTTTTTAGAGCAAGATTAGTAGTATGGAAAGGGATGCATAAATCCTGTACAAGATGAACCGCTCCTCCGAGATTTATAAACGATTTTTTAAATCTGCCTTTCTCCCAATCTTTTAACGCTATATTAAAAAGCTGAACGCATTTTGTTCCGGCGTCGGAAAAACCGCTTATATATCCGGCATGCGAATGAGGATAAAGGTAGTGTCCGCCGAACCAGTGAACCCTTAATTTTTTTATAGCAAGCCTGTCTATTATGTATGAGCCGTGATGCATAAGATTGATTCTTTCTTCCGCTTTAATGCCGGAAATTCTATTATCGAGAAGGGTATCGATAACGCTTAATTTAGAATCGTTGTAAAGAAGTTCAAACGTTTTATCTATGCAATAGTTATGTAATTTTGGCTGCATGTTATATTTATATCATATTATAAAAAAAAATCAATAAATATTTGTAAATAAGTATCAAAAATTATATAATATATAAGGTATAAATTAAAATTTAGCAAATAAAAAAAAGGAGAAAAAATGCCTCTATTAAGCGAACAGGATGCCGAGTTCCTGAAAAAAGATTTTAACGAAAAATTAAAAAATAACGTTAAGTTAATTTTTTTTAAAGCCGAAGACGCTTGCCTTTATTGCAAGGAAGTCAAAGATATACTTGCGGAGGTTGTGGGATTAAGCGATAAATTAAGTTTAGAAGAATACGACTTTGACAAAGATACCGATAAAGTTAAACTTTACGGAATAAAAAGAACTCCGGCTATAGTTATCGAAGGCGATAAAGATTACGGAGTAAGATTTTACGGAATGCCGGCAGGCCATGAATTTATGACTTTAGTAAACGGCATAATCAATGTTTCTACTAAAGAAACCGGCTTGTCGGAAAAAACTATCGAAAAATTAAAAGAAATTATAAAGCCGTATAATATTCAGGTATTTGTAACTCCTACCTGACCTCATTGTCCGCCGGCGGCGGTTCTTGCGCACAGTTTTGCTATAGCTAACGAAAATATTACGTCAGACGTAATAGAAATTCAAGAATTTCCTAATCTTTCAGATAAATATGAGGTTTTCAGCGTACCTAAAACGGTAATGAACGAATCCGCCGAAGTTGTGGGTGCGGTTCCAGAATCGGTTTTTCTCGGTAAAGTTATGGAAGGGTATGCTAATCAGCAATAAAATTAAGATATAATCTATAGAATTAAATCTTATTGCTGTATATAAAAATGGAGGCCGTAACGCATATTTTGTTTACGGCCTCCATTTTATTTTTTATTATTATATATTATAGGATGTTTAAAAATTTGAAGATATTTTACGTAATTATTTAAGCTTCAGCATTTTTCTCCGGTGCAATGGTACAAAAGTACCGGAATTTGCGACTGCCTTACTATGCTTTCAGCCATAGAACCCAGAACCAATCTTGTCAGCCCCTTTTTCCCGTGCGTTCCCATAACTATGAGGTCGAATCCTCCTTCTTTAATTTCGTTTAAAACTATGTTTACGGGTTCGCCGTGCGTCAAAACGGTATTAACTTTTATGCCTTTTTTTTCAGCTTCGTCTTTAAGTTTGCTTAATACCGGCTTTTCTTCTTCGACTAAAAGATCCAAGTCGTTTATTCCGCCGCCTGATAAATCCGCTATGTTTTGCAAAGTTTGAATATCTATAACGTGAATAAACGTTATTTCCGCTTTAATTTCGGAAGCAAATTTAATTGCGTTATTTGCGGCATCCATTGACGTGTCGCTGAAATCGACGGGGCATAAAATTTTTTTAAACATTTAATCTCTCCTTTTTATTTAAAATTTGACTTATTTTATATCTTAATATTTATATATCTAATTCAAATATAAAGTCAAGAAAAATATTGAAAAATATTGAAAAAATATAAAAATTGATTTTTACCGTCAATAATGTATATAATAAAAGTAAATAAAATAAATAAAAAATAAAATATTAATATTAAATTGAGAGGTTAAAGATGTATAAACGTCGGACGGATAGACCTTTGAAATACTTTTTGTTTTTTGCGGCTGCCGTATCGGTATTTTTAATTTCGGCGTCATTTTATGCTATGCCGTCCGCGAAGTGTTCGGCATTTTCTGCTTCGGTATTAAACGGGCGTTCGTCTGCATTTAAGAAAAACAAAAAAAAGAAATATTACACTGAAGGAAAGATGTATATAATGCTTAAAATTTCTAAAAATTTAAAAGCGTATATAAACAAAAAAAATCAAAAGGTTTATTATTTTTATAAAAAAAAATATTATTACTGGGCTAACGGCATATGGTTTGAATCGGCAAAAATTAACGGAATGTATGCTATTACTCCACAAAACGAGATACCGCGTCCTCTTAAACACGGTCCGCTTTTGAGAGTCAAAAGAAAAAAGATTCCGGCCGGATTTGCCGCTTTAAAAGTGCCGCCAAGACCGGTTAAGAAAGGATTGCCTAACGCGGCTACGGAACACTTATATAATCTTCCTCTCACTCTTCACGGACTTGTAATTTATCAAAAAAGCTTGAATTTTAACAAAATAAAATAGGCGGTAAAAATATATATAACGGAGGTTATGCGGTAATTTCGGCAATGGAATTTTTAAATATCTTAAAATATCCCGACCCAAAATTGAGGATTAAAGCAAATCCGCTTGAAATCAGCGATATTAAAAACAATATTCCTTTGATTAAAAGTTTGGTTTATACCATGTATAAAGCGGACGGTATCGGGCTTGCGGCTACGCAGGCGGGTATAAATAAACGCATAATAGTTTTAGACTTAGCCAGAAAAAAAGATAAGGAAATATCGTTTTCGCTCGACGAAGATATTATTCTTACGGCAAATAAAGACTTAATAATAGCCGTAAATCCGGAAATAATATTTAAGGAAGGAAAGACGACTTATGAAGAAGGATGTCTCTCCATCCCCGGTTTTAACGCAGACGTCGATAGGTTTTTTGAAATAAAAGTCAAAGCATACGATATTTCAGGAAACGAGTTCGTCATGGAAGCAAAAGATTTGCTTTCTATTGCTTTTCAGCATGAGATAGACCATCTCGACGGAATTTTATTTATAGATAAAGTTTCTCCGTTAAAACGCTCCTTATATAACGCTTCGCTTAAGAAAAAAAAGAAATTAGAGCATGCTGCCTCTTAAAACGGTCTTTATGGGGACGCCTAAAATTGCGTCGCTGTCATTGTTCGATATATTAAAACTTCAGAAAAACGGCATCGTCGATTTACAGGCAGTTTATACAAAGCCCCCGGTATGGGATTCTAAAAAAAAAGAATATATTGAATCGCCGGTCGAAAAAATTGCCCGTGAAAACCGCATTAATTTAAGAACCCCTAAAACCTTTAAAAATAACAGGGAAGAAACCGATTTTTTAAAAATCCTTGCCCCCGACGTTATAATAGTCGTCGCTTTCGGACTCATTCTTACCCCTGATATTTTGAATATACCCGTATATGGAGTATTAAATCTGCATCCTTCTCTTTTGCCGGATTTAAGGGGTCCAAGCCCTATACACTATACGATATTAAAAAGGATGAAATTCGGCGGAGTAACTATAATGGCTATGAATGAAGGCGTAGATACAGGTCCTTTGGCGGCTCAGCAAAGAATTGCTTTGGACAAAAACGAAAACTTTTCCGGTCTTTACGAAAAATTATCTTTAACCGGTTCTCTCTTGCTTTCCGAAGTAATAGAGACTGTATATAAGCATAGAATAAATTTTTTTGAATGCGGATACGGTCAGGATTTGGCAACAAAAGAAGACTATACGTCGCATGATTTAACCGCTTTAATAAAGCAGGAAGAGCTGAGAATAAATTTTTCCAAGGAAGAACCTGCGTTTATATATGCAAAAATAAGGGCTTTTTCTGAAGCGGGAGGAGCTTTTTTTATTTTAAAAAACAAAAACGTAAAAATATTAGAAGCAGAGTTAATAGTCGACGATACATGCGAAAAAACGGAAATAGAAAACGGAAAAACTAAAAACCGCGTTCAGCATGAAACATTCGAATATTCCGATTATTGCGGCGGTTTTTCGGATATTTATAAAAAAGAAATAGAAAAAGTATCTTCTAAATCCGATATTATTGCGGGTACGGCCGTCGTCGCAAACAAAACCGGACTGCTTATTTCCACGGTTAAAAAAGGTGTTTATATACGGTTAATCAAGCTTAAGCCTGAAGGCAGAAACATTATGAGTTATAACGATATCGTCAACGGATTTAGAATTAAACAGGGCGATTTAATATGTCTTTAAAAAAAGAACATGTTTATTTTTTGAAGATAGTATCGATTTCGCTTTTCGTTATTTTATCCGTATTTCTGCTTCTTTTCTGGATAATATCCGGCGGGTTGGAAAAAATCAGCCCATATTTGCCGTTATATATTTTTTTCGCTTTAGATTTTATACTGCTTTCTGTTATTATAATTTTTTTTGCGGGATTGATAGTCAGACGGAAAAACGGCGGCAAATCTTTTCTGGTTTATCCGGCGCGGTATATTTTGATAAAAATTCTTTATCCGATGGCTTTCTTTATCACTTCCGTATTCAGGATAAACAGGGACAAAATGCAGGCTTCGTTTGTCGAGATAAACAATTTCCTTCTTTTCTCGTTAAATAAAAACGTAGCTTTTGACAGGATATTAATACTGCTTCCGCACTGCCTTCAGCTTCATAACTGCAAGGCTAAAATTACCGACGACATAAACAACTGCTTGAATTGCGGAAAATGCAACATAAAAGAGCTTGCGGCGCTTTCCAAAAAGAAAGGCATATTTATGGCCGTCGCTACAGGAGGTACGCTCGCGCGCAGAGTTATAGAGGAGAAAAGACCTAAAGCCGTCATAGCAGTAGCATGCGAAAGAGATTTAAGTTCGGGAATTATAGACAGCTTTCCGCTTTTTGTTTACGGTCTGCCCAATATGAGACCTAACGGACCCTGCAGGGATACTTTTGTAGACGTAAGCGCGTTAGCAGAGCTTATAGAGAGGATTTCATAGTTTAATGATTCAGTAATTTGGGAAAAGGTGTCAGATTAATTTTCCGAATAAATTAATCGCTAAATTAATTAATTACGTAAAATTCGGAAAATAAAATCTGACACCTTTTCCTTGACACCTTTTCCTACAATTTCTTCCTCAAGTCGTTTATTCTTTTGGCTTTGCCTTGGCTTCTTTCGATAGTTTTAGGGGGGACTGCTGTTATTTTTGCCCTGATGCCGATAAGTTCGTATATTTTGTGGGATATTTCTTTCGTAACCGCTTCGATTTTACCTTCGCCGCCGTTAAAAATTTCTTCTTTGGGTTCAACTATTATGTTCATTTTATCTAAAAGATTTTCGGTATATAATTCTATTAAATATATAGGTTCTAAATAATCCAGTTTAAATAAAACGGATTCTATCTGAGAAGGAAAAACGTTAACGCCTTTTAAAATAATCATATCGTCGGTTCTTCCTTTTATTTTGTCCATCCTGACGAAAGTTCTGCCGCATCTGCATTTTTCTCTCGTAAGCCTCGTTATATCTTTTGTCCTGAATCTTATTACCGGCATTGCCTCCCTGTTAAGGCTGGTCAATACAAGTTCGCCTGTTTCCCCGTCTTTTAGAACTTCTCCTGTTTTTGGGTTTATTATTTCCGGAAAAAAATTATCTTCGTTTATATGAAGTCCGTCTTTGTAAATACATTCGTATGCTACTCCCGGTCCTATTATT
>JAJYJN010000056.1 GCA_021789455.1 bacterium | reverse complement strand
CGAAAGTTTCTTCAAGCTGAGTATGTTTAAATAGATTATTCATTACTACGGTTTCGTTTGCGTCTCTTTTCAGCTCTATAACTACCCTCATTCCTTCTCTGTCCGATTCGTCGCGAAGATCCGATATGCCTTCTATCTTTTTTTCCTTTACTAGTTCGGCTATGCGTTCAAGTATTTTAGACTTGTTGACCTGGTAAGGTATTTCGGTAATAATTATTTTTGCTTTTTCAAAATGATGTTTTGCCCTTACTTTAACAAGCCCTCTTCCAGTGTTAAAATAATTATTGATTCCTGAATAACCGTAAATAATGCCTCCGGTAGGAAAATCCGGACCTTTAATTATTTGCATAATGTCGTCTATAGAGCATTCGGAATTATCTATGTAATAGAGAACCGCATCTACTGCCTCCGTAAGGTTATGCGGTGGTATATTTGAAGACATGCCGACGGCTATTCCCGACGAACCGTTTACTAAAAGATTCGGAAATTTGGCCGGTAATACGGCGGGCTCCTGCAAAGAACCGTCGTAGTTCGGAGTAAAATCTACGGTTTCAAAATCTATATCGTCAAGCAGGAAAGACGAAAGCTTAGTCATCCTTATTTCCGTATATCTCATAGCCGCAGGCGGATCTCCGTCTATAGAACCGAAGTTTCCCTGTCCGTCGACTAGAGGATATCTTAAAGAAAAATCCTGCGCCATCCTGACGGTTGCATCGTAAACCGCCGCATCGCCGTGCGGATGATATTTACCTATAACGTCTCCGACGATTCTTGCGGATTTTTTATACGGCTTATTAAAATCGTTGCCTATTTCGTTCATAGCAAAAAGAATTCTTCTGTGAACGGGCTTTAATCCGTCTTTTACTTCGGGAAGCGCCCTGCCTATAATAACGCTCATCGCGTAATCTAAGTAGGACTGCCTCATCTCGTCTTCGATGTTAATGTTGATAATGCTTGTTTGCTCCAAAATTTTTCTCCTCAGTATTATTTATATATATTTTAAATACGGTGACGGAATTCAATTACGTCACCGTTACAAATTGATTATTATCCGCCGATTGAGTTCATAAAATCGTTAGCCCAGGATATATCTCCTTTCTTTTCCGTTTTTTCGTTAAAGTTATGCTTGAAATGCTTTAACTTGACGATATTAGAAATTTTTTCGAAAACAATTTCGTCGTCGCTTTCCTTTAAAAGATCTTTAATGTTGTAATCATCGTCGTAAAAAAGGCATAGCCTGAGATTTCCGGATGCCGTCAGCCTTAGTCTGTTGCAATCGCCGCAAAAATGCTCAGACATAGGACTTATAAAACCTATAACCGCATCATTGCCGTCAAAACCGAACAGCCTGCTTACGCCGTCGTAAAGGCTTAATTTATTATCGTAAACATTTTCGTCCGATACGTTATTATATTTTATTTTTGATTTTTTGGGCTTAAAATCTTCAAACTCTAATTTTATTTTTTCTTCAATCTCTTGCGAAGACACGGCATCCGCTATATTTCCTCCGATCGGCATATATTCTATAAATCTTAAATTAAGTTCAAATTTTCTTGCAAAATTTACGAAATCTATAATTTCGTCGTCGTTGACTCCTCTTATTAAAACCGTATTGATTTTAACCGGATTATAGCCTATTTTTTTTGCAAGCTCTATGTTCTTCAAGACGGTTTCAAGTCCGCCTGTTCTGGTAATTCTTTTGAACTTTTCTTCGTTTAAGGAATCTAAACTTATATTTATCCTTTTTAATCCCGCATCGAATAAGCCGTGAGCATACTTATCGAAAAGAATGCCGTTCGTGGTCATAGAAATATCGCTGATATCTTTTATTTCCGAAAGTTTTTGCACAAAGCCCGTTAAGCCTTTTCGTGCTAAAGGTTCCCCTCCGGTAATCCTGATTTTGTTTACGCCGTGCTTTGAAAGAATGCGCGCTAGCCTTAAGATATCTTCATATGAAATAATATCTTCGTGATTGATGAGGACAACGCCTGATTCCGGCATGCAGTAAACGCATCTTAAATTACACCTGTCGGTAACGCTTATTCTAAGATACGTTAATCTTCTGCCGTATCCGTCAACTAAATTATTCAATTTATCCATTAGCTGTATATTTTATAAAAATTATCCTGTATTAATTAAAATAATCCGAAAAACGACTGCGGGTTTTTAATCTTTTTCTTCTTTATTGATTCAGTAGGTTCGGTGCCTTTAATATAGGGCATAAGTACCGGGTCTTTATAGTTAGAATCCGCTATTAAACCGGTATGCGGATTAATTTCCGAAAAAACTATTCCTTTAGGTATAGAAAATGCCCGAGGCGGATAAATAAGAAGCGACTTGGACATATAAGCGTTCCATATAGGCGCCGCGGTTATAGCCCCAACCATAAACCTGCCCATAGAATGAAAATCGTCCAGACCCGTCCAGACCCCTGTGACCAAAGAAGAAGTATATCCCATAAATACGCCGTCCCTATACTGACTTGAAGAGCCGGTTTTGCCGGCTACGTATGGCGTAATTTTCCTGATATTTGCGATGGTAACTCCGGTTCCGTTAGTTATAACCCTTTCCAGCATATTCGTCAGAACGTAGGCGACTTGAGGCGATAAAACCTGCCTGCATTTAGGAGTATAACTATAAAGCTCTTTTCCGCCGGGAGTCAATATTTTAATTATAAAAACCGGCTTGCATTCTTTGCCTCCGTTTGCAAACGACGTATAAGCATCCGTTAAATCTATAAGGCGCACGCTTGAAGAACCGAGAGCCATAGTTAAGTTTCTAACTACGTGATGAATACCCATTTCGTTTGCAAGATGCGCAACTTTATCTATTCCTACTTTTTTAAGCAGTTTGACTGCCACCACGTCTATAGAATGCGCCAGTCCTATAAGAAGCGTAGTAGGACCTGTAAATCTTCTTGAGAAATTGTGCGGTTTATAATATTTTCCGGGCACTCCGGTAGGATATATTACAGGGGTATTATTGATAATAGATGAGGGGGTATAACCTTCCGTAAGGGCTTCGGCATATACTATGGGCTTAAAAGCGGAACCGGTCTGCCTTTTAGCGTAAAGCGCCCTGTTAAACTGAGTCTGACGAAAGCTTATTCCGCCGACCATTGCCCGCACAAAACCGTTTTTGGGGTCTAACGAAACCAAAGCTCCCTCTATAACGTCTTTTTCTTCCAAAGAAAAAACCGGTATATGATCTTTATTCCATCCGTCAAATTTGACTAGTATTTCGTAACCCGGTTTTAAAGCCTGATTAACGTTATTGATGGTTCTGTATGCAAAATAAACGTATCTTTGAAAATGGGATGCCCATCTCATATTAGAAACGGGAAGTATTCCTTTAAATTTTCCTACCGATACATAGGCAACTTGACCGTTTTTAGAAATCGACGTAACAAAACCTTTATATAAACCGCCTTCATATAAATAATCGATCCGGTTTTTTTCGTCTTTTATTTTACTGAGCATTTCGCCGTAAGAATATTTATGCAAAGGCCCTGTGTAGCCGTATTCGTGGGAAAGCTTGGATAAACCGGCTTTAACCGCTTTATCCGCATACATCTGCGCCCTTGCGCTTAATGCAGCGTATATTTTTAAGCCGCCTTCTTTGTAAACCGCCTTGCCGTATTTGCTTATAATTTCCTGTTTAATAAAGGCGAGATAATAGGGCGCTACGCCGTAATATTGAAAAAAATTCCTAAAAACAAGCTTTGTTTTATAAGCTTGTTCGGCCTGAGCTTTCGTTATAAATCCGTCGTTTGCCATCTGAAACAGCACATATTTCTGTCTTCTTTTCGCATCTTTATAATGAATATACGGGTCTAAAAAAGACGGGGCCTGCGGCAATCCGCCGAGCATAGCGGCTTCCGGCAGGGTGAGTTTCCATACGGGCACCCCGAAGTATGTCAGCGAAGCCGCCTGTATTCCATAGGCATTGTTGCCCAAATAAATCTGATTAAGATAGATATTTAATATATCGTTTTTAGATAAATTATCCGCAACCCTGTATGCTAAAATTGCTTCCCTCAGTTTCCAAATATACGTTCTTTGATAAGGAACGAGAATAGTTTTTGCTACCTGCTGGGTTATAGTAGAACCGCCTTCCACTATATGCCCCTCAAAAAGATTAACGAAAAAAGCCCTTGCTATTGCTTTATAATCAAGCGGCCCTTGATTATAAAAATTTTTGTCTTCCGCCGCGAGAAAAGCCTCCCTTACCTGTAAAGGAATTTCGGAAAAAGGTACTACCTCTCTGTTGACGGAACCAAGATAACCTACTAATTTGCCGCTTGCCGAATATACGTAATTGACTTCCTGCGGATGATAGTCTTTCAAAGTATTAATACTTGGAACTGTAGAGGCAAGAAGAAAATATAATACGGTCAGAATAACGACGGGTGCAAAAATTATAATCAGTATAGCCGAAATAATTATCTTAGTTAATTTTTTTTTCTTGGTTTTTGGCGTGTTAGAATTACTTCCTTTAGTTTTTTTATCGTTTTTAATTTTCATAAAAATATTTTATAAATTTATTTAATTCCGCAATAAATTTACGGACATTTGTATATTATACAATATTAATTTTCAGTTTGAAAGTTTGAAACGAATTTACTTGAAATGCTTATATCATTCAAGGGTAATAGAGGAGGAGCCGTTTTTGTCTTTTGCGCTTTTTGAACCCTTAAGCAGGAAAATAACCGGTATAGATACTGCAAAACAAACTGCCATAAATATAAATGCCAAATTGAACGCAATCATGGTAGATTGCTGAGTTACCATACCGTTAATTAAGGCAAGAACCTTTTTGACGGGAGGGTAAAACACAAACGAATGCGTAATTTGAGCGGCTCTCCTTAAAGATAACATCGTCTGCGTATTGCCGCTAATGTTTTGTACTAGAACGGAATGCGCCATCTGAGTATTGTTATCTATCATCGTAGCCAGTATAGCGATGCCTATCGAACCGGCAACCTGCCTAATCAGATTAAACAAACCGGCTCCGTCTATTTTATATTTATTATCAAGGGTAATCAAAGAAGACGTCATAAGAGAAACTATTATCAATCCGAAGCCTAAACCCTGCGTAAACTGTGGCCAAAAAACATCCCAGAATCCCATATTAAGACTCATAGAGCCTATCTGAATCGAAGATATAATAGATAAAATAAACCCTATGAAAACTAAAATTTTGGGACCTACTTTGTTAAACAGCCTGCCTGCAAGCGGCATGCTTATAACCATAGCAAGACCCCTCGACATTATAGCAATGCCTGCATCGTATGCGGAATACCCCATTATTTTTTGCAAAAACATCGGCAGAAGAAACAGGCTTCCGAATATTCCGAGGCTAAAAACCATAGACAAAAAAGAATTAGCCGATAAATTTATATCTTTTAAAACTTTAATGTTAACCGCAGGATTTTCCACTATGAGTTCCGTTATAACGAAAAGTACCGAAGCGACTGCCGATGTAATTGTTAGATTCACTATATAGCTTGAAGAAAACCAGTTTTTATACTGACCGTCCGTTAAAACAATCTGCATTGCACCGAGTCCTACGGTTAAAAAAATTATACCGAGCCAATCTACGTTTCCTTTTATCCTCTTCATCAAAGGATGGTCTTCGATTATTAAATAAATAAGTATAAGGTTTAAAAGTCCTATGGGAAGATTAACGTAAAATACCCACGGCCAGGAATAATTCGTTACTATCCAGCCGCCTATATAAGGGCCGATTGCAGGGCCTAAAACTATCGCAAGACTGAATATCGCCATAGCCTTGCCCTGTTCTTTTTTTTCAAAATTTTCGGCAAGGTAGGTCTGCGACAAAGGTATAAGGGCTCCGCCGCCTACGCCCTGCAGGAGGCGGAAAAGAACTATGGAGTCTAAATTCCATGAAAGACCGCACAATAAGGAACTTACGGTAAATAAAAAAACGGAAGATATGTAATAATTTTTCCTGCCGAAACGCGAACTAAAAAAACTTACCAAAGGCATTAGAATAACGCCGGAAAGCATATAACCCGTAACGACCCATGTAACCTGCTCTATCGAGGCATCCATTGCGCCCTGTATATAGGGCAGGGCGACGTTTACTACGCTCATATCCATACTGTATAGCGTAGTGCTTGGAATTACCGCTAAAACTATCAGCCATTTATTTTTTAAATTCATGTTAATAATCTAAATCCATCATTATGGAAAAGGTGTCAGATTTTATTTTCCGCATACTAAACAGTCGATTAACAGAAAATTTGTTTCCGGAAAATTAATCTGACACCTTTTCCATAATGTTAATAAAGAGTTTATTTTTCTATTTTAACGAACGGTTCTACTGATAGTCCCGGATACAGAGGAGTCTTAGAGTAAAATTCTTTGTTTAAATTAATTTTTACAGGAACCCTCTGTACTACTTTTATATAGTTTCCCGTCGCATTTTCCGGCGGAAGAAGGCTAAAAACCGAACCGGTTCCCGATTGAAAACTCGAAACCTTTCCGTGAAAAGTAACACCCGGATAAGCATCGACTGTTATAATAACCGGCGCGCCTATTTTTATATTATCAATGTCCGACTCTTTAAAATTAGCCACTATCCAGACTTTGCGAAGATTGACTACATTAAGGTAAGGAATGCCGGGCATAACGTAACTTCCAACGTTTACGTTCTTTTTCGTCACATATCCGTTGCATGGCGCATAAACTATCGTTCTGTGCAGATTAATTTGGGCTATTTTATAGGCGGCGCGCGCCGTCTTTGCAAAGAAAACCCTTGATTTTAAAGCCGTCCTTAATTCCGCTATGCTTGCGGCAATCTGTGTCAGATTCGCTTCGTCTGCGCCGACTTTTGCCAAAGTCATCTTGTATTTTGTAGCCATTTCATCGAACATAAGTTTTGAAGCGGCCTTTCCTTCATAAAGATTTCTGTATCTTATATAATTCTGACGGTCTAATTTTTCTAAAGC
>JAJYJN010000055.1 GCA_021789455.1 bacterium | reverse complement strand
AAAAAATTATTTAGAATTTATTCCGAATATCAAAAATTAAAGGGGGGAGACAGATTAATTTCGAAAAAATTGCCCGCTTTTCTGTTATCGCACGGTTTTAAGGATATAAAGATAAGACCGTATACGCTTGTATTTTTTAAGGGCAGCGAGGGAAGTTCCAGCCCCGAGGCTTTAAAAAACGCTTTTTTATTAGTTCAAAATGAATTGGAGCTTGTAAAAAACGATATTTTAAGCAGAAAATTAATCGCTTCCATAGAATTTCATAAAGGTTTAAACGATTATTTTAAATTTTTAAATTTAAAAGACGATTTACTTATTTCCAAGACCGAATTTTTAATTACTTGTAAAAAATAATCTTATGAAAACGGAATTCCGAGCTTTTATCGCCATAAACAACAGGGAAATCTTGAAATTTATAAGGCAGAAATCGAGGCTTATTACCGACCTTTCAAGGCCTGTAATATGGCTTTTATTCGTCGGCTACGGCATTTCTACCATGGTTAAAATTAAAAGCGGTTCTTATATGCAGTTTATCTTCCCCGGCATACTTGTAATGACAGTTCTTTTCAGGTCTATTTTTTCCTCGATATCAATAATTTGGGACAGGGAATTCGGCGTTTTGAAAGAAATACTCGTTTCCCCGGTTTCAAGAAAGACCTTCGTACTTGCTAAAATCACGTCGGGCGGCATAGTCAGCACCGCTCAGGCTGTTATAATGCTTGCATTCGCACCGTTTATCGGCATCAAACTGAGCTTAACCGTATTAGCATTGGCCGTCGTATCCCTTTTTTTAATTTCATCGGCAATAACGGCATTCGGCATAGTTATAGCCTCAAAAATGACTTCTTTCGAGGGATTCAATTCGATTATAAATCTGATAGTGCAGCCGATGTTTTTTGTGAGCGGAGCTCTTTATCCCATAAAAAGGTTCCCGGGTTTTTTAAAAATACTTGCATATATTAATCCGGTTACTTATTCGGTAGATTTACTGAAGTATATCTTTTTTTACAATAAAAAGATAAATTTATTCATACCTGAAACTCCCGTAGTATGGGATTTTATTTTTATTTTATTATTTTTGGTTTTAATGATTTTTCTTTCCAACTATTTTTTCGAAAGAGAAGATAATTAATATTATGAAAATAAGTTTTTTAAATATATTTAAAAAATCTATAAGGAAAATAAAAGTAAAGAAGCCTTTAGAAAAAAAAGGTTTTGTGATATTTCAGATAGACGGTCTTTCCTACGAGGCTTTAAGGAAGGCATTGTCGCTTAATTTAATGCCGCACCTGAAGAAAATTATAAAGTCCGATAAATATATTCTTAGCAGATATTTTACGGGAGTTCCTAGCGACACCCCTTTTTTTCAAGCAGGACTTCTATACGGAAATAACGATAATATCCCAGGATTCAGATGGATAGAAAGAGAAACGGGCGAAGAAATTATATTCAAAAAGCCTGAAAGCGCAGGCCGGATCGAGGAACTCCTTGCAAAAAAAAGCCGCGGACTTTTAACCGGCGGTTCAAGTTATGTAAATTTATTTTCCGGCGGGGCGTCACGCTCCACATTTACGCTTTCTACTTTTTCTATAAGATACTTATTTAAAAAAAGGGTAAGAAATTTTGATATTTTTATAATTTTCATTTTTCATATTTTTACTTTTCTGAAAACTTTTTTTTATGTTTTTTTTGAGGCGGTATTTGAAATAGGCGAAAGAATAACGGATATACTTAAGAATAGGCGCGTACGTCCGGAAGGTTTTTTCCCTTTTGCTAGAGCAATGTCTAACGTAATATTTAAAGAGATAGAAACTTTCGGAGCCATAATGGACATATCCAGGGGAGTTCCTTCGGTATATCTGGATTATATAGGCTACGACGAGCTTTCGCACCACAGGGGACCCTATTCGTTCAGCGCTCTAAGAACATTAAAAGCCATAGACAGAAAGCTCTTCCATATTTATAAAACTATATTAAAAGCCGAAAGGAAATATGATTTTTTTATTATATCCGACCACGGACACACGCCGTCTATACCTTTCTCCGGATTAAACGGCGGTAAAATGCTGAAAAACGTGGTTCAGGATTATACCGGCGGCGATTTCAAAATTTATGAATTCGATACCGGTTATAACGCCGTCTTTAAAAGATTGTTTTTATATATCGGCGATTTTTTTAGGAAAGGAACGTGCAGTAAAATTTTTAATAAATTCACCGGCAGGATTGGATTGCAAAAAGAAAATGAGTACGATGAAAAAATAGACTGGAGAACGACCGACAAAATAATTTATATTATGGATTCGGGACCGATGGCGAATATATACTTTTCGGGCAATACGCAAAGAATGTCAGTAGAGGGGGTAGAAAAAAAATTCGCCGGATTGACTGCAATGCTATCCTGCATAAAGGGCATAGGATTTATCGCGGGAGTTAATAACGACGGAGAAACCGTTATTTACGATAATGCAGATAAAAAATTTTATGAATATTCATATTACTTGAATAACCGAAACGGTAAAAATATGCCCTCTACTATAAAACATATTGTGGAGGGTTACCAAAATATTAATGAAAGAGACGCCGCTTTTTTATCTTTAGAAAGATTTTCTAAATTCAAAAATGCCGGAGATTTAATATTATTCGGGGAATACGACGGCAGAAACATAATTAATTTCGAAAACCAGATGGGCGCCCACGGCGGTATAGGCGGAGAGCAAAACGAGCCTTTTGCTGTTTGGAATAAAGATACCCGTTTCGATTTCGGAGCGGTTAATAATTCTTGTAAAATTTACGAATTTTTGTATAATAATTATGTAGATTGATTTTTTCATTTTTAATAGAAACAGTATAAATTCATAATCTATGTCCGAATTAAGACAGGACCCAACAACAAGGGAATGGGTAATAATTGCTACCGAGAGAAGAAGAAGGCCTCACGAGTTCGGCAGCGATTTCTCGTCTAAAAAAGATAATGAGGCAAATCTTCAGGAATATTCCAAGGACTGTCCGTTTTGTCCGGGAAACGAATATCTTTCGCCTCATGAGACGGCGTCGTATAGAACGCTCGGAACAAATCCAAACTCTAAGGGATGGTGGGTAAGGGTTATTCCTAATAAGTTCGCCGCACTCTCCCTTAATTTCGAAGAAAATGCCCAGGTATATGAGGGGGTAAGGGCAGTTAATCCGGATTTTTCGGGATACTTTTTTCCGAGAGCTACGGAAGTTTTCAGAACGAAACCCGGAATAGGAGCGCACGAAGTCGTAATAGATAACCCGAAACACAATGAACAACTTCCGTTTTTTTCCGATAAGCAGATACAAGAGCTTTTTTTAATGTACAGGGAAAGATACTTGGATTTACGCGTAAATCCAAAGTTTAAATATATTATAATATTTAAGAACAGCGGCGCCAATGCAGGGACATCTATAGTCCATTCACATTCGCAAATCATTGCCACCCCTGTAATTCCGCTTACTTTAAGAAATAATATATCTCAAGCTAGATTTTATTACGACGAGGTCGGCAGATGCATATTCTGCGATATGATACAGGCCGAAATCGTGGATGGAAGGAGAATTATACTGCAGACGGCTGATTTCATAGTTTTTCACCCTTTTGCTTCTACGAGCCCGTTCGAAACCTGGATAATGCCTTTATCGCACGAACCGTGCTTTTCCAATATGTCCGCCGATAAAACCAAAGATTTAGCAGTCATAGTAAAAAAAATCCTTAAGGGTATGTATGACGCATTGAACGACCCGGATTATAATTTCGTATTTAACAACCCGCCGATAGCGGATGAGAAAGAGGATTATTATCACTGGAGTCTTAGGATTATCCCAAGATTAACTATGAAGGCAGGTTTCGAGATCGGGACAGGTATGTCTATAAATACTGCTATTCCAGAAGAAACCGCCGAATTTATGAGAGGTTTTTTAAAATTTTAAAACGATATAATTCCATAATTTTTGATTTAGACGGAACGCTGATAGATTCTTTCGAGGCTATTAACGATGCTTTCGATGCCGTATTTTCGAGATTTCAAAGCAGAAATATAACTTTCGAGGAGTCTAATTCTTATGTGGGCGTCCCGTTAGAAGGCCTTCTCGGCCAGCTTTTCGGGAAAGAGAATGAAGAGGAAGCTATAGCTCTTTTCAGAAACAGATATAAAGAAGTATGTTTTGAAAAAACATCTTTAATTAAAGGGGTTAGAGAACTTCTTTTATACCTTAAAGAAGAAAAAAAATCTTTAAGCGTAGCAACGAATAAAACAGGTTCGATATCCAGAAAATTATTGGAACATTTGGAAATAGACGGCTTTTTTGACTATGTTTACGGAGTGTTTGACGGACTCGCGGGAAAACCTTCTCCCGAAATGATAAATAAAATTGTCGAAAAAACAGCCGTCCCTAAAACTTCTACGATATTAATAGGCGATTCTCCGATAGACATAATGGCCGCAAAAAATGCCGGTATCCATATTTGCAGCGTGGCTTCGGGCAACCATACTTTTGAAGAATTAAAAACATATAATCCGGACTACCTGTTTGCCGCAATATCGGAGTTAAGCCCGAACGATAATACCGGAGTCGGTAGATGATCCGTATCGGAGAAATAAATTATCTTAACGTATATCCGATATATTATTATTTAAAAAAAGCGCTTAAAAACGATAATAAAATAAATTTTATGAATTTTGTTTCCGGGAGCCCCGCTTTTTTAAACGGGGAACTAGAGGCCGGAAACATAGATATCAGTCCTTCATCCTCTTTTTATTATATTCTAAATTATACGCATTCCTACATATTTCCGAACCTTTCTATAAGTTCCAAAAAAAAAGTAAAAAGCATTTATCTTTTTTCCCCGAAGCCTATAGAAGATTTTAACGAAAACGAAACCATATGTGTTACTCCCGAAACGCTTACATCTATAAATCTTCTGAAAGTTTTACTCGCCGAGATATATAAAATGGATTTAAACAAAATAAAATTTACTACTTTAAAGCCGGATGATAAATTAGAACTGAAACTTGGGCCGGTTGCAGACGGCGAGGCAATAAAAGGAGGAGTTTTTTTACATATAGGAAATAATGCTTTAAAGCTGATAAAATATATTCCCGAAGGTTATTTTGCTTATGATTTGGCTGATTTATGGTACAGATATACGGGATATCCTTTTGTTTTTGCCCTTTTTATAATAAACAAGGAGGCTTACGATAAAAACAAGAATGAGTTCGATATCCTAAAAGCGCTACTTATTGAATCAAAGATAACGGCTGTTTCCGGGCTCGGAGAAGCGGCCGCGTCTATATCGAAATTAGACGAATATAAGTTTATATCATATGAAGAGCTCATCGACTACTGGACGGAATGTTTGAGTTTCGATCTAGGAAAAAACGAAATCGGAGGATTAAACCTATACTCTGAATTGCTATATAAAAACGGGATAATATCTTCCGTTCCAAAACTTAATTTTGTTTAAAACTATTTTCGGCCCCCGGTATTATGAAAGAAAATATAAAACCGTTCCCCAGACTGCTTTTAATTACGGCACTGCCTCTAAGAAGCCTTAGCGTGTGTTTTACGATAGCAAGACCCAATCCGGTTCCTTTATGTATATCGTCATGCGAACTGTCCACCCTGAAAAATCTCTCGCCGAGCCTGAGGAGATTAGCGTAATTTACGCCTTTGCCGTCATCTTCTATAGAAAAGAAAAAGAATTCGTCCGAGTTTTCTTTGAGCGGAAGATTATCCCATAAAATGGAAGTATCTCCTATATTTAAAATAAAATCGGCGGCCGTTTTAGCGTTAATAATGCGTCCTTCAAGTTTAATCGTTCCGCCGTTATCGGTATATTTAACGGCGTTCTGAATTAAGTTTGTTATAATTTGATTAATTTTTACGGGGTCTGAAATGAAAGAAATATCGGATATATTATTAATTACCGTAAGTTTTTTTTCTTTTATTTCTTTTTCGAATAAAATTAATGAATCTTCTATGCCGGATTCAATGTGAATTTTTTCGTATTTTACGCGGGATTTTTCGGTTTCTATATTAGTAAGCGTAATCAAATCGTCGATTAAATAATTAAGGCGTTTTGCATGATGGTATATTATATCTATAAACTTGATTCTTACGCCGGGATTATCGATAGCTCCGTTTTTTAACGTTTCGGCAAAACCTGTTATCGCCGTTATAGGAGTTTTTAATTCATGGGATATATTTTGTATAAACGTCGTGCGCGCATTTTCAATTTTTTGAAGATATGTTATGTCTCTGACGATAACTGCATATTCGCCGGAAGATTCAATTTTTAGTATAATGCAGTTAATTATTCTTTCTTCTGCCCTGTCGTAATACGAAAGTTTTTTTTCTATAAATTTAAAATTTATATCGGAAACGGCATAGTCTATTAAAGAATTAAGTTCCAAATTTCTTGTTAAGGCATCGAATTCAAAGATGTTAGATTGATTTTTTACCGACCTGATATTTTTATTGAAAGCTTCGTTTACGAATAAAATTTTTTTATCCGCATCGATAATTGCCAATCCGTCCATCATATTGTTCAATATATATAAATAATTTTCTATCTTATCGCGGTATTCCCTGAATTTATTTTTAATAAATAATGTTTGAATATTTTTGTATAAAAAGATATACAAAAAGAATAAAAATAATGATAAGATTAAAATATAGAATATAGCAGAAAAAGGATAGTCCATAACCAAAATTTTATAATATATCGCAAATAATTTCTATTAAAATTAATGGAAAGAAAAATAATAAATAAAAAAAATAATATTTTAGGAATTTCATTTCTATGCCTTATGATTCTATCGCTATCCGCCTCTAGTTCTTACGGTTTTTTGGCCGATGAAATTGCCGCTTCAGTGGATAATACGCCGATAACGTTAAACGAATTGTATTTTTTATATAATTTCAATGCTATAAATAATTTAAAATACAGAAACTTTAATAAAACGGTATCTGAGGCAAAATTAAAGCGCATTTTAAATTTTTATATAAACAGGATGTTG
>JAJYJN010000054.1 GCA_021789455.1 bacterium | reverse complement strand
TATGTCGAATTCGGCCTCTTTAAATGGGGGGGCGACTTTATTTTTTACTATTCTAGCTTTAGTGCGGGAGCCTACGACCTCGTCTCCTTTTTTGATTGAACCTATTCTCCTTATGTCGATTCGGACGGAAGCATAAAATTTAAGGGCGTTGCCGCCGGTCGTAGTTTCGGGAGAACCGAACATAACGCCTATTTTCATTCTTATCTGATTGATAAATATGACCGAAGTGTTCGATTTCGCAATTGCCGAAGTAAGTTTTCTCAGCGCCTGCGACATAAGGCGCGCCTGTAGGCCCATATGCGCGTCGCCCATATCGCCTTCTATCTCGGCCTTGGGAACAAGAGCGGCCACCGAGTCTATAACTAAAACGTCAATAGAGCCTGACCTAACGAGAGAATCCGCGATTTCCAAAGCTTCTTCGCCTGTGCCGGGCTGAGAAATTATAAGTTCGTCCACATTTACGCCGATTTTCTTTGCGTATTTTAAATCCAAAGCGTGTTCGGCGTCGATAAAGGCGGCAATACCCCCTTTTTTTTGAGCCTGAGCAACGATTTGAAGGGTAAGGGTAGTTTTTCCGGAGGATTCAGGACCGAATATCTCGATAACTCTTCCTTTCGGTATTCCGCCTATACCGAGGGCGATATCTAAGGACAGCGAACCCGTCGGAATAGACTGGATATCTTCTGCCGGCGGTTTGCCGCCTAGCTTCATTACCGCTCCCGCTCCGAACTGCTTTTCTATCTGGGCTATAGCAAGGTCTAACGCTTTTATTTTCTGCTCATGCATAGGCTGTTCCTTAAATTTATTTTCTGACGGGGACGGATTCGAGTCCCCTTTATTGCCGCCAGATTTTAACGCCATAATTATGCCTTCCTTTTCTTATTTTATTTTTTTTATTTAAAAGTTATATCTCAAAAAAGAAATATTATCAAGTTAAATTATTGTTACGTTTTTATTAAAGATTGCGGCGTCCCGCTTATAAGGCGGTATATCCAGAACAGCGCCATTTTTGCCGTATATGCTTTAACGTCTAAGCGGGAACCGGAAAACGAATATTTTCTAACTTCTTTTACTTTGGGACTGGAAAGGGCTATGAAAACGGTTCCCACGGGATAATTATCGTATTCGGTTTTAGGTCCGGCAAACCCGGTAACGGCAATTCCTATGTCGGCCTTTGCATTTTCCCTTGCTTTTTCCGCCATTTCTATAGCGCATTTATCGGATACCGCTCCCTCTTTTTCTATAACCGCTTTATCTACCCCGAGAAGAGCGGTTTTTGCGTAATCGGAATACACCACGCCGCCGTAAACGAAATAAGCCGAAGCTCCCGGCAAATCCGTAAGCTTATTGGAAATATAGCCGCCCGTAAGCGATTCCGCGACCGCAATCTTGATACCGTTTTCTTTAAGAAGATACGAGCATACTATATGAAGTTCGTCGTCGTCGAAACCGTAAAGATAGTCTTTAAAAATTTCGCCGACTTTATTGTCGAGCGACTTTACGTTTTCGTTAAGTTTCTGGGTAGAAACGCCGTTGAGGGCGGCGGATACGATGAATTCTCCGTATGAAAATTCATAATTAAGAGCGCATTCGGCAGTTTTTTTTAATTTTTCGAAAAGAATTTCGAATTCTTTTTCCTTTAATCCGAAAAGTTTATATTTTCTTAATCTGACAAAATAATTGATACCGAGTTTGCCGAGCATTTTTCCGAGTATATGGTTTTTAAACATATTTACGGCATTTTTAGGCTCAAGCGGCATAGCCGCAAAAAAAATAGGTTCGGTAAGATAAAAGCCGGAAATTCCGGAATTCTGGTTGGGAACTATAAAAGAATGCTCGGGAAAATAACAGGCTTTTTCAACCGAAGGATTAAAAGCTTTTTTTTCGGATTCATAAACGAGAGCCATCAAATCTGCGGCGTCTTTGCTCCTGACGAGTTCTCTCTTAAAAACCGCGGAAACCGTATCGCGGGTTAAAGAAACGTCCTCCTTCATTCCTCCGCATACTATAACGAAAGAATCTCCGGACGCCATGTAAGACATTACTTTATATATGCCGTCTCTCTGGCTTTCCGGCATTATAACGGCTTCTTTAAACCCCAAACCGTAATTTGAAAGCACGTCCGAAAGCTCTTTTATAATCTCTCCCGCTTCCGCAAAATTATGGTTACCGGCTATAACGAGGATTTTAATATCTTTAGGCTCTTTGTCTTTAGTTTCCATTTTCAAGATTTAGCTTATAAGGTTCTTTATATTATTAAGGATATTATTTTAACATTTTTTCTACAAAAAGGTAAAATATACGGTCAAAATCCGGCTATAACTACTATTATAAAACGCAAAACTATCAAGGAGAAAACGGCGGCGGCAAGGTCGTCGAGCATAATGCCGAATCCGCCCCTGACTTTTTTGTCGATTATTCCGATAGGAAAAGGTTTCAATATATCGAAGAAACGGAATAACGCCAGCCCGCAAAACGCATATATAAACAGGTGAAAAAAAGAAAAATGCATCCATAGCAGCCCCGCCGCAACCGAAAGATATCCCAGCACTTCGTCTATTACGACAAAAGGCGGGTCGGCAATGCCCGATATTTTTTCCGCCTTAGACGAGAAATAAACTCCCGAGATAAATATAAGCAGGCAGAGCGCTAAATAATAAAAAGGATTTAAAAACCTTAACAGCAGTATATATAATAAAAATGCCGCAACGGAACCGGCGGTACCAGGGCCGTAGGGAAAAAACCCGGCATAAAAAAAGGAAGATATTAAAATAGAAATATTTCGGATATCTAAATTTTTATATTTTTTCATTTTTTACGACTGAAATTTGTATCTTCTCATCGAGATATTTAAAAGTATAGCGGCCGCAGACATATCGACTACGAGCGACGTCCCTCCGTAACTGAAAAAAGGAAGCGGAACGCCCACGACCGGCAGAAGCCCTACCGTCATATACATATTTATTATAGCATGAAACGTAATAATGCCGAGGGCGCCTCCGCCGAGAAGAAATCCCTGCAATTTTTTTGCCCTGTAAACTATTTTAAAACCCCTTATTATTACGATAAAATATAGCGCTATAAGAACCAGTCCGCCTAAAAACCCAAACTGCTGCATAAACGTGGAAAATATAAAATCGGTGTGTTTAGCCGGCAAAAAATCTAAAGTGCTCTGAGAACCGTTCCCGAAACCGTCTCCGAAAAACCTTCCCGCCCCGACCGCAATTTCCGACTGGATAATGTTATATCCTGCCCCCAGATAATCTTTGGCGGGATGTAAAAATATAAGTATTCTGCTTTTTTGATAGGATTTCAACCTGAACCACAAAAGCGGACCGACGACCAGCGCAATTCCCGTCAAAATAACCATCGAACTTTTTTTTATTCCGGCAAGAAAAACCATAATAAAACCGATAAATAAAACGATAAGCGCCGTACCTAAATCGGGCTCTTTTGCTATCAGCAGAACGGGTATGATAATTACTATAAACGGAACTATAAGCCCTTTAAGGGAATAGCCTTTTTTATTTTCATACGTCGTAAAATACTTGGCAAGAGCAAATATTAAGCCTATTTTCATGAGCTCGGACGGCTGGAACGAAAACATGCCCAGCGAAATCCACCTTGAAGCCCCGTGGGTAATTCTGCCCTTTAACAGGACGACCGTAATAAATATTAAAATAAAACCGTAAATATAATAGGCGGCTTCTATAAGCGTATTGTAATCGATAGTTATTATTACGAACATTATGAAGAAGGATATTATAAACCATATAATCTGCTTTATTACGTAGGGGTCGAGGAAATCCTTATGGTTTATGCTTAAAGAACCGTAAAGATTTATAATGCCGAGTACGGATATTAAAATAACCGCAAAAAACATTATAAAATCAAAATTTTTAGCGTACTGGTTATCCAATATTTTCATATTAAAAACTCGTATATATAAAGCTCGGCAGTTTGCTTTTGCTTTTCCCGCCTTTTTTGCCTTTTTCGGTTTTTTTATGCAAAGGAGGCTTCCATAAGCCTTTTTGCTCTAAATATTTTTCGACTATTTTTTTAGCTATAACCGCCGCGTTCGCTCCGAGAAATCTGGCGTGCATATCAAGTACCACGACGGCTATTTTAGGGTCGTTTAAAGGGGCGAAACCTACAAACCATGCGTTATCGCGGTATTTTCTCGGTATATATTTTATATCGTAAATAGAATATGTTTTTGAAATAATCTGGGCGGTTCCGGTTTTCCCGCAAAATTTTATGCCTTTTATTCTAGCGTTTATTGCCGTTCCGTAATCTTTGCTTACGACGTCGCAAAGGCCCTTTTTAACGGCGTTAAGATATTTTTGCTTTATATTTATGCGCCGGACGAATTTGGGTTTCACTTCTTTTAATATCTTTCCGTTCCACGACACTATCTTTTGCAAAAGAAACGGTCTGTAAAGGTTTCCGCCGTTGGCGATAGCGCTGTATGCCATCAAAAGCTGTATCGGCGATACAAGGTCGTAACTCTGCCCGATAATAGCGGAAAGGGTGGAGCCTTTATACCACCGGCTGTGATACCTTTGATAAACGAGGCGCTTGGTAGGAATGAATCCCGGATTTTCGTCGGGAAGGTCTATTCCGGTTTTCTCCCCCAAGCCTAATCTACGGGCGTAATCAGCAAGCTGGTCTATGCCTATCCTGACTCCGATAGAATAAAAATACGTATCGACGGACTCCGCAATCGCCCTGTACATGTTTACTTTAGAATTTTGGTAGGGGTTCCAGTTATAAAATACGGCGTCGCCCAGTTTAAAAGTCGGACCGGAATAAATTTTTTCTTCCGGCGTTATAAGATGCAAAGACAAAGCGGCAAGAGAAGCAACCGCTTTAAAAGTCGAACCGGGGGCGAGAGCATTTTGAATCCCTTTGTTCTGCAAAGGATGTTCGTCGTTGTTTATAATTGAATCCCAGTGCTTTCTGCTTATGCCCTCCGAAAAATAAAAAGGATTAAAAGACGGCGTAGATACCATAGCCAGAATTTTTCCGTTGTTAGGATTAACCGCTATTACCGCGCCCTCTCTTTTTTTCATAAGCTTGTATGCAAGTTTTTGCAGGGAAAAATCGAGCGTGGTATATAAATTCGCGCCCATAACCGGCTTTTTGACGACTATATTGCCTATAGGTTCGCCTTTGGAATTCACGACTATCCTTTTTTCGCCGTCTTTGCCGTGCAGATATTTTTGATAGTAATACTCCAGTCCGGTTTCTCCTATAATGTCGGACGAGTTAAGATAACCGTATTTTTTTTCTTTTAACTCCGTCGAAGATACCGGCCCGACGTATCCGAAAATCTGGGCGCCCATTTTTTCGTACGGATAATGCCTTATAGGAATTTTTGCTATAAAAAAACCTTTAAGGAATAGCTTGTTCACCTCAAACTTGGAAAGTTCTTTGAGCGAAATATTGCGTATTAAAATAATAGGTTCGTAAGGAGGCAGAAATTCTTCTTTTTTTACTTTTTGTAAAATTTTTCTGTAGCTTTTATGCATTAAGCCGGCAAGGAATTTGAACTCCGTTTTTCTTTTTTTTACGCGCGACAAAATAACGGCTATATTAAACGAAGATTCGTTATCTACGAATATTTTGCCGTTTTTCGAAAGTATGTCGCCTCTCGGAGCGGTAAGATATATTACTCTTGTCGCATTATCTTTCGCCAGTTTGTAATAATAGCCGCCTTTGACAATCTGCAGATAAAAAAGCCTGACGATTAAGATTGCAAGGAGTATCGTAACGATAACCGCAAGTAAATTAATCCTGTTTTTCTGCCCTTTTAATATTCCGTTTTCGTTATATTGCGACGACATATTTTATCTGCATAAAATTTCCGACATCCTGTCGTGAATCAAACCGTTGGAGGCGAGTATCCTTTTTTTATAAATATCCAGCGGTTTTTTGCAAAAATCCGTTACGGCGCCTCCGGCTTCTTTTATTATCAAACTTCCCGAAGCCATATCCCACGGGTTTAAATTGAGTTCCCAGTATCCGTCGAGAAATCCGGCTGCGACGTAACAGATATCCAAAACTGCCGAGCCGAGCCGCCTTATGCCCCTAACGTCAACGGAAATATCCCTGAAATGGTCGAAATTATTATCTGGATTAATTTTTTTATCGTACGGAAAACCGGTTGACAGCAGGCATCTCTCGAATACCGCCGTTTTAGAAACATTAATCTTTTTGCCGTTTAAATATGCTCCGCCGTCTTTAACGGCGTAAAACATCTCTTTTAATACCGGATTATATGCGCATCCCATAATTATTTCCGAATCTTTTTCCAGCGCCGCCGAGAAACAAAAAATAGGGAGCCCGTGCGCATAATTAGTAGTGCCGTCCAACGGGTCTATAATCCATTTAAATTCTGAATTATTATAAATTTTGCAATTATCTTCTTCTGCCAGGATAGAATGCGAAGGAAACGCTTTTTTAATGCTGAGGACGGCATAATTCTGGGAAGCCGCGTCGGCTTCCGTAACTATATCGACCGGACCTTTATATTTTACGGTATGAGTTTTTCTGAAATTTTTAGAAATTATTTTTCCGCAGTCTTTAGCAAGTCCTACCGCGAAATCTAAATAATTTTGCAAATCATCTCCGTAAATGGACATTATTTATTAATTATTAATAGGGATGAAACGCCGATAATGCGCTTCTGTTAATTTTAACGTTCGATTTGGATTCTAAATAATCAACGTAATCGTCAAGAAATTCCTGCTCTTTCTGAAAACCGTAAAGCTCCTTTTCTTTCAACAGCGCTTCTCCGCCGCCTTTAGCATTTGCATCGGAAACATATTCGGGAAAATAAACCTTTAATATTTTAATTGCAGCATACCCTGATTTCACCGGAAAAACCCCAGATACAACCTCGCCCTGCCCCGTAGAAAATATAGATTTAAGTATGCTTCCGCTTATGGAATATTTTTTGAAATAGGCCGATTTTACGAGGTCTATCTCCGAAAAAAGAGGAACTTTCCTAACCGTTCCGCCGTATTTTTTTGCCTGTCCGCTAAAGTCTTT
>JAJYJN010000053.1 GCA_021789455.1 bacterium | reverse complement strand
CCTTCCGATTTCACCGCAGTTCCGCTTGACCCCGAAAAACAACCGCGGAACGGATTGAATCCGGCCAAAAGCATGAGAGCGTCGGAACCGTCTTCGGAACTGGAAGTCCATAAATTCATATTAAAAAGTTTTCCCGGCTCGACCGTTTTTCATTCCCATCCGGTAAATGCTATTGCGCTGTCCTTAGTTCTTAATAAAAAAAAGGCGGTTAAATTCAAATCTTCTCCTTTAGTTATTAGAAAGCTTCACGCGGAATACCCGGGTTTAGATAAAATAACCCCGGTAGATTTTGAATCCGCCTATTTTTTTCCCGAAATATATATCCTGCCGCTTAAATTTATAGAAGATATCAAATCCGGCGGATTAAAGCTTAAACTGGAAGCTAAAGATATGTTTAAAGAAAACGGCGTTTTTATGATTAAATCCCATGGTTCTTTTTCATGGGGGCCGACCCCGCTTGAAGCCCTAAGGTGGACTATGGCTCTTGAGGCTTCCTCGGAAATAATACTAAAGAGCTTATCTTTTTAATGCTTTGCTGAATTCCCTCATTCTGTCCAGCGCAGAACCGGTTTCTTCTCTTATCTCCCTGCCCACGAGCGATATGAAAACGTCGGAAAGCGTGGCGATTTCGTTGGTTTTGGATTCTACAGACTTTTTTAAAGCGGAAGGCGTGTCTATCGCTATGATTTTTCCGTTGTCTATTATGGCTATATTATCGCAGTTTTCGGCTTCTTCTATATAATGCGTCGTCAAAAATACGGTGGTCCGCTCTTCTTTTCTGAGCCTGTTTATAAAATCCCACATATTTATTCTGGTCTGGATATCAAGCCCTACGGTAGGCTCGTCAAGGAACAAGACGGATGGGGAATGGAGCAGTCCTCTTCCGACCTCTAGCCTCCTTTTCATTCCGCCCGATAATAATTTTACCGGTTTATCTTTGTATCCGTATAGGTCTATGAAATTTAATATATAATCTATCCTGTCTTTAATAGCGCTTTTATTCATTCCGTATAGTTTCGCGTGAAAATTTAAATTTTCGTATGCGCTTAAATCGTTATCGAGCGTCGGGTCCTGAAATACGAGACCTATGGATTTTCTTACTTCTTTCGGGTCCGTTAAGGTGTTATAGCCGTTGATATATGCATAGCCGCTCGTCTGCCGCACAAGAGTGCAAAGAATTTTTATAGTTGTAGTTTTACCGGCTCCGTTAGGCCCAAGAAACGCAAAAAATTCGCCTTTATTCACGGTGAACGAAATATCGTCCACGGCGGTCAAATCTTTATATTTTTTAACTAAGCGTTCTACCTTCACGGCGTATTCGTCATTCATGCGCATTAAAAAACCTCCCGATTGCACAACGTTTAATAATATTATAAAATATATAGGCGGTATAATGAAAGGATAAATTTAAAAAGGATAAATTTATGAAAAAAGAATCGATAGTTCTTCTCGGACACGGTTCCAGACGAAGCGAAGCCAACGATATTCTTAAGAGCATAACTGAAATAATAAAATCTAAACTTAAGGGAATAAACGTAGAATGCGCCTATTTGGAACATGCCGAACCTAACATACGCTATATTATCGAAAAACTGGCAGGGGAAAATTTTGAATCCATATACGTAATACCGTATTTTTTATATTCGGGCAATCATGTTTCGAGGGATATTCCGGAAATAATCAACGGATATAAAGAAAAATACCCCGATATTAATATTAAATTAGGCGATCATCTCGGCATAGACGAAAGAATAGCCGAACTCGTCACCGAAAGGATAGCTTCGGTGAAATCAGCATGAAACATAATACCGCCGCATGACCAGAAACCGGAATTTTTCCAATCCCCGCCTTAACGTTAATAATAAAAATAACCTGCAAAAACTGTACGACATCTATCTAGAATCCGAACGAAGCAATTTAATAAAACGCTCCGGCGCATATTTAAAAGCCGTCATCGTATTTCCCAACTACTACGGAGTCGCAATGTCTAATCTCGGTTTTTTAAGGGCGTACGAATTGATAAATAAATCGGGTTCTATATCCTGCGACAGGGCTTTTTTACAGGACGATGCATCTAAAGGGATTATATCCATCGAAACTAGGCAGAGGCTCGTAAATTATGATTTCATATTTTTTTCGTTAAGCTATGAAAACGATTTCTCTAATATCCTTTCGATTTTATCCGCAGAAAAAATTCCTTTCCTTTCGAAAGACAGGGACGAATCGTTTCCCCTTATTATGGCGGGGGGAGTGATAGCGTTCTTAAATCCGGAGCCGGTCGCCCCGATTTTCGACCTTATGTTTGTAGGCGAGGCAGAAGCAATTTTCCCCGATTTTTTTAAAATAGCCGAAAACGGAAATAAATACGAAATCCTTGAAAATGCGGCAAAAATAGACGGCATATACGTGCCGTCAGCCTATAATTTTATATTCGATAAAAAAAGGGCTAACGTCTTAAGCGAAATCAGGCATCTCCCCGGTTTTCCCGAAAAAATAAAAAGAAAATGGGCAGATAAGGATTCGGTATTCTCTTCTTCTGTTATTACTACTAAATTTTCGGAATTAAGCAATATAAATATGATTGAAATAGAAAGGGGGTGCAAAAGAGGCTGCCGCTTCTGCAGCGCCGGATTTATATATCTGCCTCAGAGAGAATCGAAACCGGGCGCTGTTTTTAAAGCCATAGAATCCCTGAACGAAAGCGATAAAGCCGGATTCGTTGGATTAGGCACTATGGACAGCAAAAATATAAATAAAATTATGCGGTTTTCCTTAGATTCTAAAAAACATTTTTCGTTATCTTCGATAAGATTCGACTGCCTTGACGAAAATAATCTGGATTTAATAAAAGAAACCGGCATTAAAACCGTAACGCTCGGCATAGAAACAGGCTCTTACCGGCTAAAGAGAATGATAAATAAAGATATAAGCAACGATGAAATAACGGCTGCCCTTAAAAATATAATAAAAAAGGGCATAGTAAATATAAAATTATATTTTATGTTCGGACTTCCCTGCGAAGAAAAAAATGACCTTGACGAAACTATAAATCTTATTAAAATAATGCGGGAAGAGTTTATAGAAGCCTCTAAAATCAATAAAAGAATAGGCCTGCTTACGGCATCTTTCGGACCTTTCGTTCCGAAAGCATGGACGCCGCTTCAATGGGAAAATTTTGAAGATCCGGGCGTTCTTCGCAAAAAAGCCCGTTATATTACGGACGGACTTAAGCGCCTGCCTAATCTCAATGTTAATATAAACTCTTTAAGCGCCGCTTTTACCGAAGCTTTTTTTGCAAGGGGTTCTAGAATTTCCAACGAAATTTTGATTTATTCTTTTATAAATAAAATCAGCCTCAAAAATGCGGCGGAGGCTAAAGGATACGGCATAAACGACTTTATAAGAAATTTCGGCAAAGACGAACTTTTACCATGGGAAATAATAGACCAGGGGGTCACAAAAAAATATCTTTTGGACGAGTGCTTTAGGGGCTCTAATTTTAAGACTACTCCTCAATGTTTCGAGGGGTGTAAAAGATGCGGGGTGTGCCTGTAATAATCTTTTAAAAAAATTTTTTCTTTTTCCAGCAATTCTTCATACATATTCATTATATTTTTTGCTTTTTCGGTAAGAACGGAACCGCCTCCGTGCCTCCCCCCGATTTTTTTACTGACCAGTTCGAAACCGAATCTTTTTTCCATAAGATTTATAAAACTCCATGCTTTCTTATAAGAATAACCGAGTTCTTTTGCCGCAGAAGATATAGAACCGGAAGATTCTATTTTTTCAAGAAGAAGAAATCTGCCTAATCCGAAAACCGGTTCGCCGTCTTTTTCAAGCCATATCTTTGCCTTAATATCGAATTCTTTAAAATCTCCTCCGCCCCGCATAATGATTAATCAGCCTGTTTTCTCATAAACGTCGGGATATCGTATCTTTCGCTTTCGTAATCATCCTCTTCTTCTTTGTCGGAAAATCTGTCTATATATATA
This sequence comes from bacterium, assembly GCA_021789455.1. Next base: position 3,089 of record JAJYJN010000053.1, on the reverse strand, counting down.
GTTTTGGATTCGGTTTTGTTGCTTATATCCGCGGCTTCGGGAAACTGTTGATTTTCAGGATTGGCGGCATTAACCTGGACAGGCGATGCGCCGGAGCCGTTAACGGAAACCAAGGAAATCGGACGCGTTTCGGAACCCAATCCCGTGGCTATGACCGTTACCATCATTTTGTCTTCGAGAGTATCGTCTATCACTGCGCCGAATATTATATTGGCATCCGGGTGGGCTTCGGATTTAATCTTTTCGGCCGCCTCGTTTACCTCAAAGATGCTCATATCCTTTCCGCCTGCGACATTTATAAGAAGGCCCCTTGCGCCTTCTATCTTTATGTCTTCTAATAACGGGCTTGAAATGGCCTTCTGCGCCGCCTCCAGCGCCTTATTCTCCCCTTCCGCAATACCCGTCCCCATAAGCGCCATACCCATTTCGGACATTATAGTCTTGACGTCGGCGAAATCGACGTTAATAAGGCCGTGCACATTTATTAAATCGGATATGCCTTTAACGGCTTGAAGAAGAACCTCGTCAACCTTTTTAAAAGCATCGAGCATAGAAGTAGATTTGCCCGCAACGGCTAAAAGCCTCTGATTTGGAATGGTAATGACCGTATCGACGACAGCCTTGAGTTCCCTTAAACCTTCGTCCGCCTGTTTCATCCTTCTGTTGCCTTCAAAAATAAAAGGCTTAGTGACTACGGCTACGGTTAAAGCTCCTACTTCTTTGGCTATCTGCGCAATTACGGGAGCAGCTCCGGTTCCGGTGCCTCCGCCGAGTCCGGCGGTAATAAACACCATATCCGAACCTTCTAAAATCTCCCTGATTTTTTCTCTATCCTCTAACGCCGATTTTTTTCCTACTTCAGGATTGGCTCCGGCTCCCAGCCCCCTTGTAATCTGTTCTCCGAGCTGGATTTTTATACTCGACGCGTTTGCTTTTAATGCCTGGGCATCGGTATTTGCCGCTATGAAATCGGCTCCGGAAAGTCCCGCCGCTATCATGGTATTAACCGCATTGCCGCCTCCGCCGCCGATGCCTACAACTTTTATTTTTGCCGTTAATTCATTATTTTCTACAAATTCTAACATCATTCCCTCCTTTTATCTGCCTTATTATATATCGTAAAAAATATCGATTAAATTAAGCGTTTTTATTAATTATCAGAAAAAATATTCTATTAAATCGGAAAACCAATTTTTTATAATAACAAACGGATTGTCCCCGTTTTTAGAAGAAAAAGATTTCTTACTCAGTCCGTTTCTATTTTTATACGCATATTTAACGAGTCCGACTCCCGTAGAATATATCGGAGAACTTATAACGTCGGTTAAACCCCCCATATCCAAAGGATAGCCGATTCTTACCGGAGCGTTAAAAATTTCGACGGCGAGTTCCGCCGAACCGTCTATGAGAGCTGCCCCTCCCGTAATTACGTATCCGGAAAGGATTTTGCTTTCCAGACCGTTTTTTTCGATATTTTTCCTAATCCACGTGAATATTTCGGCCATTCTCTGTTCTATAATGTTGCCGAGCAGCTGCCGGGATATGGGCCGCGGCGGCCTGCCCCCGAATCCGGGAATTTCTATTATCTCGTCCTTTCCGGCAAGCGATTCCTTTGCTATGCCGAATTTTATCTTAATTTTTTCGGCTTCCTGAGGAATAGTCGTAGTCCCTTTAGACACGTCGCTCGTAACGCTCTGTCCCCCTTTCGGTATTACAAAGGTATGCACTATATTTCCCCTGTGAAATATAGCTACGTCGGTAGTTCCGCCGCCGATGTCTATAAGGGCTACTCCCAGCTCTTTTTCGTCTTCGGTTAAAACAGCCTCGCTGGACGCAATTTGTTCCAAAACGATTTCGGAAACGTCTATCCCTGCCTTGTTGGCGCATTTTACGATATTCTGCGCCGCTATGCTTGAAGCCGTGACTATATGGACGCTCGCTTCCAGCCTTAAACCGCTCATGCCTATAGGATTTTTAATATCATCCTGGTCGTCCACGGTAAAACCCTGCGGAATTACATGTATGACCTCATGGTCCATAGGTATGGACATAGTTTTAGCCGCGGATATTACCCTGTCTATATCCTGCTGGGTCACCTCTCTGCTTTTAACGGCTACTATTCCGCGGGAACTGAAGCCGCGGATATGCGAACCGGCAATCCCGACTACTGCTTCCTGAATTTGATAACCCGCCATAAGTTCGGCGTCTTCTACGGCTTTGGTAATAGATTCCACCGTATTTTCAATATTGACTACGACGCCGTTTTTAAGTCCGGCGGAGCCGCTTGTACCTACGCCTATTATTTCTAAAGAATCGTTTTTGGCCTCGGCGACTATTGCGCAGACTTTGGTCGTTCCTATGTCTAATCCGACAAAAATGTTATTGTTCTTTTCCAATTCGTCCTCTATTTTTGAACCGATATATATTTATTTTATTTAAAGGCGTCGGGCGACACCGCGTTATTTTTATAATTTGCCGGCAATACCCTGGAGCCCCTGTTTACTTTTATAACCGCTTCATCTTTATATTCTAAGTTTATATAAGGCTTATACTTAATATTAAGCCTGTTGATTTCGTAAAACAGCTTCTTAAGCGTTTTAAGCTTGTTTTTATACATGCCTATGCCGAATTTTATATATAATCCGCTGCCTGTATAAACCGCTATTCCGTTATCTTTTTCTATATGCACCTCGCCGATAAGGCCGGAAAGAATAGAAGCTCTTGCAATTTTTAAAAAATACAACGCCTTCCTGAGCTTCCTAAAATAACCGCCGGCATTATCGCTGTCTATATTTAAACCTGTAATAACCGGATATTTATAGCCTACGCCGTAATCGGCCCTGCCTATTATATATCCGTTCGGACTTATGTAATAAAGATTATTTTCATAAGATATCATTGCAAACGTTTTCCTTTTTTTTAAAACTATCACTATCTTATCCGGATACTTCTTGTAAACCGTAACGTCCTTAACCCATCTGTCCGATGCGATTAATCTTGAAACCCTTTTTAAATTGACTCCGAACAGGTTTTCATTTTTACTTAGCTTCGACTGTTTTATAATTTTAATTTTTTCCCCGTAGGTTACG